>JBLHKB010000166.1:0-12231 GCA_047619315.1 Polyangiales bacterium
CTGAGCCTGCGCGGGTATAGATGTGGGTTTGTCTGGTAGGCCCGCGGGATCCACCGGCGCACCACCGGCGCGCCCGGCTTGAGCTGCTGCTGGCACTGGAGCTGGCGGCATCGGAGCTGCTGGCACGTGCGGGAGACCCGGTGCTCCGACCTGTCCGAGCGTCGGCGAAGCCACAGCTGGTTGGGAGTCAGAGAGGAGCGCGTAGACGACTGCGGCGCCAAGAACGATTCCAAGGACGAGCATACCTCCAATGAGGGCGATCATGCGGTAGCGGCGCGCGCGTCCGTCGTGCTCGTTCGGTGGCGCTGTGAGCAGTGGAGTCTGGGTCACCGGCTGCGGCATCGGTGTGGGCTGCTCCTGGTACAGAGGCGATCGCGCGGGCAGCTGCGCGGGCAGCTGCGCGGGCATCTGCGCAGGCATCTGCGCGGGCATCTGCGCGGGCATCTGCGCGGGCATCTGCGGGTGCCCACCTTCTTGTTTGGGCGGTGAGGCGGGAATTGTTTGCTGAGGCAACGGCCGATCCAAGATCGTTTTGGCAACCCCTCTCTTCCCCGCCATCGTAGGAAACGCTCCGGGATGTTGACGTTCTCGGGCCTGCGGAGCAGACGCCGCCCGCGCGATGCTATTCAGGTCGATGGCCTCGAGGGACATCATCGTCTTCGTGGCGAGGGTGCGGGATGCCACCGGGGTCGCGAGTGGCGAAGGCGGCGACATAGAAGGTTGAAGCGTCGAGCTGGCAATCGCTTCTTTGATGCTGGACGTCAGCGTGGTGACGGAGGCTCCCGCCATCTCCAGGACAAGCGACTTTATCTCCGCCGTCTGTGCTCCAACTCCCGTTGAGCGAATGGCCTCTGCCATCTCAAGGGCGCTCTGAAAGCGGGCGGATGGATCGCGTCCCAAAGCACGCAGCGCGATACTCGCAAGCTCCTGCGGAATCTCAGGGCGGTAGCTGCACGGCGAGGCAATGGGCTCCCCATGGGCTCGGACCGTTTCCATAGGCGTGCTTCGCTGGAAGAGGCGCCGCAGCACCAGTGTCTCCCACATCACGATGCCAAGGGCGTAGATATCACTCCGATGGTCGAGGGGCTGCGCCCGAGCTTGCTCCGGCGAACAGTAAGAGAGCTTGCCCTTTACTTTGAATCCAACGGTCTTGGTCAAGCGCTCGGAGGCATGAGCGACGCCAAAGTCTGTGATGCGAGCCGCGCCGTCGATGCCAACCAACAGGTTCTGGGGACTGATGTCGCGGTGAACAATGCGCAGCGGCTCTCCCAGGTGATTCGCGGCAATGTGCGCATCGTGTAGTCCGCGCGCGCTCTGCTCAATGATCGTCGCCACCGCGCCTATCGGCAGCTGACGGCCTTGGCTTCCGGCCAGGATCGATGAGAGCGCTGAGCCAACGACGAGATCCATGACGATGTAGAGCGAGCCATCGGACTGCTCACCTAGGTCGAAGGTTGAGACCACGTAAGGGCTGCGAATGTGCGCAGCGACCTTGGCCTCATCGAGGAACATGGCCCGGTATCGCTCGTCGGCGCTTACTTTGGGGAGCATGCGCTTGAGGGCGACAAGCTTCTCAAAGCCCACTGCGCCCACCACGCGTGCGGCATACACCGTCGCCATTCCTCCAGATGCGACTTCGCAAAGGATCTCATAGCGCCCATCGACGAGGTCCCCGGATTTCACGAAGGTAGATTACTCGACAGTGGGCGGATTAAGGAGTTTCGTTTCGTCTTAACAACAAAACCGACGATGGGACTTCGTACTTCGTGGACGGAGTCGTTGCCACTGCCGTCTCCAGCTGCGTTTCATACGTTTCTTCCCCGCTTGTTTCACGGCATCCGTCTCAGCGCTGGCGGCGTCTGCCAGTTCTTCGTCTTGGTCTGACCCTTGGTCCGATTTCGGCCGTAATGTACGCATTGCTCGGCACCTTCTGAAGAGATACGACCGAATTTCTGTGAGGTCTCCTCACGGAATTCGAATCGAGATACATATGCGAATGAGCATCCCGCAGGTAGAGTTGATTCCATGAGTTCGATCCGCTTCGCTTCGCTGTTTCTTGTATGGATCGTGGCGTGCGGAGATGACTCTTCGTCGGACGCGGGCGGTGGCTCCGATGCCTCGGCCACAGATGTGCCTGCTGCCGTAGATGCGCTTGGCATGGACGTCCCCGGTGTGGACGCTGCCGGCATAGACGTTGGCCCGGGTTCAGACGCCGGGCCCGGCATGGACGTTGGCCCTGGCTTCGACGCAGGACCCACCGATGCAGGACCTCAAGACGCAGGCCCACTTCCAGACTTCCCAGCCGACTGGCCGCGAAGCCGCGGGTGGGAGTGGGTTCGAAACAACGACCCCTTCGTCTCCGCACTCTCTGTACGCATGGGGTCACCACCGGCTGCCGCGGCAAATCGTTACTTCGACGAGTTCAACGCAAACGCTGTCCATCTCTGGCAAACCGGTCTGCCCGACGCAATCGCGGGATGGAAGGCTGCACGACCCGACTCTCGCTGGCTGACCTGGGTGGATAGTCGCGGCAACTCATCGACGAACAACATGCTCTTGGGCGGTTCCCCCAGGCCTGCTGGACTTATCGGTTACCAGGTCGGTGACGAGCCTCGCGATCGCGCGCACTTCACTGACATCATGGGCGCTCTTGCGCGTGTTCGAGCTGCGGATCCCGACCCCCTGCGTGTCTTCAACTTTACGTTTTTGGCGCCGGAGATCGATGCGTTCCTCCGCGAAGCGTGCGCCGCCGGTGACACGGACGTCTTTAGCTACGACCGCTACTCCTTCGGCAACGGCCAGTTCACGACGATGATGAAGTTCCGAAACGCAGCGTTGGCCTGCGGCATCCCGGCATGGCGCTACATGCGCGCCTATCGGGGCCCCGAAGATCCAGTCAGCGCCGCGTCGGACCTTCGCTGGGACGCCTTCAGTGGACTTCTTGCGGGCTACACCGGGCACTCATGGTTTATCTACAACGTGCTCGGCGGAACGGCGGAGGGCATCCCCACGTCGCTCTTCGCGACCACCGACGATTGGAACGCGGCGACCACGTCTCAGTTTGCGGCTGTGGCTCAGATCAACCGCGAGCTCATCGTCTACGGTCGCGCTCAAACCAGGCTTCGTTCCACCGGTGTTGCATGGGCAGCGTCGCGGGAAATCTCAGGTAGCCATCCCCCTGATGACTTCCCCGCATGGCGAGCCGGCGCCGGTGGAGACTCGATTCTTCAGAGCGTGAACGCCGACGGCGGCTTTTTCCAGGATGTGCTCCTCGGCTTCTACGTCGACCGATTCGGCGACCACTACATGATGGTTATGAATCCAAACCACGAAGAAGGGAGTTTCCCCACGGACAGCGAAACCCCTGCCCGCGTCACGCTTGGCTTCAACTTCGCCGGCGCCGCGGGAGTTTCCACCACCCAGGTGCAAGTCCTTCGACCGACTGGTGTGGTGGAGGTATTGCCGCTCGGCGGCGGCGAACTAAACCTCACGATCGCGGCCGGTGATCTTGTGTTCCTCAAATACGACACGGGTCGCGGCTTCGAGGGTTACCGGTAACGCTTCGCTTGGCTCCTTCCGGGTTACACGTTTGTCGTTTTGCTCTCACGTATTCGGTCCAGGTGAACGGCAGTCGCGGTGACCGTCCATGGGGTCGGGGCGATTACGCCTTGGCTTGTCTCGCCGTCTCAGACGGCTCGACAAGACGAGCCAACAAGTTGACTCGTGAGGCTCGATCGCCCCGACCCCATGGACGAAGCGTCATCCAGGCCAGAAGGAACCCCGCGAAGCGTTGTGGAATGAACTCGCTGACCCCACTCGTTGAGTAGAACATGTGGGAAAGTTGCCGGCATCGCTCATGATTTCTAGCTTCGGCTCTATGGTCCTCTCTCGCACCGCCATCGCAGGCATCGCTCTGGTCATCGCCACGTGTGAGCAGCCTTCGGTTGCACCTCAACACGGCGCTCAGGCTCAGAGTTCAGAGGTGACTCCCACTCCTGAAGCGCCTCGTCGCTTTCATCCCGGCGCGGCGCGGGCGCCGGATGTGGTGGAGGCGCTGCGTTCGTCGTCGCGCCCAGAGCTGCTGCTCGAGCGCATCAGTGATCCCGCCGAGCGCGGCATCGCTCTTTGGGTTGTCGCTCAGCGTGAGGGTCTTGAGGTTGAACGCCGTGAAGCGATGCTCCTCGAGCTTGCCGGGATGGGTCACCCGCTCACTCCTTGGGCTGCGTATCGATTGGCGGAGTTGAGCTATGAAGAAGACGCCGAGCGCGCGCTCAGTCTTCTCGAAACGATACCTGCGGACTTTCCGAGTCCAAATAGCGTTCTCCGCATTCGAGCGCTGACCCTTGTCGCCGCCGGGCGCGTCAGCGACGCTATTCCGCTGTTGCGCCAGCTCGTCGCGGAGGCTCCGCAGCGTTCCGGTGCGGCTTCCGCGGCGATGCCTTTGGCCGCCATTCTATTGACCCAAGATGACGTCGCTTCGAAAGAGGAGGCGCTTCAGCTCTTGCGTCGCGTGGCGACTCGCGCTCCGAAGGCTCGGGTCGGGCAAGAGGCCGCTGCGCAAGCCGAAGTGCTCTTGGCTGCGCTCCCGGAAATCCGTCGTCGCGCCCTCGCGAATGTTCCTCTTGCCGACCGCTTTCGTGAAGCCGACGCACTTTATGCCAGCAATCACCATCGCGACGCCGAAGCTGCGTATGCGGCGCTCGTCGCGTCTATGGGGCCGGACGAACCTCGCCGCTGCGAAGCCCTTCTGCAGCAGGGCAAAGCGATCCTCCGGCAGCGCGCGCGTCAACGCGGCGCCCCGTTCATGCACGATGTCGCGCGCCGCTGCACCGGCGACGAACGAGCGTGGGCCCACTACAAAGCCGGCCGCGCATACGCGCAAAGCGGTGATGCTGCACGGGCCCGGACGGAGTACGCGGCGCTCCTTCAGCACTCTCCTCAACATCGCCTCGCGGACGACGTCATCTTCCGCACCGCGTTACTCGAGCAAGGCCGAGACCGCACGGAGTATGAGCGTCTGCTTCAGGTGCTCATCGACGATCACCAAGACGGCGATATGCGGGGTGAGGCGATTTTCCGCCTCGCGATGCACCATCGTGAAGGAGACCGCCACGAGGAAGCGCTCGTGCTCTTTGAAGCCGGACGCGACGTCGGAGAGAACACCGAAGGGTTGCAGGGCCGCTCGGCGTATTGGCGTGCGCGAACCTTGGCTGCGCTCAACCGACCGGCCGTCGATGCTTATGCAGAGGTGGTTCAGGCCTGGCCTCTTTCTTACTATTCACAACACGCGCTGGCGCGCATCTTGGCGGAGAGCCCTGAGCGGCACGCGGAGCTGCTCAGCTCGCTTCAGAGCGACGACGAGCCAGAGCTGAGCTTTCCGTGGCGTGCAGAGCTCGACGACCCGCGTTTTGTCCGGGCGCTCGTCTTGCTCCAAGTCGGCGCGAGTGACGAAGCTCTGGAAGAGCTAAGTGCCATTGGTTTCTTCGGTTCCGGTGCTGACGACGATGCGAAGTGGCTCGTCGCTTCGCTCTTGGCCGAAGCCGGTGAACTCACGCGTCTGACACGCCTCGTCCGGGGCCAGCGGGGTTTCCGTCGCACCATGCCCACGGGCCGCGCTCGCGCCCTGTGGCGTCTCGCCTACCCTCAGGCGTTTGCGCCTCTTATTGAGAACGCGGCTTCAGCGGCGGAAGTAAGCTCTGCTTTGGTGCGCGCGGTTGCCCGTGAGGAGTCGAGCTTCGACCCGAACGCCGTCTCGTGGGCGCACGCGTACGGCCTCGTGCAGGTTCTCCTACCAACGGCGCGGCGCTATGGCCGTGATCTCGACGAGCGAATCACAGCCCGCAACGTGCGCGACCCAGAGATCAACCTCCACTGCGGAACGAAGTTCATGGCGTGGCTCCAAGGGCGCTACCCCAGCGACATGTTCATTCCAGCTGCGTACAACGCAGGCCACGGGTCCCTCGACCGTTGGCTACGGCGCGCCCGCGCTTCGCAAACGCCGGGCGACCAGGACTTTGACGCCTTCGTCGAGTCGATCCCCTTCGACGAAACTCGCCGCTATACACGACGCGTCCTGCAAACCTATGGCGTCTACAGCTGGCTCGATACGGGTCGCTTGCCTGAGATGCCCACGACGATCTAACGCGTCTCGCGCCTGCAATTGCTGGTCTGATACCTTGCGATGATGCGGCCCAGCATTCTGCTCTTACTTCTCTTCCTTCTCGCCTGCAGTGAACCGTCTCAGAGCGCACAAACGCCGACGCCCGAGACGCCCGCAGGTGAAGCTTTCGCGCTGGAACGGACGACCGAAGCGCTCATTCCCGAAGCGGTGGACCCGGCGCCGAACCTCCCGCCGGACCCTTGCGCTAGTCTTCGGTCGGAGACCAACGCCATTCTTGTCGAGCCCATAGCCGAATGTTTGGTCGACGAAGACTGCGTTTGCTACCCGGCGTTCATCGACTGCGGCGGCGTTCGCGATCAAGCCACGGCACAGCGTCTGGTCGAGATGGACGAGCGACGTCTGGCCGCTGGTTGCGACTACATCGACCTTGAAGGCAACGCCTTCAACTGCGCGCCATGGGAATGTGCTCCGCGGTGCAGCGACGGCATGTGCTTGCAAAACTAGTCGATAGACGCCGGCCATTCGGGGATCTGAACGTGCACGCGGCTGTCGTGGGCAGGCACGATCACGAGCTCCGGGTTTGCGTCTTGGAGTAAGTGCAGCAGCACGAGCTGTCCGCGTACTCCCTCATAATCGTGGTCGGCAATTCGGCGGCTGACCCATGGTTTCTCCGCGGGCCAGTCGACTCCTTCGGAGGCCCAGGCGGTATCGCCGATAAAGAGGAAGCGCTTTGATGTTGTTGTGACGAACACGCCAACGGATCCGGGCGTGTGTCCTTTCATGGGCACAACGACGATTCGCCCGTCGCCAAAGACATCGCGGGACCGCTCAAAGGGACCGTACGCCGAATCATCAAATGTCAGATCGTGAACGTCGAGGGCTCCCTCACTCTCGATGTGCACGAAGAGGTCCATCGTCTCATGACCCGAGCGCGTGAATTCTTGCTCGGCGGCGGTCAGCCAAAGAGGAGCACTCCGAAGGTCCGCCATGCCACTGATGTGGTCCCAATGTGCATGTGTGGGGATGACGGCGAAGAGCGACTCACTGGAGAGGCCGCCTTCGGCGAGTCGTTCCGCGATCCCGGCGTGGGCGTCCATGTCCGAGAAGGCACGCAAGATCGCTGGCGTCGCCGTGGCAAAGTGTTCCTCCATGTTTGACGCCATGCCAGCGTCGATGAGCACTCGTCCCTGTGGATGCTCCACGAGGAACGCACTCAGCGCCGAGGTGAAGGGCTCGGACAGAGATGCGCCGCGCACACTGAGGCCGTGCTGGCTGCTGATGTCCGCGGTGTGGAGCCTTGAAAGACGAAGCCCCACGTCCTCGATGGAGTGGGGCAGGGCCGCAAGCTCGCGCGGCGTAACCGTGAGGTTGGCTGTCGTGAAGGTCCAGCCAAAGGCCAAGCAGGCGAGGGTAGAAAGCGCCACCACCGCCAACGCGACCTTCTTTTTCAACCTAGAACTCGCGGTAGAGAGCCAAGTCGATGCGGCGGTTCTGAGAGCGGCCTTCGTCGCTTTCGTTGTCCGCGAGAGGCTTGGTCTCGCCATAGCCGTGTGACACGACCTGGCCCGCGCCAACGCCGGCGTTGACCAGCACGTCCACAACGGAGGCTGCCCGATTGCGGCTGAGTCGGAGGTTCGTGCTCGGGTCACCCACGTTGTCCGTGTGGCCAGTGACGTGGACACGGACGCCATCGGGGCATCCGTTGAGAAGGTTCGGCACACCACGAAGCATGGCTGTGCTCGCGGCGGAGAGCTCGGCGCTCCCGGTGTTGAACTCGAGGCGCGTCTGCGCTTGAAGCGTGGTGAGGCGTTCGTCGCATGCAGCGGCGGCGGCGGCGTCGTAGAGCTTTGTGGGTGTGGACCACTCGAAGCCGTCGGGGGCTGCGGCAAAGAGCGCGTTGGCGTTGGCCATGGCCGCTTCGTCGCCTTCGCCGACAAAGCTCATCTTCGCTCCGTCTTCTCCATCGCTAGAGAAGTCGAAGTCCGCACGCGCTTGCGTCATTGGCGCAAGAGCATCGAGGACCACGTCGATGGTGGCGTCGAAGCTCTCGGGCGTGGCGTATGCCGTGTTGTCGTTGACGATGAGGCCATCGGCGTTGACGCTTCCAGCTTTGGCGCTGACTCGCGCAACAAGAGCAGTCTTCGCCTCTTCGCTCGGCACGACGCCGCTCAAGTAGACCGTCCCGTCGAGGCGCTTAGCGACCCGAATGTCGTAGGCGAGGGGCAGCTCGTAGCTGCGCTCCGGTGGCATCTCGGCGTCGGGGACGAGCGCATATTCAGGAAGCTCACCGGTCAGCTCATTCATGAAGCTCACGATGCTTGCGACCTCGGCGTCTTCGAGCTCACGTCCGAGCTGCACGTGCGCCATGGTGCGTACTGCGTTGCCCAAGTCGTCTTCGCTTCCGTCGTGAAAGTAAGGCGCTGTCAGAGCGATATTGCGCAGCGTCGGTACCTTGAAGTGATGTCGATGTGCTTCGTCACCAGTGTGGTTGAAGCGGCCCATGTCCGCTTCCGTCAGCTCGCCGCCACGCTCTTCGAAGTAGTTGTGCACGAGGCCCATCTTCATGAACATCGTGCCGCCGACGGCAGCGCCCTGGTGACATGTCGTGCAGCCGACCTCTTCAAAGAGACGGTAGCCAGCAACGGCCTCTTCGCTCATCGCTTCGTCGTCACCCGCAAGCCACGCGTCGAAGGGGCCGGGAGTGAGGAGTGCGCGTTCGTATTCGGCGATGGCGTCGGTGATACTGTTCTTCGTCACGCCTTCTTCGGGGTAGACGTCCGCGAAGTGCGATGCGTACCATTCGTCGCCCTCAATGCGCGGAACGACTTCGTTAAACGTCGCTCCCATCTCGCCCGGGTTCTCGACGGGTCCACCAGCTTGTTCTTGAAGGTCTGCGGCTCGGCCATCCCAGAACTGGGCGATGTGGTTCCACGCGTTCAGCGTCGTCGGCGAGTTGATGGGACCGACGGCGTTGTTCATGCCAAAGGAAGTACGTCGTGGTTCGGCGCCACCGGCAGCCACGTTATGGCAGCTCGCGCAGGACACGGATCCGTCGCCGGACAGGATTCCGTCGTGGTAGAGGCGACGGCCAAGAACGACCTTGTCCATGTCGATCTCGAGGTCTTCGATGGTCGGAAGCGCCTCAAGGGAGCCAGTCCAACGCGGCGGTGGGCTGTCGGGCGCTCGGTTCTGGAAGTACAGAAAGAGCCCAAGGCCTACAAAAAGCACGAAAAGGAAGTAGTACCCGATGTATTCGTCGCTCATGTACTTGTCGTTCATGGGCCCCGTATAAAGCGCAAAGAGCCCTCAGGCCAGCGCTCAGCCCATCAAAAATCTCACTCCCCGGATAGAGTGAAGTGATAGGCAAATGTCCGTCTTTCTGAAAGGTTTCCCCTCTTTGTCCACCCTGCGTCGTCGGGCGCACCGGACCTTTGTTTACGCGAGGCCGAATCTCGCGACTGAGGCATCATGAGCGAACACCTGGACGTCCTGATTATTGGTGCTGGCATCTCCGGTATTGGAGCCGCCTACCATCTGCAAACGCGCTGTCCGAACAAGACGTACGCGGTCCTTGAGGGGCGCCCTCAGCTCGGCGGCACCTGGGACCTCTTTCGATACCCAGGCATCCGCTCGGACTCGGACATGCACACCATGGGCTTTAGTTTTAAGCCGTGGACGGGCGAGAAAGCTCTCGCGGACGGCGCGTCGATCTTGGCGTACCTGCAGGAGACCGTCGCGGAGAACCGCATCGACGAGAGGATTCGCTATGGGCACGAAGTGGTCGCAGCGAACTGGTCGAGTGAGGACAAGCTCTGGTCCGTCGAGGTGAGCGCTCTTGGCGAGTCGAAGCACTTTACCTGCAACTTCATCTTTAGCTGCACTGGCTACTACGACTACGAGAAGGGCTACACGCCGAAGTTCGAAGGCTCGGATGACTTTGAAGGGGAGATCCTTCATCCACAGAAGTGGCCGAAAGACTTCGACTACGCTGGCAAACGCGTCGTGGTGATCGGCAGCGGCGCGACGGCGGTCACGCTGGTACCGGCCATGGCGGACAAAGCCGCGCACGTGACCATGCTTCAGCGAACGCCGACCTACGTCGTGTCCGTTCCCGGTGAAGATGGTGTTGCCACCGCTCTCAAAAAGCGGCTTCCGCCCAAGACGGCCTACCGTCTGACGCGATGGAAGAACATTGCCTTGGGTTTGGGGTTCTTCACCTTCGCGCGAAAAGCGCCGGGGCCCATGCGCGCGCTCGTGAACAAGGGCGTGCGGGCGCAGCTGGGCGAAGACTACGACGTGAGTCCGCATTTCGATCCCCCCTATAACCCGTGGGAGCAGCGCATGTGCATGGTCCCCGACGGCGACTTCTTTGCAGCGCTCAAACAAGAGAAAGCCTCGATTACGACAGGCCACATCGATCGATTTACGAAGACTGGCATTCGCCTTAAGAATGGCGAAGAGATCGAAGCCGATATCATCGTCACCGCGACGGGCCTTGTGCTGGAGTTCATGTCCAAGATCGACGTCCGCGTGGATGGGAAGCGCGTCGACCCATCAGATCACTGGACGTACAAAGCCATGATGTTCAACGACGTGCCGAACCTCGCGTTGTGGTTTGGGTACACCAACGCATCGTGGACGCTCAAAGCGGACCTCACGTCTGAGTACATCTGCCGCCTGATAAACCACATGGACGCCACCGGTTATGGCTCGGTGGTGCCTCGCGCAAACCCCGCCGAGATGAAGAGTCGCCCCTTCATCGACTTCTCATCCGGGTATTTTCAGCGATCTCAACATCTCCTGCCAAAGCAAGGCGACGCCTTCCCTTGGCGTCTCTTCCAAAACTACGTCCTCGACTCGCTGTCCATCCGCTACAGCAAGCTCAAGGACGGCGTCCTGGAGTTCCGCTAGGTTTCATTCAACGCCAGTGGAGCGTGTAGTTCATGGAGTGCCCAGCTCGTTCGCTGAACTGGGACACAGAACGCGCGGCCATCTTTTCGCTGAGTGACACGGGGATGAGGGTAGTAAGGAGACCTCCAAAACTAGGTCGCTCGCCACGTAGCGTCCGCAGCTTGCCCGGAGGGCTGTAGTCCAGTTTCGCCTCAAGCTTGCCGCAGCTCTGCAACAGATCGTAGAGGTCGCGGAAGAGAATGAACGCGGTGTCGTTTGCGTGGGTAGCCCAGTTCGCTACGGGCAAGAAGTCGACGAGGTGAATCAGTTGGTAGTTGAGCTGAGTCCATAGCTCGTCTCCGCTCATGCTCACAGGCTCATTGTCGATGACTCGATGAAAATCGATTCGTTCGATGCTGTCCGGCCGATGGCGGTTGAGTCGCAGCTCCTTGCGCAAGGGAAAGTCATAGAGGAGCCGCAAGAGAGACGGGAACGCCTCCACATGAGTCCACTCGGTCTCCGTCATCAGTGTGCGAAGCTGCGGAATTTTCTCCGCGCCCATGGCGAAGGTATTGGTCCCCGTGCCGAGGATCGAATGCAGCAACATGACGAGCGGGGACTCGTCTGGGTAGTGGTGCACCGTGTACTCAAAGCAGAAATACAGGTGATCGAGAAAAGACCCGTCCGCGTGCTCCACGTCAAAGTCACATTCGTCCACCATGAAACGAAGCAGCTCTTCGTCGACGCTGGGCAACGGGTGATCTTTGCATGCGGACTCGTAAGCCGCCTTCACACGCTCTGCCGCCGCGGACTTCCAGTGAGGCTCCTTCGCGACGCGGGTCTTCATCACATAGCGAGCTGCTTTGCCCTCAAGCGTATTGAAGATGGTGCGGTTGAGATCGAAGTTCGGGATGGGGCGAACCGTCACGTCACCCGCGTAGTCCGCAGCGCGTCCATGGGCGATGGCGGCCTTGCGCAGGATGCTTGGGTCCGGTCGTTCGTCTGCGTTCTGCTTCATGCGTTGCTCCTTCTGGGCACTAGCACAAGCCAACTCTCTGGGCCCTACAACGCTTCGCTTTGCATTCCAACGGTTCGGGTCGATGATCTGGCTGAACGTTCGGTTCGGGGCGGGCACACGTGGGCCGAAGGCTTTCGGCCTGCTTTGTGTCGCCGCCCCATGCGGCGACACAAGGTCTCTCCCGTCGATGCTTTGCGTCCAT
>JBLHKB010000167.1:0-12214 GCA_047619315.1 Polyangiales bacterium
GGTTTCGCCATACGGATCGTCTCGGTGAAATTGCCGATGATGTACAGATTGCCACTGGAGTCGGTTGCGGATGCAAGCACGGAGTCTCGGCCCGAACCCGTGAGCAGCTCTATTCGTACCGGCGTTCCCGCGTCGACGCCGCCCTCTATATCCGGGACGTCGCTGGCGTCGCCATCACGCACGTCCGCGGCGCTCCCGCCGTCATCAAGCGCGGCGTCTGTTACGCGAACGCTCCCATCGGCTGGGGTTACGTCCTCGATGAGGATCATGCCGCACCCCTGAAGAGCGAGGCTCGCGAGCCAGAGCCACCCTGTAAATCGCGGAGGCTTCCAAGCATTCCTCACGCCCACGATTATCACCACTTCGTTCGTTTTCGCCACACTTTTCGCCCGCTGGATTCAACGAGTCTCTGGCACGAAAACTGTTCGGACGCCGAGCGACGTCGTTACTCGGCTTTCGTGTAGCACCGACGACAACCTCCGCGCTCTCGTCGGCCTCGCGTCCGTCGGATAATAGACACACCTGCTGTCGAGTTTGTTCATGCTCTGGGTTCGCAGATCCGTCCTCGTCGCTCGCACGTCTATTCGCAGCGCGGCGTACGGGAGATGGTGGTGTCGATGGTGAACGTCGAGCGGTCCGTGTGTCGCTCGGCGAAGAAGAGGTGAAGGTCGTAGGTTTCGCCAAGGAGAAGGCCAAAGCTGTCGGCGAGCTCGTCCAGGGAGAGGCTCGCCTCTTCGCGCGAGTGGACGCCGCCCAGGTTGATGGCGAGGCGGCGGTTGATGAACACGAAGACGTCGTCATCGCCGGCAAAACGAAAGGTCTCGCCGCCGCTGTAGACGAAGCTGGCGCTCGCCTCGAGGGTGAAGTGAAAGTTGTGTGGGCGCCCTTCGTTTCCAAAGAGGCGGGCGTCGATGGGGAAGAACTCCCGGTCGTCGAAGATGAAACGCGTCTCGTCGCCGTTGCGGGTCAGTGGCAGCTCGATGGACACGCTTTCGTTCACGCCGGGGACATCGCGAAACCAAGTGGCGAAGTTTGCGTCGCTGCTCGTCGTGGGCGAAGGCCCGAGATAGACGGGGGTGTCGCCGGGGCCGAGGAATTCACCGACGAACGCGCGGTCACGGCCGATGGCCGCCTCGAAGTCGGGGTGTGCGTCACGAAAGTCCCGGACGCGGACTTCAAGAATCGGCGGGAGTGGCTCAGACGCGCTGCATGGCCCCCAGCGGCCGTCTGAGCAGGTCTCGACGCCGTCGGCGCAGGCGCTGGCGCAGGGCCTTGAGCGTACGGCGACCTCGCAAGCTCCGAGAGCGCCATCCGCGCACATGGCGACGCCTACGCCGCAGATGTTCGTGCAGGGGAGCTGCTGTGGTGCGACCACACACTCGCTCCAGGAACCGCTTCGGCAAAGCTGCTGGCCCTGGCCGCACTCGTCTTCGCATGGGCGGGCCGTGTCCACATCACCGCAGGGGTCCTCTTCAAGGGCGGTACGGGCGCCGCAGCCGGCGAATCCAAAGAGCAGCGCGCAGGTGGCGAGGCGCTTCACGGTGCGCTCTCGGCGGCGAGCGCCTTCGCGAAGAAGGGCGCCTCCTGCGCGAGCGTCTGAACGTAAGCGTGGACCTTCCCATGTGCCTCGGGGGAGAGCGCGTTAAACGGGGTGATGTGTTCCGGGGGAACATAGCGAAGGGTGAAGTTGACCCGCCGAATTCGAAAGTCCTCCACGGGCAGGTCGAAGACATACTGATCTTGGCGTGCGACGCGGGGGACACGGTGGAAGACGTTCTTCTTCCACTTGGGGGATCCAAAGACGAGGAGTGAGCGGTCTTTGAGCCAGTGCTCCAGTACGATGTCTTCGTCTTCGTGGCCGCGCGCCTTTGTCGCGAACTGGAAACGTGCTCGAGCGCCCAACGAAAGCGAGGCGACGGGGCCAGGCTCGGAGTCGTGGTGCCCGCCGACCCGCCCCACGTCGACCCAGCGCTCTCCACGGCGCACCAGCCCGTAGAGGTTGATGAGGCAAGTGTTGAGATGCCAACCGGGAGGGATGTCTTCCGGTGAAAATGCCGACCGTGTTTGTTCTTCGATGCGGTCTGTGATGCGCTGAAGGACGTCGGGGAAGGGCTCCGCCGCGACCACGCGCTCGGCGACGTACTCCGGCGGGTTGTAGTAGTTCAAGCAGGCGAACTGCCAGCCGCCGAGCCAGTAGACCGGCCGCAAGAGACGCCGCTTTGTTTGTCCTTGGCGCAGGCCGCGTTCGTCCCCGTGACGCTCTTCCCAGAGGGGGTGGAGCGTCTCGAGCCAAGCGACGAGGGCCTCTCGTTCGGGCTTCAGGATGAAGCGGTCTTCGTGGATCACGCCGGGCGTCATTGCGCGAGTCCATCGTCGAGTCCGCCGCCGAAGGAATCACTCACGCTTCCCTCGAAGACTGCGGGTGCCCCTGCGCTGAAACCAAGGATGACGGCGCGACGTTGATGAGCTTCGTTCACGCTTGGATCCGAGCCGCCAGTTCGCGTGAGAGCGAAGGCATCGATGGCTGGCGAGTCTTCGCCTCTTCCTCCGCCCACGACGAGTTCTTCGCCCATTGCTCGTTCTTTTGTACCTCCCACGCTCCATTCCTAGCGCAAAAGCGCCCTTACATCGACGCCCTTGCGCGCTGCGTTGCGCTTCGCGACGGCCGCGGTAGAACGTACGCTCATGATCAAGCGCATTCATCACGTCGCGTACCGCTGCAACGACGCCAAAGAAACCGTCGAGTGGTACCAAAAGTACCTCGGCATGAAGTTCGTGTTGGCTATCGCCGAGGACACGGTCCCGTCGACGGGCGAACCGGACCCATATATGCATGTGTTTCTCGACGCCGGCGCGGGGAACATCCTGGCCTTCTTCGAGCTCCCTACGCGAGAGCCGATGGGCCGTGATGAGAATACGCCTGCGTGGGTCCAGCACCTGGCCCTCGAGGTGGAAAGTGACGAAGTGCTCGTCGCCGCCAAAGCGCGCCTGGAAGCGGATGGCATCGATGTCATCGGCCCGACGAATCACACGCTCTTTCACTCGATCTATTTCTTCGACCCCAATGGCCACCGCGTCGAGCTAGCGGCGAGTACAAAGCGCGCCGATCTCGAAGCACGTCTCGACGACGTCAAATGGGACATGCTGAACGAGTGGGCCGAAACAAAGAAGGCGCCGCAGCACGCCCAGTGGATGCACGACGGCACCTACGACTGACCTCGCCTCGTTCGGCGCGTCGCTCTTCTGAGCTCGTTTCGAGACGTTATTTAAAGCCCGTGGCTTTTCCGTCCCTCGTGCGATTTGTTGTTTCGCGTTAGATTGAAGGCATGAAACGTGGATTGGTCGCTTCGGTGTTGGTGGGGGCTGTCCTGCTCTTCGCTTTTGCGCTTCGTGAGCACGTGCAGGCGGATGAGCCAGCGAGGACCTTCATCGCTCACGAGTGGGGCGTTTGGGTCGTTGACGCCGGGCGGGTAGCGCACTTGGATGCGCTCGCCGCGGAGTGCCCGGACTTCGTTTTTCGTGTGCCGACGCGCGGAAGGGTTCCACGAATCCGAGCATCTCCAGTCACCGTCGAGAAGCCGGTGATCTTTTTCTATACAAACGAAGTCATCGAAAATGTACGCGTGAGGGTTCGTTTTCGGCGAGGTGAGCCGTGGCTAGTTTGGCCTGAAGCAGTGGTTCGTGGTCGCACCGTCGCTTGGAGCGGACGAATCTCTCCACGGACCGGATTGGAAGGTCTGGGTCGCGTAGTCCACCGCGGCCGGCCTCACCCGTGGTGGGACCAGCTGCGGTATGCAGGTGGCGCCCTCTTCGAAGCCTCCGGTGGCACGTCGGAGAACTTTCTTTTCTACGACGGCGCGATGCCGTTTCGGTCTGAATTCACGTTCGCCCAAAACGGCACGACCTGGGTTCCGAGCCGGAGCGGAGCCGAGGCCAAGGTGTGGATTCAGAATGGCCAGCAAGTCCTCGCCTATGAAGTGGAGGCTGGACAGGCCGGAGGCCAGACGGCGACGCATCCCGCGAATGCCATCATTTCACTCCTTCGAGAGGAGCTTCTTTCGCGTGGACTTCTGCGCGGCGAGGCGGACTCGCTGCTGAACGCTTGGCGAGACGACCTGCTGCCACCGACATCTCCTCGCGGTGTCCCAGATCCCCGCGCCATCTACTTTGTCGATCGCGCGAGCTACGACAGGATGCTTCCGCTGACGATCAGCCCGACGCCGGACGAGCTTGTCCGCGTCGGACTCGTCATCGAGATGCTCCGACGCTGAGTCCGTTCTACCTGTTCAAACTAGCCAAGAACGGGCGGGCAAGAATGCGTCACGTCCACGGACAGAACTCGCGGCGTGATGACCTCGCTTGTGCTCATTCGCTCGGCGTTGAGCACCATCTCAAGCATCAGGAAGCGCTCCGGCGCGACACCCGCATCCATGAGCGCTCCAGCGATGTCGAGGGGGGATGACTCCGGCGGGCTCACACCCACGGCGATCCACTCGGCGGAGTCGAGGCCTTCGCGCGTGGCGGCGGTGCGTACGCGGAAGGTGACGTAGGTGCCGGCGGGCGTGTCCGCGTCGAACTGCACTCGTCCCCAGTCCGTCACCGTGGATTCGGCGCACCCCTCGAAGATGTGGCGGTAGTAGCCGCGTGGGTTGGTGGCCAATCGGAGCTGGAGCCCCGTCATGTCGGAGTAGGTGTAGCTCCCGCGAGCGGCGCTTGCGACGCCCGTTTCGACGGCGTTGTCCATGAGCCCTGGGCCAGGTGTGACGACGACGCTCTGGTTGTTCATGGTGACGCCCCAGATCTTTCCTTCGGCGTCGATGGCCATGCCCTTGACGCGCATCGCCGCGTTGCCGGTCCCGGGAACTCCGTAGAATCGGGTCGGGTCGTCCGCGTCGATGCGGATCATGCCGCCCTGGAACCCCGCGCCCCAAACGAAGCCTTCGGCGTCGGCGGCGATTCCGTTGACGACATGGTCGAAGTCGACGTTGGCGCCGCTGACGTCCGTCGCCGTCGAGAGGTTGACGGTGACATGACGTGCGCCGGGCGCGCCAGCGGGGTCGAAGCGTGTGTAGTGAGGAACGTAGCTGCGGCCGGCTCCGGCGGTGTCGCCACCGATCCAAACTCGCTGGTTGAAGTCGACGGTGATGCCATAGGGCCGGTGGGCGAGTGGCCAGCTTGCTTTGATGGCGCCATCGCAGGCCGTGTCGTCGAGGCTCGTGGCGACGCAGACTTCGACGTCGCAGGACGCGTCATCGACGCAGCGCGTCGTGTCGATCATTCCGACGGTCTGTCGGCTTCGGCCGCTCACCCAAAGTCGGCCGAGGCCATCGAGAGCGAAACCGTACGTGGGTACGGGCGAAGCGGTGGAGAAGACCACGGCGCCGGTCTCGGCGTCGATCTTCGCGGCGCGGCTCGTGTCGAAGCCGCCAACCCAGACGAACTCTTGGAGCTCGCCATCCGGCCCTTCGACATCCTGCGCGGCGACGGCGCGAACGTGCGCTTCACCGGCAAAGGCGAGGTCGAGCTCCGTGTGCCAGAGGACACAGTCGTCTTCTTCCCACGCCATCATCTCGCCGTCGGCGACGACCGTGGAGATGAGTCCGTCACCGTTGAGGTCGCTTGAGGTGGTGACGGCTCCGTCGCCGTTGGTGTCCGGGCAGTCGTCGCCGAGAACCGAGATGCGGGTGAGCTCGTTGCCGTGGCGGTTACCCACAAAGGCGTCCCCGGCGGCGTTGACGGACGTTCGCGAAGGATCGTTGCCGACGTTGAACCCGCCGGCGTTGATGGCGGCCCCGACAAAGTAGCGGCCGACTTCGTTGAAGGGCGGCATCGTGCTGTAGCGCGACACGCTCCCTTCGGTGGTGTTCGCAATCCAGATGAAGTTTGTGTTGATGCGGCGCGCGTCCAGTTCGAGCGCGCCGTCGTCTGCGACGCCGACGCCGTCTGAGTTCGTCTCGTCGGGTACAAAGCCGTCGCCACCGACGCCGAGGCTCCCCGCACGACAGTCGGGGTTGCAGTCGCCACACTCGCTCAGAACGCCGTTGTCCGCGACGCCATCGCAGTCATTGTCCATACCGTCGCAAACTTCGCTCCCGGTTTGGCTAGGGTCGGCGTTGTCGCAGTCCTCTCCGCGTTCGCATCCAGGGCCGCGGCCGTCCATGTCGGGGTCTACGCAGATGGCCGCCTGACATCGATCACTCACGCAGATTTGATCGCTTGGGCAGTCGCCCTCGTCCATGCACGTGCCGCCGCCGGGGACGCAGAGCGTGTCCAGACAGGTCTCTCCAACGGCGCACTGGTCGTCCATGGTGCAGCCGCTTTGGAGACAGACGCTGTCCACACAGAGCTCGCCGTTGGTGCACTCGGAATCCGCCGAGCAGGTGCGCGCGGGGGCGGTGGCGCCGCCGCAGTCGCAGGCACTGACGAGGACAAGGAACAGGGCGAGGCGGGAGGTCATGGCCTCACCCTATCCGCTCAAGACGTTGGCGGCGACGTAAGTATGTGTGTGTCAACGTAGGCAGAGCGAGTCACACTCCGACCTCGTTACTCGCTGCAGTGCTGAGTGACGCCTCGCTCCGCCAGCAGCTCAACCTCGCTGTGAACGTAGGCGCTCATCTGGTCCGCGAGCGCAGCGCTGCGGAGGACGAGGGTGTTTTCGTTGTTCCGGGTGGTCGCGTTGCCGCTGAGGTTGAGGCTCCCGGTGAACACGACGTCGTCGGCGACGACGAGCTTGTTGTGGTTCCGAACCTGAGCGCGATGGCCCCATTCAGCGATGTAGGTCGGGATGCCTGATTCGCAGATGTACTCGTCGCGGGAGTAGGGGCTGCCAGCGTTGACGTAGTCCCACACGGTCACGACCTCGACGCCTCGGCGCTGGGCGTGGCGAAGGGCGACACCGAAGCACTCGTCGGTGGCCGCGTACATGCTCACCATCACGCGCTCGTGGGCTTCGCCGATGAGACCGTACTGGGGGCTCGGCGCGTCGCCATCAACGAGGCCGCAGTAGGAGCACTTGAAGCGTGAGCCGCTCGCCCGACATGTGCAGTCGGCGTCTTCGGCGGAACATGCCGCGTCCGGCGCTTCGAACATTTCAGTGCGCACATCACCCCGGAGTACTTGAAGCGGGTCATCGCTCAAAGAGAAGTAGGCGAGGGCGGTGACGTCTTCTTCGCCGGCGGCGCTCTCGAAGAGGAAGGGCCCTTCCTCGCTGTGGTCTTCGACGCAGGAGGGAGTGCATTCGCCGCAGGTTCGATCGTCGAGGCGTTCGGACGCGCAGTGACGAACGAGTTGGTCCATTTCCGCCTCGTATTGCAGAGCGAGTTCGGCGTTGCCTCGCAAAAAGACCATGTGGTTGTGGTTCTCTTCGAAGCCTGCGCGCGTGAAGTTGGTGGAACCGGTCACGACGAGGGGGCGCTCGCCATGGGCGTCGACGATGAGGAATTTGTGGTGCATCAACCCAGACGCGCGGACGGCTTCCACTTGGGCGCCGCAGGACGCGATGCCTTCGTAGCCATAGAGCGCGTCGTGGTACTCGCCGCCTTCTTCTTCGCTCACGTCATCCGAAATAACGCGAACGCGGATTCCACTCCCCGCGGCCTCGCAGATGGCGTCGACGACTTCTTCGTCGTCGATGCCGTAGATGGCGACATCGAGGGTTTCGCGTGCGCCCTGAATGGCCCCAAGGAGCTCTTGGCGGAGTTCCCCTGCGCGGTCGTCACAGTCCGTGCAGTCCGGCGTGTTGTGGACGATGCGAACGGATGCGCCTTCGGGCTCGACGAGTTCGACCTCGACGTGTCCGTACGCCGTGTTCTCGCCGTGGTTGATGAAGCGAAGCTCGTACTCCTGGCAGCCGTCGGTCTCTTCGGCGGGGATGTCGATGTAGGGGGAGCGGCCACGCCACGATCGGCGCGTGTAGTCGATGCGGCTCGCCACAAGCTGTAGGCGCTCCCAGCTCCGCTCGCGGTCCTGAACGGTGTGCACCGCGAGGCTTCCGCAGGTCACGAAGGTGTAGATCGGTCCTTGGTCCTCGCCAGGCTCTACCTCGAACTCAAGCTCCAAGATCTCGGGGCCTTCGGTGGAGCCCATCAACGTGATGGTGCCCAGGTCCTGGTGGCGGACGAGTGGGTCGGCGGTGCAGGCCAAAGATAGGAGCAGGAGCAGTAAAAGAGATCGCATGGGCACTTCCCCTTACGCAAAAGGCGAGCCACCCCTGGCAGCGGTGCTCATTGCTTGAAATCATTGGGAAAGTACGGATCTGCGGAAGACCACGTGGCTAGTGAAAGAGCCGATCCAAAGGTGAAGTGGCCAGGTTGGTGGCCGTATTTCGCCAAAGCGCTGCTATGGCGCTGCCCATGGAGTCGATCACGGTAGGGCCGAGCCCACGGGCTTTTGAAGCGATCGGTCCAAATGGACCCATGAAGGTGCCGGAAGGGTGGGCGCTGCTACCGCCCGGCGATGCAGCGCTGACGCGCCGAGTAAAAGCCGGTGGCGCGCACTGGGTCGTGAAGGAGAAGAAGGGCCGACGGATGTTCTCGCGTGGCGTTTGGGCGCCCGCGGAGCGCATCGAGACGCTGCGTGCTGTCTTAGAGACTGAGCGCGCGGATCCGGCGTACCAAAAGAAGCTCGACGCCGGCCGCAAGCGTCGGGCGCTTGAGCAAGAGGTCTATGCCGAGGACTTTGAGAGCGCGGTCTTCACGTACCTCGCGTTTACACCAAAGCATATCCATCTCGGGCAGGAGATGGCGAAGGCCATCGCGGCGCACGCGGTCCCCGTGGGCAGCGGCACCGTCGCGCGGACGAAGCGCATTCCCATTGAACGACGCGCGGAGGCCGCGACCATCGCGTGGATGCGACACCAGACAACGGCCTACGACACCATGACGATTCCACGCGTGAAGGGCATGAGGCGCGAAGTGCGGCGTATGTTGGCGAAGCGGTCGAAGGACCTCTTGGGACGCTACCGTCGCGGCGAGTCCACCGACGAAAGTTGCCCGCTGTACAAAGCGCTGAGCTCCTAGAGCCGTCTGCGGCGCATCAGTATCAGTCCCAGCAGCAGAAGCCACATGGGCGACGGCTGGCTGTGGATGGCGCATCCTCCGGAATCCGTGGAGGCGCCTGCGTCGCTGTTCGCCCCTCCATCGCCGGACGGGCCTGAATCGCGTCCAGGACCTGCGTCGGTACGAGGTCCACCGTCCGAGCCAGGCCCTGCGTCGGTTCCCGGCCCCGCATCGACGACTGGCCCCACCCCATTGAAGCTGAGCGTGAGCGTGAAGGCGTCCGTGGACACGTCGTAGGAGTCGAGGAAGAGCCGATACTCACCGGGGGCGAGCCGCCGGCTAATGCGCGAGCCGCGGTTGTTGTCGACGTCGATGTCGTCGTGGCATGCGAGATCAGCGCCGTCGCACTCGCTGCGGATGTAGAGCACGCTGTCGAACCCACCGCTCTCGGCCTGGAACTCCGTCATCCGATCGATGGAGAAGCGCCAGACACGCTCGGGCCCCGCGCCACCGCAGGAGCCCTCGCTGTTGTTGACGAAGCCAGCGAGGTTGCCGCGAAGGACCTGGTCCACGGCCTCGACGGTCTCGGCGTTCTCGCAGGTGTTGCCGGGCAGCGCTTCCACGCAGGGTCCGTCGCAGTCACACACTGGGGAATCGACGCCTGGAAGCCGGCAGAAAGCTTCGATGGCGGGCTTCGCGTAGGTGAGGGACTCACCGTCGTCTTCCGGCACCGAGATCACGTTCACGATGCTGCAGTCACCATTCTCGATGTAGTCCGTGTCGCCACCGTCGAGGATGGCGACGAGCTCTCCGGCGTCATTGAACACGCCGGAGCCGGAGTTGCCGCTGAAGGCGTCCAAGGTCGCCAGGAGGTCTTCGCCGCCGGGGTCGCTGTAGGTGATGGTCCCGCCGCTGGCGATCTTGAGGGGGAGTCCGTTGGGGTGACCCATCAGTGTCAACGGCGTCCCGAGGGGCAGCCCTGCCTCGAACACGCGGACGGTTGCCGGAGTGTGCCCACGGACTGGTCGGTCGAGACGAATGAGCGCATGGTCGGCGTTGTCGTCCCGATACGCGAGCACCTGGGCGCATCGGTAGACATCGTCAGCGACGATGGGCGCAATGCTCCCGTCTGGTTGAACACGAAAACCGAGCACCCAGGCCGTCGTTCCGTCACAGTCATCGGCTTCATCGACGCAATGGCCCGCCGTGAGAATGTGCTGGTCGTCGATGAGGGTGCCGGAGCAAACGCCGGGTTCGATCTGTTCTGCGAAACGTTCGCCGGGGCAGAGATCCTTCGCTTCGCCGAGCGTCCGTGAATACGTGACGCGGATGTTCGCGGGGTTGCTCTCGTCGAGGGCGCCGTTGTTGAGGTGCACGGCGACGGCGGATTCAGCGACGCTGCGGAGCACGGGGCTTGGATGCGCGTGGACTTCCACGCGGTCGTCGTCGCCGTACACCACAGCCTGCTCGAGGCTCCCAATGGGCGAGGGGCTGCACCCGAGCGCGCAGGCCGCAAGGAGCGACGCCGTGAGAGATGCTGAGACGTTCCTCAACCTCATAGGCTCGGTCCTCTGCTTGCTGTGGATGCGCCGCTTTGATCGGCACCGCCGGCGCTGGGGCCGCCCGGCTGCGCGTACGTTGCGAGCTGTTCGATACCCATGATGTCGTTGCTAAGTTTGATGTTTCCGCCAGCGTGAAAATAGAGTGTGACAAGCCATAGCCCAATGAGCGCCAGAAGGGTGAACGCCATGGGAATTTCGCCGAACTGCCCCGTAAAGACGACCTCGACCATGAGGCCCATCATGACAATGGTCTGGATTGGCACTGCTGGAAGATAGCAGACGCTTCAGCCAGCGGGGGTCGAAGGTGAAGGCGTGCACGAGGAGCATGCCCCATGTGACGTCGGCGAAATCGACGAGCACGAGGAGGCTGAGCTGCAGCGCCGTCATCGCGAGCCAAGCCAGGGGACGAGTCCTCTTGGAGAGCGCAAGCAGCGGAAAGCTGATCTCAAGAAAGAGAGTCCCGAAGCTGGCGGCCACGAGGAAACCGCTTGGAAGCGCGAGGAGGAAATCGTGGGCGACGCCGGGGCGGGCCAAGGGGTTGTTCAAGATCGCCGTGATGGCGCTGCCGTCGAGCCAAGACGGCGACGTGAGCTTCGTGATGCCGGAGTACGCATAGCCGAGGGCTAGGAGTACCCAGACGACGCGCAGGAGGGAGACGTCAGGGCGCTTGGGGCTCGCGGCGTAGACCAAAAGCAACACGCCGAGGTACGGCAGGCTCGGGTTTCGGATGAGCGGGTTACGCCCAAAGAGACACGCCAGAACGAACCACAAATAGAGCGCAGCGATGCGCTTGCGAGGGCCGTTGCCGAAGACAAGAACCAACGACGCGAGGGCGCCGCTGGCGACAAAGCACTGCGCGAAGAGCGGGCCGTCGAAGAGCGCGAGGGGATTTGCAAAGAGGTGTAGCAAAGGGCTCGCGCTTCCGTCCGCGAGCATCCCGATATTTGAGAAGAGCTCCGGCGCCCACGGGAGCAGATGAAGAAAGTGCACGAAGAGAAATACGCCCAAGGCGACGCGCACTCTGGCAAAATGAGCGTCGCCTCGCGCGTCGTGTAAATGGCTCATTCGGAGCACCGCGCCTCGTTTCGAGTGACGCGCCCGGTTCGTTCATAGCGAACGATGGCGACGTTCGTGACGCGTTCGGCATCGAGGCCAAGTTCACGCAAGAGTGGCGCGTCACCACAGAGGGCATAGCGGCGAACCTGTTGAGCCATGTCACTCAGAAGAGGGTTCGCTTCGAGCTCGGGGCCTGCGGCAACGACGGCGCCGAGGACGTTGCGTCGGTTGTAGGGGCCCCGAATACGTGCGTAGCGCTCGCCGGTGAGCGCGAGCTGGTGCGGTCCGTCTTCGTCCTCGTATTGCAGCTCGAAGCGTGCGGAGAACGGCTCTGCTCCGCCGTGGTCATTGGCCACAGCAACCAGCGTTCCAGGCCAAGAGCTTCCCAATTACCGAATAAGGACACTTTTGAGGCGCTATGTGTACGTCGAATGAACAGCATGTGTACGCTGTATGTACCCGAGCGATGTTAGTGCGCTGACCAAAATCGTGGGGTCGGCACTAGAGCAGGATGTCCGCTCGGTACGTCCACTTGAGGAGCAGTCGCCGCTCGACGGGGTCCGCTTCCGCGCCGAAGGGCCGCTGCTCGCGATAGACCAA
>JBLHKB010000168.1:0-12209 GCA_047619315.1 Polyangiales bacterium
TTAGCGAATGCGTTGTAAAAAAACGACTTCGATAACAAAGTTTCTTTGCGGATGTGGCGGAATTGGCAGACGCGCTGGATTAAGGATCCAGTGGGGTAAAACCCGTGGAGGTTCGATTCCTCTCGTCCGCACCAATCGATAAAGGCGATACCTACGGGTGTCGCCTTTTTTCGTGGGCAGCGCGCGGATTTCGCTCGGGCTTCATCGGAAACCGGCCCTCGAATGAAACCTGGGTTGCGTGGGTCTGCTGGGCGGACAAGAGTTCCCCGCTATGGCTCACCGATTCCCATCTCCTGAGTGGACGCAGGCTTTCGCCGACGCCGTCAACAACAACGAAATCTACCGAACCCATGGCAAAGCCTGGACGTTCGGCGCCGTTGCGATGGTCATCTCGAAAGACGAAGCCATCGGCATCGACGACGACACGGGCATGATCCTCGACGTTCACGAAGGCACCTGTCGCGGCGCGGAGCTCGTGTTCGGCATGGACTCCGTGTTGGCCGCGCCCTTTGTCATCGTCGCCCCCTACGAGCGCTGGAAGAAAGTCATCGACGGCGAACTCGACCCCATCAAGGCGATGATGGAAGGAAAGCTCAAGATGACGAAGGGACACCTCCCAACGATGCTTCGCTTTGTGTTGTCGTCTCGAGCCCTCGTCACCAGCGCCACGGATGTCGCGACGGAGTACATCGCGTGAGCCAGTTTGGAGAGGCGGCCGTCGCCCTCGCCCCGGGCGCTGGGGAAAACGGTTTCGCCCAGATGCTAGCGACGCTCCTCCGTCAGAACATCGACGATCGGCCTGAAAAGAAGGCGAGCTTCGTGAAGATGCACGGTCGCGTCTCGATCGTCCTCGAAGACATCGGGAGCGCGGTCACGCTGAACTTCGAAAGTGGCCGCCTGACCATTTACGACGGCATCACGGGCATCCCAGATGTGACGATCCGTGCTCCCTGGGAGTGGGTGACGAAGATGTCGCTCGTGGAACTGGAGCCACGTTTTGGCCTGCCGGATATCCGCAAACCCGTCGCCAAAGAAGTGGGCGAAGCGCAGAAGGACGGCACGATCAAAATACACGGTTGGCTCGCGAGCATGCCGTTGATGATGCGACTGACGAAGGTCATGTCGGTCGCGGAGTGACGCTTCGAAGCGAGGACCTGACGAAGCACGGATTCGTTCACGGCTTCAGCACGCGCGAAGGCGGCGTCAGCGATGCACCCTTCCACTCGCGCAACTTGGGCCGTGGGCTCGGCGATAGCGACGAGGCCGTCGCGGAGAACCACCGTCTCTTCGCACAAGACGTCGGCCATGAAGTGCTCTTCGAGGTCAGCCAAGTTCACAGCGCGATCATCCGCGAAGTCCGCCACGACGAAGATCCCCTGCGCGTTCGCGTGGAAGAAGGCGACGCCCTCATCGCCCGCGACGCCGGCGTCGCCATCGCCGTTCGAACGGCGGACTGCGTCCCGCTGCTGCTCGCCCACCCGCCCACCGGCGCCGTCGCCGCCATCCACGCCGGTTGGCGGGGGGTCGAAGCGCGCATTGCCGGAGCCACGGTCCACGCTCTCGATGTTCCGCCGAGCGAACTGATCGCGGTGGTTGGCCCTCATATTCGCGTCGCTTCCTTCGAGGTGGGCGAGGACGTCGCCGAACGCCTTCAAGGGTCTTCGAGTGCCAAAAACGTCATCAGTCGCGCCTACGAAGGGCCCCACGTGGACCTTTTTCGTATTCTAGAAGCTCAGCTCGCGGAGCTCGGCGTTCGCCTTCGGGATATTGGCGGAGACACCTTTGCCGACACCGAACGCTTCTTCTCCTACCGCCGCGACGGCAAAACAGGCCGCCTTTTGAGCGTGATTGTCGCGCGGGGCACAGCGTGATAGGCCACCTGCGTGTCGATCTTTAGTAAGACCAAAGCAAGCGTAGACGCGGCCGACAAGCGGACGCTCGGCCGTGGAATTTTTCGTCGCTGCGATGGCTGCGGCGAGACCTTTAAAGCCGAAGACTTCGTCGCCAACTTCGAGGTCTGCCCAGAGTGCGGCAAGCACTACAAGTTGAGCGCTGAAGCGTGGCTTGAGCTTCTGATGGACCCTGGGTCATGGACGGAGCACGACGCCGACTTGATGAGCGGCGACCCCCTCGGGTTTGTCGACAGCAAGCGATACACCGACCGAGTCGTCGCGAGCCAGAAAAAGTCCGGCGTCAAAGACGCGATGATGACGTGTTCCGGCGCCATCGAAGGTCGTCCGATTCAGCTCGGCATGTTCATGTTCCGCTTCATGGGCGGCTCCATGGGTTCCGTCGTCGGCGAGAAGATCACGCGCATGTTCGAACGTGCCACGGAACGCGGCGAGCCGGTCATCCTCATGACCTCATCCGGCGGCGCACGTATGCAAGAAGGCGTACTGAGCCTCATGCAAATGGCGAAGACCGTCTCCGCCCTCGGAAAGCTCCGCGAAACGGGACAGCCTTTCATCAGCGTCATGCTCGACCCCACCACCGGCGGCGTGGCTGCGAGCTTTGCGTTCCTCGGGGACGTCAACGTGGCGGAGCCAAAAGCCCTCATCGGTTTCGCCGGACAGCGCGTCATCGAACAGACGATTCGCCAGACTCTGCCCGAGGGTTTCCAGCGTGCGGAGTTCCTCTTGGAGCACGGCATGATCGACATTATTTCGCCGCGCGCCGAGATGCGCGCCACCCTCGCTCGCGTGCTCGATCACCTCGTTGGCTAGCGCCTTGCTTGAGCCGGCCGAATGAGCGCCCGCGACGCGTACGCGGAATCCCTTGGGTGGATCTACGCCCTCGGCAGCGAAGGAATGAAGTTTGGCCTTGGCCGAATGCGCCGCGCGTTGAAAAAGCGTGGCCGTCCGGACGCCGAGCTGCGCTTCGTCCATGTGGCTGGGAGCAACGGCAAAGGGAGCACCTGCGCCATGATCGAGCGCGGGCTTCGTGCCGCTGGCTACAAGACGGGCTGGTTTTCTTCCCCTCATCTTCATCGCTACGCCGAACGTTTTCGCGTGGACGGTCGTCCCCTGGGTGACGCCGAAGTCGCACGTCGTCTCGCGGATTTTCGCGAAGCAGATCTGGGTCTGACCTTCTTTGAGTACTCGGTCCTGCTGGCCTTCGAGGCGTTTCGTGATCACGGATGCGACGTCGTCGTTCTCGAAGTGGGCCTCGGCGGTCGACTCGATGCGACGAACACCATCGAACACTCTGAGCTCTGCGTCGTCACGAATATCGCCCTCGAACACACGGCGATCCTCGGGGACACCAAGACACTCATCGCGAAAGAGAAGGGCGGCATCTTTCGACGTGGTGCCCTCGCGGTGATCGGCGCCGAGGACGCAGCGCAGACCGTTCTCCAGGGAATGGCGAAGCGCCGAGAGATGGACCCGTGGTGCATCGCGAAGGATTTTCGCGGCACACCGCTTCCTCGAGGCCGCGCTGAAATCCGCGTCGGTCGCACGCGCTACGAGCTTAAGCTCTCCCTGGCAGGCGCCTACCAGGTCCATAACGCGAGCGTGGCGGCGGCGGCCCTTCATCGATTGCGCAGCTGTGGATTTCGCATTCCGCGCCGCGCCGTCGAGACGGCTCTGACGAAGGCGAAATGGCCCGGACGTCTCGAACGCTTGGTTGTCGATGGCGTCGAATATATCTTGGACGCCGCCCATAACCCCGACGGGTGTCAGGCTCTCGCCGCGCATCTAGAGACGCTGCCGGCCAAAAAGACGACGCTCCTTTTTGGCGCCCTCGCGGACAAAGACCACGAGGCCATGCTCGCCCCGTTTGACGGTCTCGTCGATTCGCGAGTCTACGCGTTGCCGGCGATGCGTCGTGCGGCAAACCCGGCCAGTTTTAGTCGAGTGAGAAAAGGCCACGCGGCAAAGGACGTCGACGCCGGTCTACGTCGCGCGCTTCAAAACGAGGGTCGAATCGTCGTCGCGGGGTCTATTTTCCTCGTGAGCGCGGTTCGCGCCCGGGTGCTCGGGCTTCGAAGCGATCCGCCCATCGCGCTCTAGATGTGCTGGAGCCCACGGAGCGCTCCCACGCGCGCCAAACCCTGCTAGCGTCCTGCCATGAGCGTTTTCCTCGATGCCTGCCACGGCAAGCCCACCTCCCACACGCCCATCTGGCTCATGCGCCAAGCCGGCCGTTACCAGGCCAGCTACCAGGCGATTCGGTCCAAAGTTGAGTTCCTCGAGCTCTGCCGCAATCCGGAGCTGGCATGCCAGGTCACCGTGGACGCCGTCGATCAGCTCGGCGTGGATGCCGCGATTATCTTTGCCGACATTCTTCTGATCCTCGAACCGCTGGGTATTCCTTTCGGCTTCGAGAAGGGACACGGACCACGGATCTACACGCCGATTCGGACCGCCGCCCAAATCGACGCTCTCAGCGCTGACACCAAGCCTGCCGAAAGCCTCGGCTACGTGATGGAAGCCATCAAGCTCGCACGCCGCGCGCTGGACGTGCCGCTCATCGGTTTTGCTGGAGCGCCCTTTACGCTCGCCTCCTACGCCATCGAAGGAGCGGGCTCGAAGAACTACTACGAAGCCAAGAAGCTCATGTATGCCGACGAAGGCGCGTGGAACGTCCTCATGGAGAAGATCTCCATCGCTCTCGGGCAGTACCTCAACGCACAGATCGACGCCGGCGCTCAGGTCGTGCAGCTCTTCGACAGTTGGGTCGGTTGTCTTTCCCCCGCGGACTACCGCCGCTACGTGTTTCCACACACCAAGAGCGTCTTCGACGCCGTCAAAGGTCGCGTGCCTATGTGTCACTTCGGAACTGGCAACCCGGCGCTCTACCCGATGATGCAAGAAGCCGGCGGCGAGATCATGGGCGTCGACTGGCGCGTCGATCTCTCGGAGCAGTGGGACATTCTCGGTGGCCCTGAGAAGACACGTCTCATGGGCAACCTTGAGCCCGCCATGCTCCTCGCGCCCGAGTCCGTGATGAAAGAACAGGCCTCGATGGTGCTCGAGCGCGCCGCGGGTCGTCCTGGACACATCTTCAACCTCGGCCACGGCATCATGCCGTCGACCACCGTCGACCACGTTCGCGCACTCGTCGATCACGTTCACGAAGTCAGCGCCCGATGAAAGTCGCCGTCATCGGCGGCGGCGTTTCGGGGATGAGCGCCGCCTATCGGCTGCGCGAAGCGGGTGCAACCCCTGTTGTTTTTGAGGCGAGCGAGCGAGCCGGCGGCATGCTCCGCACGGAACGTGTCGATGGCTACGTCATCGAGCGCGGACCGGACTCCATCATTACGACGAAGCCTGCGGCAGCGCGCCTCGCGGATGAGCTCGGACTCAGTAAACGCATCGTGCGAACCAACACGAACGCTCGCGGAGCGTACGTCGCTTGTCGCGGTGAGCTCGTACGCATTCCGGCAGGCTTTCAGCTCTTGGCGCCGTCCAACCTCGAGAGCTTAGAGGCGAGCGGCATCCTCTCGCCCGAAGGCATGGCGCGCGTCCGCGAAGAGCCGCGCGTGGCGTGCCGCACCAACCTCGATGACGAGTCCCTCGGCTCTTTCGTACGTCGTCGTTTTGGCGACGAGGTCCTCAACCGTATCGCTCAGCCCATGGCCGGCGGTATCTACGGCACGGACCCCGAGCATTTGAGTCTCCGCGCGACGCTTCCACGCTTCCTCGACATGGAGCTCGAAGGCAGCCTCATCCATGGCCTCGCTCAGCGCGCCCAAGCTGGAGCGGCGAAAGCGGCGGGCGCCCGTTACGGCCTCTTCATCTCCTTCGACGCTGGCATCGGCTTGCTGCCAGAAACCCTCGCGCAGTCCCTCGATGAGTGCATTCGTTTGAACACGCCCATCGCGTCCATCGTAAAGTCCGGCGCGGGTTTTGACGTGGACGGACAACCTTTCGACGCGGTGATCTTGGCGACGACGGCGCACAAGGCCGCGGGCCTACTGCCAGACAACTACAGCGAGGTACGCGCGAGCCTCGAGTCGATTCCATTTGGCTCAGGCGCCATCGTGACCTTCGCGTTTGATCGAGACGAGATCCCCCACGCCCTCGACGCCGCCGGTTTCGTCGTGCCCGCGATCGAGGGGCTCACGCTGATGGCGTCGACGTGGTCGAGCCTCAAGTGGCCCGGTCGAGCGCCGAAGGGCAAAGTCCTCCTGCGCGCGTTCATGGGCGGCTATCACATGCCGGATGTCCCGACCTGGGATGACGCGCGTCTCGTGCAAGCGGCGCGCGACGATTTCGAGGTGCTGATGGGCATCACAGCGTCGCCACAGCTTGTCCGCGTCGATCGCTGGGTGGAGATGATGCCTCGCTACTTCGTCGGCCACGCCAAACGCATGGACGCCCTCGACGAAGCGATGGGCGGACACGACGGACTTGAGCTTGCTGGCAACGCGTATCGCGGCGTCGGTATCCCCGATAGCATCGCCTCGGGTGAAGCGGCCGCGGCACGCCTGCTTACGCGGTGACGACCAGGCCGTCTAACGAAGGTTGAAGCCAAGGCTCCCGAGGGCCATGAGACTCAAGAACATACCTACTAAACCGAACACAACGGCGAGGAGTAGAACGAGGACCCTGAAGCGCCCATTGAAGAGGAACTCGCCTAGACCGAATCCAATCGACACCCAGCTGATGAGAAGCAAGGTCCCGCTGAACATCGCAGCGTTCCACAGAAACGCTGACGTGACTATGGCGAGTACGAGCGTGACGCCGACGCCCAACGCGCCGCCGATCATGGCTTTGGCACCTTCCGAACGTTTCGAGCTCATGTTGTTCATGTGTCGCGCCGTATGAAGAGGGACTGTTTTGTTGGGAAGTGTGAGACACCGACCTCGCGCGCTGAGGCTTCGAATATCGCGGCTAGATGTGAATCGTCAGGTGGAGGTGCGCGCGGAGCTGGAAGCCTAGAGCGTCTCCGCTCTCGTCGAGGTCCACGTCGGTGACGCTTCTTACTCTGGTTTCACTACCGACCTCTTGGCGCGTCAGGTTAAGAAAGGCCGCGTCGACCCCAGCGCCGATGGAGAGGTGCCGAGCGATCTTGATGTCGATGCCAGCGCCAGCCTCGACGGTCAGACCGTAGATATCGGTTTCCTCGAGCTCTTGGCTCTGAAAGTCGTATCGCCCGACCCAGGCGTATCCTGCGGCAAGCCGCACGTAAGGCTGAACCGTCGGGATCGGGATGTGAAACGCGAGCTCGGCGCCGACGGTGCCAAGGTCGAAGCCGCCCTGCCGACCAAAAGTGGCGTTGGCTCCGATGGAGAACCAGTACACACGAAAGCCAACGGCCAGCCCGCCGAAGGGGCCTAGGCCGCTCGACTCTTCGGCTTCAGGGATGAAGTTGTCCTGGTTGAAGCTCAGAAGGTTTGCGTAGGAGAGGCCTCCTTGGAGACGAAGGTACATGACGCCGTAGCTGTCCTCCTCTTCGACGACGGGGGCGGCCTCGTCGGCAGGGATGGGCAGCGGGCTTTGCGAAACACGGGGTGCGGCTGCCGTTGCTGCGGGCTGCGCTGCGGGCTGCGTTGCGGGCTGCGGCGCGGGCTGCGGAGCTACCGTCGCCGTGGGCTGCGGCGCTGGCTGCTGCGTCGTCTCTGAGTTCGCTCCCGCGTCACGAGGAGCGCCCGTCTCTTGGGCCATCGTCGAGGAGCTGAACGCGAGAACGCAGCAAAGTGAGATCGTACGAATCACCATGATGGCTTCGCGCTTCCCGCCGGAGCGATCTCTTCGAGGTCCTCAGAGGCGTGTTCGGCGGGCGGGTCCGGAATGAAATAGGAGACGCCCAGCCACGAACCGAGGTCTGCGCCTCGGCATCGAGCGGAACAAAAAGGCCAAGTTCGCTCGGACACGGGGGTTTGTGCGCTGGGCTTACTCGTGGCGGACTGACAGATGGGGCATTGGCTCACCTGCGTACAATATCGTGTTCGTCCCGCGTTGGCGAACTCACTGAGGTCGGCTCTCGCCGCACAGGCCACGCAAAAAGGCTACCTTGCCGCGGTGCCTCGCTCCGAGCCAACGCCCCTCCTGCAGAACGCGACCCTCGAAACATCGGCGAAAGAGCCAATGGTTGTGGGCCCGCACAAGCTCACCCTGCTTCATGATGGTGCGGAGTGTTTTGGGGCGATGCTCGGCGCGATTCGCCACGCGAAGACCGAGATTCTTCTCGAGATGTACTGGTTTGCCTCGGACACCATCGGATGGCGCGTCGCCAGGGCCTTGATGGAGCGCGCCGAAGAAGGCTTGGAGGTGCGCGTACTTTACGACGCCATCGGAAGTCTTGAAGCCAGCGAGACCATGTTTGACGCCATGCGTGCGGGTGGCGTTCGGGTGCTCCAGTTCAACCCCATCGCCCCATGGCGGCGGCGCTTCAGGCCCGAGCGTCTCACGCGACGAAACCATCGCAAGATGCTCCTGATTGACAGCGAAACGGGTCTCACCGGCGGCGTTAACATCGGCGATCCCTGGCTCCCCATATCCGAGGGTGGGCAAGGCTGGCGCGACGATATGATCCGCGTCGATGGGCCTGCAGCCATGGTGATGCGCGAGATCTTTCTCCACGCGTGGCGTCATGAAGAGAGCAGCGGCGGGCGGGAAGGGCGCCTAAAGCTCGGGAACGAAGATGACGGCGCCGTGCGCGTTCTTGCCAACCACTACTACGGAACGCGTCGAGCGATCCGGCGCACCTATTTGAATCGGATCCGCGCAGCCAAGCGAAGTGTGTTGATCACAAATAGCTACTTCGTGCCGGACCGAATGATCCGCATGGCCCTCGCGAAAGCAGCATCGCGAGGCGTCGAGGTCCGCGTGCTCGTACCAGGTATCAGCGACGTCAAAGCGGTGTACTACGCAAGCCGCAAACTCTACGCCTGGCTCGTCGAGCGCGGCGTCCATGTTCACGAATGGATGCCCCACGTGCTCCACTCCAAGACCGCCGTCGTCGACGGCACGTGGTGCACCGTCGGAACCTACAACCTCGACTACCTCTCCTGGCGCTCGAACCTTGAAGTCACCCTCGCCGTGGATGACGACCAGGTCGCGGGCGCTCTCGAAGGACGCTTTCGAGCGGACCTTGATCAGGCGATGGAGATCGACATGGAGCGCTTTGGCTCGCGTCCACTCAGCGAACGTTTTCTGGAGCAAGTGTTTTTCTGGCTCCGCAAGTTCCTCTAGAGCGCGCAAGTTCCTCGAGAACTCGGCAACACTTGAACCCTCCGCCGAACTGCGGCGCCTAGCGAGACGTGAACCTTCATGATTCGGACAGGCAGCGCGTGACAGTGCTGCCCATCGGTCAACTTGTGTGCCTTAGGGCGCTCTTCGTTGCGACCCTCTGGGCCTAGGGGCACATCGCCTTCGAGGTCGGAGTGACGGAGGCGGGGATCACCGTGCTTCTCATCGGCTTCGGTCCAGCCCACGCCATTTATGGGTTCGTTCGCGTGGAGGCGATCTCAGACTCGCAGGTCAGAATCTCCCGCTCGTTTGGGGCTCGGAAGGTTCTTGCTCACGCGAAGGCAACTTTGGGCAGGTCGAATTGACGGAGGACCGGCTGCGGCGGGTCCTGCAGCGACACTCGCGACGTTCCCTTCCACGGCGGCGGACCCCGGTTCTCAAATGCCCTGCTTCATCGTGGAGGCCGATGGCCGAGCGCACCTTCTCTACCGCGACCCTGCCGGTCCGCTGATCTACGCCACGACGCCGTCTCTCTGACGTTCCGTCACAGCGCAGCTGCTACCGGCGCGCAGGCTTTCGCCGGGCCGGTTTCTTTGTGGAACTTGCCGTCTTCGCAGAGCCGCCTCGCCGCCAGAACGAGCGCTTCTTTTTAGTCGCCGTCGTTTTTGTTGTCTCGATCACCGGCGCGAGCGTGATCACTTCTGCGAGCACCGCCCGGTTCGGGACGCCGTTGCAGAGGTCCGCGCGCCGAAACTCAATGGCCTTGCCGTCCTTTTCAAACGAGTCCGCTCGTGTGGTCAAGACCCCGGCTCGCTCCAAGCCGGCGAGCACTCGCTCGAACGCTCGGCGGTCCGCGGTGTGGGCGCCGTCCGTGCAGAGGTTTCGGTGCAGCCTGCCGGTCGATTGGCCGTTGTAGCCGTCGAGGTCCTTCAACAGTGATTCCATCAGCGATAGCTCGGCGCCGGTGGGCGCTGCGCCGGCGCCGAGCAAAGCGCTCTTCGGTGCGCAGACATCGCAGATGCCACACGGGCCACTGCGATCCGAACGGTCGCCGAAGTGATCGACGAGGGCCTGCATGCGGCAGGTGTTGCCCCGCGCGAACGCTTGAATCGCGGCGAGCTGCTCTTCTTTGTGTTGGCACTGCTTCTCGTAGGGAGCACGCCACGCGCGTTTGCCACGACGGACCATGCCCTCGTCGTCGATGAGGGCTCCGCCAGCGACCCACAGCTTGTTGAGCCACGCTTCGACGTCCTCATCCTTGGCGTTAACCGACGCGACAAGGTCTTCGCGCGAAATGGAATCGGTGCCGATGGCCTTATGCACTTTGGCGAGCTTCGCGACAGGCGGGTAGTCGCGGTCGAGAAACGACTGAAGCGTGCGCACGTCGCCATAGGAGTACATGAGCAAGGCGCGGCTTGGTGCGCCGTCGCGTCCAGCGCGCCCGATCTCTTGGTAGTAGCCTTCGAGGCTCGCCGGGAGCGCCATGTGCAGCACCGTTCGTACGTTGGCTTTGTCGATGCCCATGCCAAAGGCGACGGTGGCGACGACGACGTCGAGGTCTCCATCGATGAACTGCTGCTGGACTTCACTCCGAGATGAAGAGTTCATGCCTGCATGGTAAAAGCCCGCTCGCAGCTTCTTGTTGAAGGTCGCGGCGTGCTCTTCGGCGCTCTTTCGAGTGGGCGCATAGACGATGGCGGGCAGCCGATCTTCGCCTTCCAAAATCGCGCGGGCCTGGGCTCCACGTTCTGGGCGCGGGACTTCCACGACCTCAACGCCGATATTGGTTCGTCGAAAGCCAAGAATAAACTGCTTGGATTTTCCCTTCGCCTTGTCCACGCCTCGGTCCTCCGAGTGACCAAAGCCGAGCTGCGCGCAGATGTCTTTTTGAACGAGGGGCGTCGCTGTGGCCGTGAGCGCCACCAATGGAGCACCCGCGCGAAACGCCGTGAGCCTCTCTTTGAGCATGCGGTAGTCCGGTCGAAAATCGTGCCCCCACCCTGAAATGCAATGCGCTTCATCGATGGCGATGAGCGTGGGTGGTCGCTTGGCGAGCATGCTCGGAAAGCCGCGCACGCCGAGGCGTTCTGGCGCGATGAAGAGAAAGTCGAGGCGCCCATCCAGGTAGCCTCGACAGACCTCGCGACTCTGCAGCCGAGTGCGGCCCGAGTGAATTCGTTCAGCGACAAGACCCGCCGCCTGCAGCTTCATCACCTGGTCCTCGATGAGAGCGACGAGGGGGCTGATGACGATGGTGGTGCCGCCGCGGGCGATGCCAGGCAGCTGGTAACAAAGCGATTTGCCTGCGCCCGTCGGCATCACAACGAGGGTGTCGCGCCCCTCTGTCACCGTCTCGCAGATGGACTTTTGATGCGGACGAAAGTCGAAGCCGAAGGTCTCGCGCAAGAGCGCCGGGAGCTCGTTGAGCGGCGTCGGCTCACGCGTCGGACGCGCCTCCGCCACGGCCAGGGGCACTTCTGGACGCGGACCTGAGCGTGCACCTCCAGAGCCAGACGGGCCTCCGTCTTCGCCGCGAAGTTCTTCCACGATGCTGCGAACGTGCCCTTCGATCTCGCTCATGAACGCTTCCAGAGGCTCCGTCCCGCTGGCCATGCGCGCGAGACGCAGCTCCCAAGCGCCGGTCATCGCGGGGCTCTTCACGCTCGGGTGGACCTGCTCGATGAGCGCGACGCCTTTGCTCGTCACGCGCAGCTCTTTTTTCCCGTGTCGCTCGAGGTATTCACGGGCGATAAGCGTTTCGATCGTCGCGGCGCGCGTCGCAGGTGTGCCGAGGCCGCTGTCTTTCATCGCCGCGGCAAGCTCCTCGTCCTTCAAGGTCTTCCCGGCGCTCTCCATCGCCGTCAGCAGCGTGCTGTCGTCGAAGCGAGGTGGAGGCAGCGTCTTCTTTTCGAGCACCTTCGCCGTCAGCACCTCCGCCGGCATCTTCGCCACGAGCCCGCCTGGAAGCGTCACGTGGCGAGATTTTCTCCCGGCACCCACGTCGAGGGCTTTCCAGCCGACTTGTTCCACGCTCGTTCCGCGGCTTTGGTAGTCATCCTCAAAGGGCTGCTC
>JBLHKB010000169.1:0-12200 GCA_047619315.1 Polyangiales bacterium
TGTGGTGAGCCTCACCATTAGTGAAGCTCGCGGTAAGACAGCATCGCGAACCCGAATCGTCGACGATGGTTGTGGAATGTCGAATGAGGTCCTTCGCAAAGTGTTCGACCCGTTCTTCACGACCAAAGATGTTGGGATGGGAACAGGCTTGGGGCTCGCGGTTTCGCTCGGCATCGTGGAGGAACATGGAGGGTGGTTTGAAGTTCAAAGCGAACCCGACGGCGGTACCCAGACGGATCTGTTTTTGCCGCTTTCGTTGCACACTCAAAGGAAATGACCTCCCCAATGACATCGTCATCCGCGTCTATTCTGGTTGTCGACGACGACAGCGACATGCGTGACATCATGGTGGAGGCGCTCACGACGAAGGATTGGCACGTACAGAGCGCGGCGAACGCCTCGGAGGCGGTGCGGCTAGCGCAACAGAACACATTCGACTCGATCGTGACGGATCTGCGAATGCCGGGAACAGACGGGCTGGAGCTCTGCCGACGCCTGCTGGAGATCGATCCGCAGGTCCCCGTGATCTTGGTGACGGCTTTTGGCGACACCTCCGCTGCGGTGGGCGGGTTACGCGCGGGTGCCTATGATTTCCTCACCAAGCCCTTCGAGATGCAGGCTCTGAAGCAGAGCCTTTCACGGGCCATTAAACTGCGCGCGCTTTCGTCTGAGCTGGAGTTGCTGCGGAAGCGTCGCGACGAAACGAGTTCAGGGGAGCTCCTCGGACGGAGCGCGGCGATGAGCGAGCTCCGCGGGTTGATCTCGCAGGTTGGCGCCAGCGACGTTTCAGTGCTCATCGTTGGAGAGACGGGCACGGGGAAGGAGCTTGTCGCGCACAGCATTCACAACAAGAGCAGTCGCCGGAGCAAGCCCTTCATCGCTTTGAACTGCGCAGCGATTCCGCCAAATCTTCTGGAAAGCACCCTCTTTGGCCATGTTAAAGGAGCGTACACGGGGGCCCACGCGGATGCGAAAGGGCTCTTTGAAGAGGCGAGCGGCGGAACACTGTTTCTGGACGAAGTGGGAGAGCTTCCGCGTGAGCTACAGCCCAAAGTCCTTCGCGCGCTCCAGGAGCGAACCGTACGGCCCGTGGGAGCTGTCCGGGAGATCCCCTTTGACGTCCGAATTGTTTCCGCTACCAACGTCGACCTTGAACAGGCCGTGGAAGCGGGAGCGTTCCGTGCCGATCTGCTCTACCGCATCAACGTTGTAGAGATCGACGTTCCGCCCCTCCGTCAACGAGGGAATGACATCCTCTTTCTGGCCCAGCACTTTGTTGAACGTTTCGCGAAACAGTCCTCCGTCTCTGGCCTGACGCCGGAGGCCGCACTGAAGCTCTTGTCATACAGCTGGCCGGGAAACGTGCGGGAGCTTGAGAATTGTATCCAGCGCGCGCTCGCGCTTACTCGACACAGCCGCCTCGTCGTCGACGACCTCCCGCCGAGTGTTCGTCTGCAGAGAAATACGAAGCTTCCGGCTCTCGCGACGCCGGCTGGGCCGCTTCTCCCGATGGCTGAAGTCGAACGGCGCTACATCCTGCACATCCTGGAACAGGTCGGCGGCAGCCGGAACCGAGCGGCCGCGATCCTTGGTTTTGACCGAAAAACGCTCTACCGGAAACTTAGAGCGTACGACGTGGAGGGATGACCACACTGTGTTGACACGTTCTGATGTTGTTGCGATCGTCTGAAGCATGGAAACCCTGCCGTGTCCGATGTGCCACCAGCAAACGGATAGCTTGAAGGTTTACCGACTTCCGACCTTTTTACTCTTTTTCTTCTTTGGCGCGTCTTTCCGCAAAAGCGATATCGTGGCGTGCCCTCCATGCATGCGCGGAAAGATGGCGAAGCTTGCGGTCATCAATATCCTGCCAGCGAACCTGCTTTGGCTGATCTTGCTCATGCCTTGGTATTCGATCGCGGCGCTGCGAACATTGGCGAAGGGGCACTCATCGAAGGCCCATGGGTTCGCCCGGCACAGGTAGTCTATCGAAGCGGCTCAGCGCTCGCAGTGCTTTTCTTCGAAGGGATTTCCCCCTCGCTTTGAGTGCCGCTTAACCGGGTAGGGTATCTGGCGCTTCGATGGTCCCAGGGCTTGTGTCGGCAAAGAATCCGGGGAGCTCGACGGGCGTGTCGTCGAGTGCCGTGTCCACGGTGTCAGGCGCTTCCGTTTCGTCCGCGGTCTTTGTGATGGGCGGTTGGGTCTTGGTCTGGAAGAGCAGGCCAGCCAATGGGATGGTCTCGCCTTTCGCGGCCTCCTCGAGGGGCTTTGCCTTTGCGGTCCTCTTCGGCTTGGGGAGTTTGACTTGGGCCGTTGCGGCGCTGGTCTTTGCGGCGCTGCTTGGGCTCACCACTCGCACGACGGTACGCACAAGACTCAGCAGCTCCTGAGCCAGTCGTCGACTACCGATCCAAGCGAATGAAAGGGACTTCGAGGCAAGGGGACCAAGTCGTTCCTTCCATCGCAGCAGGGCTTTGCGGACGCGTGGCCTTCGAAGGGCGGTCATCTTGAGCTCTTCGCGGCGGGCGCGCAGGGACTGGAACTTCTTCGCAATCCACCCCCGCTTCCAAAAGAGACCGGCGAGCAGAAAGACTAGGCCCAAGAGCATTCCGAAACTCGCGTAACTTTTGCTTTCGGTGATCTCTGAGGGGGACGACTCCGTGGAAGCGATGGGCTCCGCGGCTTCGTTGGCCTCTTCGACGCGAACATCAACGAAACCTGCGGCCACGTTTCGTCGAACTTCGCTGGCCAGCAGCGCTCGACGCCACGACTCTGCCTGAGCCGAATCTGGGTTCAGCCAGAGGGCGCGCTGAAGCAGCGTTTCTTTTTCGGGGCCTGACGCGTCCGTGGCAAACCGGGCGTAGTGTTCGGCAAGCTCAGCTCTTCGCGGGTGCATGGGCTCGCGAATGAGCGCCGCATCAAAAAGTTCCCGCGCCTGAGTCAGCTCGCCAGCCTCAACGTGCTGAATACCTTGCTCAAGCTGTTCTGTGACTGGAGCCAAGCGCTGGGCATCGAGTCCCTCATAGAGAAGTGATGCGGTGCGTTGCCAGCCCCAATCATGGTCCGCCTCTTGGCCCAGCTGGTTCCGCATGCCTTCGCGAAGCTGCCAAATGCCATTGCGCCCAAAGAGGTTCATCGCTTCGCGCGCGGCGCGACGAACACGCTCGTCACGGTGCCCGACAAAGGAGATGACCACCGTCATGGCGTCCATCTCACGCGTTGTTCCGTAGGCTTCGAGGATGCCGGCGAGTCGCTCGGGGTCTTCCTCTTGAACGGCCCGGCCGGGTTGGTTGAGGCCTAGCTGAGTGATCGCGGAGCGCGCCCATCGTCGAACGTCAGGCTCATCATGAGCCTGCATCGATAGAAGCCCAGGCAGGAGACGCGCGCCCATTCGTTCGAGCAAGAGGCGTCGTTCCCGACGCCACATCGAAGGAGTCAGCGCGAGCACATCACCCATGAGACGCTGTGCGGGCACGCTGCCGATTCGCTCGAGGGAGCGCAGGAGGAGCAGGCGCTCTGCGGAGCGTCCTACATCCGGTGACGGTCGTTCGTTGACCACCTGCGGAATGCCCGGGGCGATGTCGTCGGTATCGTCGGCGCGACGTGAGCCGACGGCGTGGCGAAAATAGCGGAGCGCATCGCGGCCATCTTCTTCCGGCACGATCTGCCTGGAAGTTCTCTGAAGGCGTGCCTCGATGGCTGGAAGAGCGTCCGCGTTGAGTCGCCCGAGGTTCTCGAATGCTCCGGCGATGAGCGAGTCATCTCCGCTGCGGAGATCGCCGGCCCAGCGCTCGATGTCGGCCACCGTGGGTGCATCCGCCGATGCGGACGATGAAAAGGCTAGGGAGACGCTGACAAGCAAGACGCAGGTCAGCGCTTTGAGAATCCCTAGCCCTTCGCGACCCGGAAATCGGAGAACTCGCCTGTGTAACTCCGCCATTTGGTTTCGACCTTATCCACCCTCGCCGTGGCGGGTCCCGTCTGTGCCCAAGAGAGAAAGTCCTTAACGGAGTCTTCTTCACCCTCGGCCACGATTTCCACGGTCCCGTCATTGCGATTTTTTGCCCACCCGGTCAGGCCGTTTTGACGTGCTTCTCGCTGGGCCGTCGCCCGGTAGAAGACCCCTTGGACCCGACCGCGTACGATCAGTTGAATTCGTTTTTGTCCCATCGGACACCTCGCTTCTGCCAAAAGACAGACCAATAGTGCAAATTTAGTGCGAAAAAGCGCCCAGCCCGCTTCGCAGACTCTCGGGGTGCTCACTGCACCATCGATGGTTACACTGACGCCCGATGAGCGACAGCACAAATATGGAGCCGAAGGCTTCAGGCATCCCCACAGCCCGCACCCTTGGAACGAAGGACAAACCGTATATAGGCGGCCAAGCAGTGATCGAAGGGGTGATGATGCGTTCACCCAACGGACTTTCGGTAGCGGTGCGGCGCCCGGACGGATCGCTTGCAGTTCACGAGGAGCCCTACAAGCCTCGCTTCAGTAAGAAAATCTGGAAAGTCATGGGGTTTAGGGGTGTCGCAACCCTCGTGGAATCGCTCTCCATCGGGTTTCGAGCACTGAACTTCAGCGCCGAGCAGCAGATGACTGAAGAAGAGAAGGCGCAGGAGGGCGAAAGCTCCAAGATGGCGATGATCGCCGCGACGGTCTTTGCCCTAGGACTCTTCGTCGCTCTTCCGCAGCTTCTCGCGGCGGGCAGCGGTAAGCTCTTCGGCGTCGAGTTTGGCCTCGACGACGCGAACTATCATTTCGTGATCGGCGGCTTCAAGCTCCTCGTCGTCTTCACCTACCTCATGTCGATCTCCATGCTGAAAGACGTTCGGCGAACGTTTCAGTTTCACGGCGCAGAGCACAAGACCATCCACGCGTACGAAAAGGAGCTGGACCTCACCGTTGAGAACGTGCGTGCTCAGACCACTCTTCATCCACGCTGTGGCACGACGTTCTTGATCGTCGTCGTCTTCGTTTCGATTCTCGCAGGTGCCCTCTTTGCGCCGCTCTTGCTGCCCGACGTCGACGGCTTCTTGGGTCAGGTCCTGCTCCTGGTTCTTCGCATCGCGCTCTTGCCTCTCATCGCGGCGGTGAGCTTCGAATTCCAGCGCTTCACGGCCCGCTACTGCACCACAGGGCCACTCCAGGTTCTCTTGTGGCCCGGGTTCTTGTTTCAGAAGATCACAACGCGCGAGCCCACGGACGACCAGATTGAAGTAGCCATCACGGCCATGGAAGCTGCCGCTTGGCGCGAACGAGTCGGCGTCGATGTTCCGGCCGGTGACGAACCCCTTCTGTACCCATCTTTCGACGGTTTTGTCGCCGCCTTGCCGGCGCTTCGAGCCGAAAGTGTTGCCTGATGTTACCGGTCCACAAGCTTGATTCTCTTGTCGCGCGCTACAAGGAAATCGAGGAGATGCTCTGCCAGCCCAATATCGTGGGCGACACGAAGAGACTCCTGGAACTGACGAGGGAGCGAGCTGGTCTTCACGAGGTGGTCGAACTGTATGGGCGCTTTTCAACGATCACCACCGAGCTCGCTGAGCATCGTGAGGTGCTCAAAGACCCAGAGCTTCGAGAGCTCGCCGAGGCGGAGATTCCGGACCTCGAAAAGGAGATCGAAGCGCTGACGGCGAAGCTTCAGCTCGCGCTTTTACCGAAAGATCCGAACGACGACCGAAATACGTTTCTCGAGATCCGAAGTGGTGCTGGCGGCGAAGAAGCCGCCCTTTTCGCTGGTGTTCTTCTCCGGATGTATCGCCGCTTCGCGGAGAAGCAGGGCTGGAAGATGGAGATTACCTCCATGAGCGAAGCTAGCGCTGGTGGCATCAAAGAAGCCATCGCGATGGTGTCGGGCGACCAGGTGTATTCGCGCCTTCGTTTCGAAGGTGGGGTTCATCGCGTTCAGCGCGTGCCGGCGACGGAGTCCCAGGGGCGTATTCATACCTCGACGGCGACAGTGGCTGTGATGCCTGAGGTCGATGATGTGGACGTCGACATCGATGAGAAAGACATCAAGGTCACCAAGACCGCGGCGGGTGGTCCAGGTGGGCAGGGCGTCAACACCACGATGAGCGCCATCAACCTGATTCATCTTCCTACGGGCATCATGGTTCGTTCGGAAGAGCAGCGTTCACAGCACCAGAACCTGGCGCGTGCGATGCAGATTCTACGGGCGAAGCTTCAGGAGATCGCTGAGCGCGAACAGAACGACGCCATCAGCGCCGAACGCCGAAATATGGTGGGCACCGGTGACCGCTCCGAGAAGATTCGTACCTACAACTACCCGCAGAGCCGAGTGACGGACCACCGGATTCAGCTCACGCTCCACAACCTAGACAAGGTGGTGGAGGGTGAAGTGGGCGAGCTGATGGACGCTCTGCGTGCCCATCACCAGGCAAATCTCTTGGCACTCCAGCAGGAGCGGCCCTGAGCTGCACTTGACGAGGCCGAGTTTCGAGCCAGATCTTAGGCGTTGATGCGCATGAGCAACAAGAACACAGCGGACACACCCGCGGTGGTGGAGCGATATTCTCGCTGCACTCTTCCGACGGGGTATGGCGAATTTGAAGTCGTCGCCTATCGTGATGGAGCACACGAGCACCTCGCGATTTACAGCGGTGAGCTTTCCGGCGAAGTTTTGACGCGCGTGCACTCTGAGTGCCTGACGGGTGAGGTCTTTCATTCGCTCAAGTGCGACTGTCGTGAGCAGCTGGAGTTAGCGCTTAAGCGAATCGCCGCCGAAGGTGGGGCGGTGATCTACCTTCGCCAAGAGGGCCGTGGAATCGGCCTAGGCAACAAGCTGCGTGCGTATGAGCAGCAGGCGTTGGGGCATGACACCGTCGATGCGAACGAGGTGCTCGGTTTTGAAGCCGATCCGCGTCACTACTCGATGGTCCCAGCGATCCTGCAGGATCTCGGCATCGAATCCGTTGCTCTCATGACGAATAATCCCGCGAAGATCGAAGCGCTTCAGGCTCTCGGTGTGACGGTTCGGCGAGAGCCCCACGTGGTGAAGCCGCACGCGGCAAACCGGGACTATCTCGAGACGAAGAGGGCGCGCATGAAGCACCTTCTCACCTTCGACTAGTCACGCATCAAGACGGGGTTGTTCTCTCGGCGAGGGTGGCGAGGAGCTCGGCGACCGCGCTCAGTGTTCGATCACATCGTGTGCTCAGCTCACACGCTTCGAGGATCGCCTGGCGTTCGTCGCTGTCGCCAACGAAGCGGTCGGCCAATGTGTCGATGATGGTGGATGAACTGTCGTCGGGACGGATGCCGAGTTCAAACTCCGGATGGCGTTCTCGAACAACCGTGGCGATTTGCGTGGCGCATGTGACGAGCGTCTGCATGTCACTGGCGTTGGCTTGCCCGTCGTCGGATAGAACTTGGGCCCGTGCGACGCGGAACAGGGCATTGCTCTCTTCTTCGATGAGCGTGACGCGGGAAATACCTTGGAGCACGATCGCGTGAGTGCCGTCCGGATTCTCTTGATGGTCGACGATACGACCCGCCCCCGCCACGGAGTAAAAGTCGGGGTCAGCCTGATAGGTTTCTTCGTAGCCGGGCTTTAAGCGAGCGATGGCCATGGCGCCGGTGCCTTTGGCACACACTTTGACCATATCGCGGTAGCGCTGCTCGAAAATATGCAATGGCAGGAACGCTCCTGGGAAGAAAACGACCCGAGGCAACGGAAAGATTGGGAGCCGTTCGAGTTCGGCGGCGGTGAAAGTAGAGGGGGCTTGGTCTCTCATCATGAAGACGTAGAGCCTGTTTGCCGTTCAACAAAGACGCAACCGGTAGGAATTGAGGTCGAAGGCTGTTTGTTTCTCCATGAGCGAACGCTCCCTCAACAAGGCCAGACCATGTCGAATCCCATCATTCCTGCCTCTTTTCGCCCCGATATCAGCCTCGTCACCACGGCTCCTCGAATTACGCCGCCCTCCACGGGTCAGCGTTTCCGGGATGCGCTTGGTGAGGGCGCGATGGGGGTCCTTGACGGTGTTGAACAGGCTGCGGGCCTTGTTCCGGGCGGTGGGGCGGTGGCTGCGGCGATTCGTGCCGGGCAGCGTGCTCAAGGCGCTGCCGGAAATGCCGGTATTTCCGGTGCTGGGACTGCTCCTACGGCGTCAGGGCCTGAAAGTGTGCTGGCTGGCTCTCAGGCCCAGGCCATGGAACTTTTGGAGATGCAGCAGCAGATCAGCATGGAGCAGCGGCAGTTTCAGACCGTCTCGAATGTCATGAAAGCTCGTCATGACACCGCAAAAGCGGTGATTCAGAACGTTCGATAGAGATTTCCGCGCGAAGGGCACCCTTAAAGAGGGGCGCCTCGTCGCTTGCGGTTTTCTCCTCCTTTTCGCTATCCTCTCGGAGCACCCAATGACAGGTCCAATCAAACCACCAGGCGCACCAGGCGCCTCGATTCCTACGCCAGCGGCAGATGCAGTCGGCAAAGCCGGCCAAGTTGGCAAGGGCGAGCCCGGGGCGTTTCAGGAAACCCTCGCCACCGATGCCGCTCAAGCTGCACAGGTGTCCGGAGCCAACGCTTCCAGCGTGAGTGCATCTGTCGCAGCGGACCTCCGCAGTGGCAGTATCGATGCTTCACAGGCGGTTGACCGCCTCGTATCTGAAGCTCTTGAGAGTCCGATGGCTTCTTCGCTCAACGACGCGGGTCGACAAGCGCTTGAGGTGCATCTACGAGAGTCCCTTACGGACGACCCAAGCCTGGCAAGTCTTGTGTCGGACCTGGACCGCGGTCAGTAGACCATTACCAAGCCACGCGAGCAGCCTTGATCAAACGACTAACGACCCTCTCGTCTCTCCTGGTGTTCCAGATACTTTTCGTGTCTGCACCGACCCTCGCCCAAGATACGCGTGGCAGCATTATTGCGTCGCAACGTGTGTACATCGTTTCGAGTGCACTCGAGCCGGAGCTTGAGGCGGTGGCCGCCCGAGTCGGTAGTGCGGCTCGTGCTGCGCTTCGGCAGGTTGAGGGCGTTGCTTGGCAGGACGCTGACCAGCGCTACCTTGGCTACGCGCCAAACATGGTGGTCTTGCTCGCTCGTGCGCGAACGCTCCTTGAAGATGGGCGTTCGGCGTATCTGGAGCTTGAACTCGAGGTTGCTATCGAGAAGCTCGCCGCGGCCATCGAGCTCTTCGATGAGGCTCAAGCGGCCCTTGAGGACGAGTCTGATCTTGGTCAGGCGCTTTTGTACCTTGGGGCGTCTCAAGAGTTTAACGGTCAGACGCGTCCCGCTCGCCGGACCTTCGCGCGACTTCATCGGCAAATGCCGCACATCGTTCCGGACCCAGGTGAATTTCCTCCGGCGGTGATCGAACGTTACGAGAGCGTCGCGCCTCGAAGGACGACCGGTTCGATCCATGTTGAGTCCGACCCAAATGGTGCGATCGCGTACGTCGACTTCGTTCCCCGTGGACTGACGGGTCTGACTGCGGAGGGGCTTGCGCCTGGTGAGCACACCGTTCGTCTGACGCGCCCAGGTGCGACGCCATACGTCGAGCAGGTCGATGTCGGCCGCGGCCTGTCGGAGGTCGCTGCATTCCTTGCGGATGCCGACGGAAACGAAGGGCTCGCTGAGGTCGTTCAGAACATTACTGGGCACGAGCTTGAGGTCGGCGATGGTGCGGTGGAAGAACTTGGGCAGCGCCTGAACCTGGACAAGATCGGCGTGATCCGCGTTTCCTATGGTGACTCCGAAGATTCCGTGAACCTTGAGCTTGTCATTTTTGACGTGGCCACTGGGCGTCGGGTTCTTCGAGGTGAAGTGGAATCGCCGCGTGCTTTGGGCGAGCTTGAACCGGTCGTTCAGCGCAGCGTCCGAGCTGCCGTGGAAACGTCGATTCGACCGCGTATCGTTGGGGAAGACGATGAGAATATCATCGGTGCCTTCGCGCTCAACGAGCCCGAGGTGGTTGAACAGCGGACGCCCTTCTACACGAAGTGGTGGTTTTGGACGGCCGTCGGGGTTGTCGTCGTGGCTGGCACTGTGACCGCAATCGTGCTCACGCGTGATGAGCAGAACCTTGGTCAACGGCCCAATGGTGAAGTCGTTCTCGAGTGGTGAGCCTCTCGCTGTCCTGAGAGCTGGGCACATTCTCCCTACGCTTCCTGTGCACATCCTGGCTAGGCACATCTTCGCTAGGCACATCCTCGCGGGTCTTATTGTGATGGTGGCGGGGTGTGGCGAAGATCTGCACGCCGTCCCTGGAACTCAGCTCGACCCCGCGGCGATCACTCCGCCGCCAGAGATCGTGTTCGCACCCGAGGGAGCACGGGCGCCCAGGAACGAAAGGCGCCTGTTCATTCCCGCCTTTGTCGATGACCCCGAATACGCGCGCGGTGAGCGCGTTCCGTCACGTCGGGTGGTCTACCGAGTCAGTCTCCGTGTGCCGCGCAATCTTGGGGGCGGTCACTCGCGAATCCCGCCTCTCCACGCAGAGCTCTATATCGACGTGTCTCAAGACCGGCTGAGGGCTCGCTTCGTGGGACCGGGGTGGCCGTTGCCGGACGGCTCGGAGGTTCGAATTCGCCGGAATCAACCTGGGGTGTATGTGTTTGATGGTGCCGGGGGGCGGCCTCTCGGGCCGGGCCAGCTGGCGCGGTGGTTCGAAGGCGGGCGTCTTCGTCGTGAGGCAAGTCTTCGTGTGTCGTCGCCCCCAGAGAATGAGCAGATCGGGCCTGGTGCTCTTGTCTGTCGGTTCATCGCGGAGTGGTCGCACACTTCCCCGGACGCGCTGGAGCGTCGCTGTGGAGCTGGCGGAACGCCACCGTCGTTTCGTGTGGGGCTGTGGCGCGCGACCCGAACCGCGGATGTATATGTGGAGCTTCCACGAACTGCCCTGAGAGCTGACCACGAAGATGCTCCGCTGCCTCCAGCGGCGGAGACTGGGCGAACGTTCCTGGCGTTCGCACAGTTTGCGCGGCTTCGTACTGTGCGCGGGGCTCGAGGAGAGCCGGAAGACGACGCTCCGGAACGCGGCGTCGTGATCATGAACACGAGCGAGGCTCGAATGGTCGTGACCATCGGAGGGACGCCGGTCGGCTGGATCGATGCCGGCGCGGAGTATCACTTTGAGGACGTGGAGCCTGGCTCCTACGCCATCGGCGCCATGCGGCCGCTTGGTTTGCAGACGGCGCAGAAGCGAACACGCACAGTGCCTGGACGGGTTCGCCTACCGCGCTAGAGCTGCCGGCATTTTTCTTAGTTGAGGGACTTCTTTGCCGCGTTCGCGTAGTCCCCGGAGCCGTAAATGCGGTGCTTGTCGTCGGCTGCCGCGCCCATGTTGAGGACAACTTGCTCAAGCGCTTCAAGACGAACAGAGAAAGTGAAGTAGTCCGTTTCGCGGATGTCGCTGTAAACGGCCAACGCGGACGTGATGAGCTCCTCGTCTTTGGGGTTGAAGAGCAGCTCGCTTGCGTACGGACCGTTGGTTTCCAGTATGACGTCGAGGGCGACGCCAACAGGATTGAAGTAGAGGAAGACGCGCTCGAACTCGATCCGCCAGAGGGCGTGCTCCTGGGCGGGTGCGTGCCATCGGGCGGCTTCGAAGCGGCGTCGAACCACCTCGCCGAAGTAGGCGCCGCACATCGGTGCCGTGAGCGCCAGGAGCTCGTCTTCGGGGCAGTCGAGGACCTCTTTCGCGTAATGGTCGAGGAGTGGAAGCGTTTCGGGAGTGAAGTCGAGCTCGATTCCGACGGTGGCATTGACGGATGCAATGCAAGCGGTGGCGAGATCGACGACTTCGTTGGGTACAGCCATGGCCAGGAGCATGAATCGAGAAGGTTCATGACGCACGGGGTCGCGCGGGGCTGGATCCAGAAGGCCTCCGCGTGGGAGACTGGCGATCTTGTACGACGAGCTTGAGGAGCAACGGATGAAGCGTGGAATGGGCGAGACGGCAACGACCAAAGTTCCCCTGAACAGTGACGGGGGTCTCCGCTGGGTCGAGATCTATACGAGCGTGAACGCGAAGACCGATTCCGCCGTCGCTGCTCGTGCCGTCGAGGGCCGGCTCCATGATTTGGATGGCGATGGGCTTTTGGCTCAGTCCTATGTTTTTCACGACCCAGACCGCGAAGTGTTTGGGCTCGTTGTACCGGACGTGCTGAGGCATCGTTTTTTTCTGGAGCGAGCACGTTTCCTCGAGCGCTTGCACGAGAGTGGCGCGGATCTTTT
>JBLHKB010000170.1:0-12193 GCA_047619315.1 Polyangiales bacterium
CATCAAGAGATGCCGTCGCCTTGCGCGCCTTGCGAGGGACGCGCTGGACGAAGAATCGATTCTTTGACGTCTCACCCAGCACAGCGATTTCGCCGGCTGAATACGCGCCGGCGATCGTTAGCCGAAGTAGCGTTCGCCGCCGTCACAGAGAATCGTCACCACGCGGGTGCCGGGTTCCATGCGTCGCGCGACTTCGTGGGCCGCGTGAATATTGGCGCCGGCGGACGGGCCGACGAGGAGACCTTCTTCGCGCGCGAGGCGGCGCATCATGCGATCAGCGGCGAGGTCTGTGACGGTGACGACGTCATCGATGAGCTCGCGATCGAGGACGCCGGGGACAAAGCCTGCGCCGAGCCCCTGGATGCCGTGAAGGCCCGGTCGTCCTCCGCTTAGAACGGCGCTTGCACGGGGCTCGACGGCGATGATGCGAACGTCCTTGTTCTTTGCACGCAGTCCGCGTGCGACACCCGTAAGCGTTCCGCCAGTTCCGACGCCGGCAACGAAGGCATCGACTTTACCATCGGTAGCGTCCCAGATTTCCGCCGCCGTCGTTTCTTCGTGCACTTGTGGGTTGGCCGGATTGTCGAACTGTGCGCAAACGAAAGCACCATATCGCTTGGCGAGCGCCGCCGCTTCGTCGACGGCGCCGGCCATGCCATCGTCGCCGCGCGTTAGAACGATCTCCGCACCGTAGCTCTTGAGAATGTCTCGTCTCGCTTGGCTCATGTCTTCCGGCATCACGATGATGCAGCGATAGCCGCGCACGGCGCTGATCATCGCCAAGCTGATGCCAGTGTTACCGCTGGTCGCCTCCACGATGACGGCTCCAGGCTTGAGGCGCCCGTCCGCCTCGGCAGCTCGAACCATGCTCCAAGCAGCACGGTCCTTAACGCTCCCCGTGGGGTTCAAAGCTTCGTGTTTTGCACAGATTTCGGCACCACCCTCGGGCGAAAGCGCGCCGAGGCGCACCAAAGGGGTCTCCCCTACAAGGGAGAGGATACCGTCGTGAATTTTCGCGCTCATAGCGCAGGGAGCATAGCCGATGTGTCGTCCTGCGCAGACCTTTGTGCTCTCGGGCTTACCAGTGCAGGGCTTTCTGCTAGAGAGACTTCATGATTCGCCAAGCGCTTCCCTTGGCCCTCGTGGCCTCGTTTCTCCTGCCGGCATGCACCTTCCGCGTTCGTGCGACGGCGTCGCTCTACGTTCGTCCGTCGCGCGCTCAGCAAGTCGCTGGCGAGTGTCCACCGCTCCAGACCCTGACGGAAACCCAGACTGCAAAAACCGATTCACGGTCCGTGTGGGTCGCAAGTCACTTTCGCTACGACGACGATTGGGTCTGGATTGAGGGCACTTGGATTGTTGGCCGTGAAGGATACGCGTGGGAGCCGCCGGTGTGCGTGGTGGAAGAAGGAAACCATCGCTTTCACCCCGGTTACTTTCGGCGCACGGAGCAAAGTCCCCCCCCGGAGTACCGTCAGTCCGGTCATATTCGTATGTCCTGCCCGAGCGACACCGAGCCCGCCGACGTACCGGATCGAATCGTCCTCGTCGATGGCGTAGAGATTCCGCCGAACACCGGCGCAGGTGTCGCGATCCCAGACGCGACTGTGCGACCACAAGACCCAAGCTTGCCCGCTGTGGATCGTCCAAACGCGGAGCTTCCAAACGGGGAACTTCCAAACGGGGATCCGAACTTGCCCGCCGTGGATCGTCCAAACGCGGAGCTGCCTGAAGGTCAGCTTCCTGCTGGCGATCCAAACTTGCCAGCGGTGGACCGCCCGACAACAGCTGTTCCAGGTGACGGCCTTCCAAATACAAACGGCAACGCGCAGCAAGGCGTCCGCTGTGAACTCGTCATCAACCGCGTCCCCGCGGGCGGCTACGTGAACATCCGAGGGAGTGGTTTTACGCCGGACGCTCGCGTCACCATCGGTGGGAACACCGCCGAGATTCGTCGACAGAGTGAAGGCGAGATTGTGGTCGCGGCTCGCGCTGGCGCTGTGGCGGTTTACGTCGCGGGGACACGTTACGCCTGTGGCGTCGTCGAGCTGATCAACATCCCAGTTCGCCGATAGCTTCGACGAAGAATGCTAACGGTTTTGCTCTGACTCAAAGAAGCGAGCCGTGAGGCCGGCCAGCTCCCCTGCGCAGATCTTCATACGCTGAGCCACGCGGGGGCGCAGAAAAGAGGGCGAGCTGGTTCGCGTCATCGATGCCCTGTCGGTGAGCTGACCGTTGAGTGACCACTGAGCCTCGGACGTCACCTCCGTGCTGCTAAACCCGATAGGGCCGCGGGGGCCGCGCTGTACCATTGTGAATATGACGGTGAGGCGAAGCGTGCCGGGAGCCGGGGGCCCGTTCGCTTGTTGTACGGGGACTCCCGATTGGGCTGCTAACTCTTCGAGAAATACGCGCTGCATCTCGACGAACGCGCCTTCCAGATCCGCGTGCTCGTCGGGAGGCATAGTGTGCATCAGCTGCTCCACGGGTTGGCCGTCGATGATCATTCGTGAGAAGTCGAAAGCCACGTCGAAGGCAGGGGCACCGGCGAGAGCGGATGGAGGGCCAGACTGCACGAGCGTCAGCCAGGACGGGCTGCAGCCAACGACCGCAAGGAGCGCGGCGAGGGAAACCAAGCGGAGGTCAAAGACGGTCACTTGTCACCTATACTCTCCTAATAGCCCTTACAGCGAGCGGCTGACCCGAGTCCCTTGACTTGGCGGGACGGAGAGACGCCCCTATTCTCCGTGAGTGGATTCACAAAAGACGCGGTTGCCCTCGCGGGCAAAGAACGTGACAGCGGCGCAGACCCAGTTCGGACCCTTGGCGTCACGGATGTTTGATGCGCTTCTTCAGGGAGACCCGATGGCGGACGCTGCCGTCGCGGGAGCATCCGCCAAGTGGATCGATGTCGCCGCGCGAGGCGAGGCGCCTGCGGAGATGCCACAGGCGATGCGAGAGCTTGTGCGCCACTGCAGCGAGCCGCCTGCGTGGGTTGATTGGGATCGTTGCGATTCTGCGGGTCGCCTGCTTTTTCGCTCTGGTGTCGCTGGCGGTATCGTCCTCGGCGCACGCTCCTTGATCGGCGGCTATGCAGCACCGGCAGGAAACAAGCCCCTCGCGTTTAGCGGAGGCCTGTCCGAACGGGTGCAGTTCCGCCTGGCGGAGACGGGGCGTTTCGTCGTCGCGACCTGCACGCCCAAGAGTCTTCGCCCAGGAGGTGACGGTTGGGGCGTGACTCTTCGCGTGCGGCTAATGCACGCCAAGGTGCGGCAGATGCTTCAGGCGTCGCCGAAATGGACCACGGACGACTGGGGCGTGCCTATCAACCAGCACGATATGGTGGGCACTTCGCTCCTCTTCTCTACGATCTTCGTTGACGGCATTCGTATGTTTGGCGTGCCGGTCAGCGAAGCTGAAGAAGAAGACTACGTACACCTCTGGCGAACCTCGGGCTGGCTGATGGGGGTCGAAGAAGCCATCGCGCCGAGAGACAACTTCGAGTCCTACCGCCTCGGTAATTTCATTCGCGAAACACAAGGGCCACCGGACGAAGACTCACGTGATCTTACACGCGCGCTCTTGGAGTCGCCGCGCTTGTCGATGAGCAACGAGATGGCGAAGAAGCACATCGCCCTAGGTCAGGGATTCGCGCGGGCGCTCCTCGGCGAGGAGTTAGCCGACGGCCTCGGTGTTCCCAAAGTGCCCCAACGCTTCGTCATTCCAGCGGTGGGCGCTTTTGTGCGCGCCGCGAGGGTGCTGGCGCCACGGGGCACGCGCGCCCGATTCGAAGAGTATGGGCGGCGATACTGGGCCCGAAACGTGGAGACGGGTCTCGCGGGTCGACCGGCTACCTTCTCTTTGCCTGATATGCTCCTCGGCGCCCCCAAAGCCGCCTAAAGCTCATCGTGGACTCGACAAGAGTGCCACAAAGATGGCAGTTCATCGACTTTTTGCGCCAGGTCGGGCGCATTAAGTCTGCTCCCTGTCTAGGGTGCGCAACCGGGGAGGAGCCATGATCCGCCCCTCTTTTACGAGCGACTCGTACGGCGCGGTGCGTCAGAACTTACCCAAAGCGCGGGAGTAGTTGCTAGCGTCCGCGGATGCCCTTCAAACCGAAGTACGAAACGCTGGTTCAGGTCTACACTCAGAGCATCGAAGCCTATGCCGATCGTCCGCTTTTTGGGACGAAGAGTGGCGGCACCTGGCGATGGCTCACCTACGGAGCGTTCGGCCGCAAAGTCGACGCCATGCGCGGCGCACTGCAGGCCCTCGGCGTTTCCAAAGGCGACCGAGTAGCCATCGTTTCAAACAACCGCCCGGAGTGGGCCGTTGCCGCCTACGCCTGTTACGGCCTCGGCGCAGCGTTCGTTCCCATGTACGAATCGCAGCAGGCCAAAGAGTGGAAATACATTCTTGAGGATTGCTCGGCGAAGGTCCTCTTCGCCGCCAACCTCGCCATCGCTTCGCAGATCGAAGAGATGCGTGAGGAGCTTCCAGCGCTCAACATGGTCGTCGCCATCGACGGTGACGCGATGGGTGAAGGCATCACAACCTTCGAAGAGATGCTGAAGAGTGAGCCCGCAGACATCGCCGACGTGAAGGGCGAAGACGTCGCGGGTTTTATCTACACATCGGGCACGACGGGTGCGCCGAAGGGCGTCATTCTCTCACACGCCAACCTCGCCGCGAACGTCTCAGCGATTCACGAGTTCTTTCCAATCAGCAGCAGCGACCGCTCCCTGAGCTTCTTGCCGTGGGCGCACAGCTTCGGTCAAACCTGTGAGCTTCACGGGCTCTTCTCGATGGGCGCTTCTATGGGCATCGCCGAGGCCGTCGACAAGATCGTCGCGAACCTCGCGGAGGTAAAGCCCACGCTTCTCTTCAGCGTCCCACGGATCTTTAACCGCATCTACGACGGGCTCCACAAGCGAATGGCCGAAGAGGGCGGCGCCAAGCTCAAGCTCTTCGAAGCGGCCGTCCGCACCGCCGAGGAGCGCAAGAAGCTCGCCGAGGCACGTCGCCGAAGTGGCTGGACGGACTTCAAGCACAGCGTCTTTGACAAGCTCGTCTTCAGTAAAGTTCGCGACCGTTTCGGCGGACGCTTGAAGTACGCATTTAGCGGTGGCGCAGCGTTGAGTCGCGAGGTCGCCGAGTTCATCGATAACCTCGGTATTATGGTCTACGAAGGCTACGGCCTCACGGAGACCTCGCCCATCGCGACGGCAAACTGCCCCGCCGGTCGTCGTATCGGAAGCGTCGGCAAGCCGATCCCCGGCATTCGAATCGAGATCGACAAAGGCGTCACTGAAGACCCCAACAGCGGCGAGATTCTCATCTTCGGCCACAACGTAATGCAGGGCTACCACGAGCTTCCGGAAGAGAACGCGAAGGTCCTCCTCGAGGGAGAAGCCGAAGGCGAGCGCGGATTCCGTAGCGGCGACATGGGGTACATCGATGACGACGGGTTCCTCTACATCACCGGACGCATCAAAGAGCAGTACAAGCTTCAAAACGGCAAGTATGTCGTGCCGACGCCGCTGGAGGAGAAGCTAAAGCTTTCACGCTACATCGCGAATGTGATGGTGCACGGCGCCAACCAAGGCTTCAATGTCGCCGTCGTCGTGCCGGACTTTGAGTCCATCAAGCCCTGGGCTAAAGAGCGCGGAATGGCGAGCTCCGAAGCGGCGCTGCTCAAGGATCCTGCACTGATGTCTCTTCTCCGTGACGAGATCGACAAGTACGGTGCGGAGTTCAAGCAATTTGAAAAGGTGAAGAAGATCGTCCTTGCCGCTGAGGACTTCACAACAGAAAACGGAATGCTCACTCCGTCGATGAAGCTCAAGCGCCGCAATGTGCTCGCCTTCTACACGGACGCCATCGACGCTCTGTACAAGTAGGACCTTAGGTTGAGGCGTTTCGATCGCACGCTCCGCGCGAACGAAGCTCCTCCTCTCCCTCAAAGACGGCAGGGAAATAATGAAGTTCATGTGGTGTAATGTGTGTGTTGGAAGCGCTCCAACCCAATTCTTTGACCGAAGTCTCGTTGACGGAGCGAGTCGCTCCCTGTGACAATCGCCGGGATGCGCCAGGTCTTAGCCTTAGCCTTACTACTTACGTTTTCGATGGCCTATTGGCCGGCGGATGACGCCATCAGCAGCGGAAGCGCTCAGTGCATCGACGAGGCGATCCGCGACGAGCTCAATGCGCGTCGTCGATATCGTGGTGTCACAGAACGAATCTTTCAGAAAGCGCTCCGCCATGAGTTGTCCATCATGGGCGGCATTTACTCGGCGGACTTGCTCTCTAGCTGGGCGCTCGTGCAGGGCGCTTATACGTTCCATGCCACCGAAGCGCTCGGACTCGAGCTCTCCTTTTCGTATACGCGCGCCCGCTCAGAGGTCGTTCGAATTATCGAGGAAGACCGAGGCATCGTTCTCTTCCGTGTGGAGAACCCTGTGTACGTCTACGGCGGCCATCTCCTTTGGTCCTTGGCGTACGGTAAAGTCCGTTGGCTTGGGGGCAGCATCGGTCGTTTCGATTTCTATCTCTCCGTCGGCGGTGGTGTGACGGACAACCAGACAGCTCGCGGCCTTACGTTCAGCGGCGGCTTCGGTTTGAAGTTCTACTTCGGTGAGTGGTTTGCGCTCCGAATGGATGTGCGTGACCAAGTGCTTCAGCAGGAGCTTCTCGGCGAGTCGCAGATCGTGAACAACATCACTGCAACTCTCGGTCTTTCCATCTTCATGCCGTTTCGGCAGTAGGAGCGATGATGTCTATCGTGCGCACATTTGTCGCTTTGGCTCTCGTTCTGATCTTCGTCGTCCCCGTGGATGCTCAGCGTCGCCGACGTCGTCGCCGTCGTTCAACTCCGACGCCACCGATCGCAGCGCCTGCTGAAACTCCGGAAGAAAGCGATACGCCGGCAGTTGTCGAAGAGGAGGACGTGGCATCAGAGGCCGCCCTGGTCACGGCGGAGCCCATTACCGAACCGTCTGTAGCGCCACCGGCAGCCGAGTCCGCCGCGCCGCCAGATCTCTCGCCCCTTCGCTCCGAGCTCTCCACGCTCATGGATGAGTTGGTTCAAACCCGCGCGCGCGTTGCCGTGCTTGGGCGCCAGCTCTTCGAAACCAAAGTGCGCGTGCGCGTCGAGAACCGCGCCGACGATGCGGTCCTCGCGACGTTTTCTCTTCGTCTCGATGGGGCCCCCGTTTTCGTGATGAGTGACCGCTTGAGCGATGACGCGGCCACGGTGTTTGAGGGCTTCGCAGCACCTGGTCCCCATGAGCTGACCGTTGAGGCCGAGCAGCGAACTCGCGCGAACGCTGACTATCGCTATGTTCAGACCGACCGCTACCGCTTCGAAGTCACCCAAGGCCAAATGACCGACGTGGTCATCATCCTCGATGACGACAGTGACATTGGCGAAGACTTTGCGGACGACGGTGAAGGTGAGTACGACGTCCGTACCCGAGTTCGCGTGGCGACACGTCCGCTGGAGGACGAGGGTTGATTCGAACTATCTCAACTTGGCTAGCGCTGAGTTTGATTCCGGTTGGCGTCGCTGGCGTGGCTTCGGCCCAGGAGCCGACCGCCGAGGAACCAAGCGGCCGTGGTGGTGTGACGCTTGCGCGTTACCTAGAAGCGCTCTCCGCCGAACGTCTCATCGCGGCGGAGACAGGGTCCGTGGAGCGACTCCGAGCGCTCGTCGTCCGCGGCGAAGAGCACTACTTTGAGCAGCGCTACGACACCGCAGCGCTCTTGCTCTACGAAGTTGTCGAGTCGCCTCGTTTCGCCGATTTCGCCGACTCGGAAGAGTTCGCTGGCGCGGAGCTGCTCTTGGCTGGGTCCCTGGCGGAGCTTGGCTCCCTTCGAAGCGCCGCGCGTTACCTCGAACAGACCCTTCGACGCGGACACGAGGACCCTTACTTTGGTCCAGCGTATCGCCGCTTTGTGGATGTGGCGCTGGAGTCTGGTGACATAGCCGGCGCGTTAACGCAGCTGGAGGGCATCGGCACAGAGAGCCTGCCCGATGACGCGGCCAACGAGCTTCGCTATTTGCGCGGCCGTGCGGCGTACGATGGTCAAGACGATGGAGCCGCCGAAGCTTCGTTCGTTGGAATCACACAGCGAAGCCGCTTCTACGCAAACGCCCAGTACCTTCGCGGAGTCATGGCAGCTCGCCAAGGCAACCTTGATGACGCCGAAGCACGCTTTTGCAGCATCGCTACAACCAGCGACCAAACGCGCACTACCTTCTACGTCGACGATCGCTACTATCGCATCAAGGATCTTGCCTGGCTTGGCCTTGGCCGCGTGGCGCACGAAGGTCTGCGAAGTGACGATGCGTTCTATTACTACTTCCAGGTCCCTTCGGACTCTGAGCGCGTCGCCGAAGCGCTCTTCGAAGCCGCCTACTCCATGTACGAAGGTGATGACTTCGACACCTCCATCGACCTCCTCGACCAGCTTGAAGCGCGGTACCCTGCGTCTCCTTTCGTCGACGAAGCTCAGCTTTTACGTGGCTATGTACACCTTGGGCGCTGCGAGTTTGAGGAAGCGAGCCAGCTCTTCGTCTCTTACCAAGAACGTTTTGGCCCGCTTCTCGCTGAGATCGACACCGTCCTCGCCAGCGAGGTGCGTCAAGCCGAACTCTACGGGGACCTGCTCCGCGCAGAGGCTGACGCCCTGGAGACCAGCAGCGCCCTGAGCGCCGATGAGGTGGCGGAGAACGCGCGAAATCGATTGAGCACGATGGCGGGGATGCTTCTAGCTTTGCTCCGCGTCGATCCAGATTTCTACAATCTTCATGCGCAGATTCGCACGCTCAATGCCGAGGCTGCTCGCGCGGGTCGCCTCGCCGCAGACCTACGCGGACTCAGCGCGCGGGTCCGCCAAGAAGGGCCCGCGGCGGCTGCCGAAGAGGTCGCTTTTGAGAGCGAGATCGCCGAAGTTCGACGAATGGTTCGGACCACGCGTGAGATGCTCGGCGGGCTTTCACGACAGCTCGACGCTCTTCGTCGCGGCGGCGCAGAAGCGTCGGACTTGCAGCCCCTCGAAGTGTCGATGACTCAGCACGCCGAGAGCCTTCGGGGCTTGGTACGACAGCTACGTGCAGCAGAGAGTGCCCACAGCGAAGGCACACCTGCCGCCGAAGGTGATGGCGTCCGTGGTCTCCTCGCCATCGATGCCCGCGCCGCGCGAACTTTGCCAACTCGCGTCGAAGCGATGCGAGTCCGCTTGACGGACGCGGCAGGCGAAGCCGCCGTTCGCTCGCTCCGTGGCTTGCGCCGACGACTTGCTAGTTCTCTCCGCCGGGCTCGAATCGGACGCATCGACGCCGTGATGGGTTCGAAGCGACGCATCGAGGTTCAGATCGAGAGCCTCGCTGCGGGGCGCTTTCCACCTGAGCTTATCGACCCGCTCCGTGTTCAGGGGCTTCTCCGCGACGACGAAGAGTACTGGCCCTTCGAAGGCGAGCTTTGGGAAGACGAGTTCGAACAGCCGCCCACGCGCGACGATGACTCGGACGAAGGCGGGGACGAAGCCGACGAACTCGATGACCCGGCCGACCTGGATGAGCCTGACGGAGACGAAGTGTGAAGTGCTTTGTCGCTGTGCTGCTGGCGCTCTTTTGCGTAGCTCCCGCCGTTGCTCAAGAAGCACGAGATGTCTCTCGCTTTCAACAGCCAACGGAAGAGCATGGCCTTGAAACCGCGGACGAAGATGAACTCGGCGACGCTGAGCCTGCGGCCAGGCCAGAGAGCATCGAAGAGCGCCTCTACTTACGAGAGCGTCCCGATGCTCTTGGAAACGCCACCCGCGAATACCGTGAAGAGCGGCTTGAAGCGCTCCTTGCTACTCGCGAGGCCTTGGTCGTCGAGCGACGAGCCCAGGCGATTCGGCTCCTGGAAGAGTTTGTGCGTGTTGAGCCCGATCAAGCCGCGGAGATGCCCGACGCGCTGATGCGTTTGGCCGAACTCACTTGGGAAAATGCCCGCGTTGAATACTTGCAGGCTTTCGCTGCCTACCAGGAAGTTCCCGAAGCCAATCGCGGTGCCCTGCCAACGCCGAATTACGACCGCGCGGTCTCCCTCTACGACCGCATCCTCGAGAATCATCCGCGTTTTGGGCGCCTGGACCTGGTCTTATACATGAAGGCCTACGCGCTGCTGGAGCGTGGCCAAGGCGAAGGAGCCCTCGTGCTCTACCGCCGTATTCTATCCGACTTTCCTGAGAGTCGTTTTGTCGCCGACGCTCATTTTGCGCTGGGTGAGAGTCAGTTTGGTGCTGGCAATTGGCAGCCAGCGCTGGCCGAATTTGAAGCAGTGATGGAGTTCCGGAGTAGCGAGCTTCACGATATCTCGCTCTTCAAAAGCGCTTGGTGTTTGTGGCGCCTGGACCGGACGCAAGACGCTGCGCTTCGTTTTCGGCAGGTTCTTGATCTCGGCCGGGGTCGCGGAAACATGAGCGCGACGCAGCGGCGTCGTCTTAGGGAACTTCAGGACGAAGCCCTCGATTACCTCATTCAGGTCTTTATCGAGGACGAGAACAATACCGCGCGCGACGTCTTTGCGTTCCTCGAAGAGATCGGCGGCGAACGCTACGCCCAACGCGTACTTGTTCGACTCAGCGATACCTATATCGGCCAGGCTCGTTTTGAACCGGGCATCGAGGCCTTCGAGTTGCTCCTCGAGATGGACCCAATGAATCGCGATGCGCCAAAGTATCAGCGGGAGATCGCGACGGCGTACGCGTCCCTTGGCAACAGCGACATGACCATTGAGTCGATGCAGACCTTGGCAGCGAACTATGCCCCCACCTCAAACTGGGCCCAGCAGCAGGGCGACAGCGAACGTGTTCTTCGCGAGCACCGCCGCAACGAGCGGCTCATTCGACGCCAAGCGATGGCTTACCATGAGGTGGGGCAGCGAGAGAACCAACGCGTGGAGCTGGAACGAGCCGTGGGCCTCTATGGCATCTACCTGGAGCATTACAGCGACGAAGAGGCGTCGTACCAGGTTGAGTTCTATCAAGCCGAAGTTCTGTTTCATCGCCTTGAGCGCTACCCCGAAGCGGGCGACGCCTATCTCTCTGCCGCGCGAAAGAACCCTGAAGGCGAGTACACGCGCGACGCCCTCTACAACGCCATCGGCGCGTATGAACGCGTCCGTGAGACAGAACTCGAAGACTGCACCGGCGGCGCTGCCGCGACGCCTCCAGTCGACGATCCAGAGCCTGATGCCGAAGTCCCAGAGACCGAAGGGCCCACGCGCGCAGGCTGCGGTGAGTCGGAGAACGACCAGAAGTTCTCATCGGCCATTGAGCTGTACGTGCAGCTCTTTCCCGACGACCCCGACTTGCCCGAGATTCTCTTTCGTCAGGGACGTCTCTACTACGACCGTGGCGTTTACGACCCGGCTGTTCGTCTGTTCGGTCAGCTCCTTGAGCGTTTCGGCGAAAGCGAATACGCCGCGCCGGCCGGCGAACTCATCCTCGACAGCTTCAACCGCGCCCAGGACTACGGGAACATCGAAAGCTGGGCCCGTCGGCTCAAGGGCGCACCCGCGTTCTCTTCGGATGAAGCTCAAGCGCGTCTCGACGGCTTGATTCTGCAGTCGATGTTCAAGGTCGGCGAGCAGCTCGCTGAGCGCGGTGAGCACGCACAAGCCGCGGACGCTTTTCTCCGCGCCGCAGAGGAGTTCCCCCAGGACGCCCGTGCCCCCCAGGCGTTGTTCAACGCAGGCGTCGAGCGCCAACAGGACGGCGACCTAGGCGGAGCCGACGAAGCCTATTCCAAGCTCGTCGAGCGTCACGCTGGCTCACCCATCGGTGCACGCGGCGCATGGGCAGGCGCACAGATGTATGAGTCCATTGCCCAGTTTGGCGACGCGGCGCGTTTCTACCAGTCTTACGGCGAGCAGTTCCCCGAGGAAGAGCGCGCGCCGGATGCGCTCTACAACGCGGTTCTGCTGCGGATGACAGCGGGCGAAAACGACTCTGCCATCGATACCGGCCGTCGGTTCGTCGAGCGCTATCCACGCCGACCCGAGACCGATGATGTCTATTTCTTCATCGCTCGCGCTCAGGCCGCCAACGAAGATTGGGACGATGCCGCCACGACGTACCGCGAGTACATTCGTCGCTCGCGAAACGCCGATCGCACGATCGAGGCGCAAACACGCATTGCTCT
>JBLHKB010000171.1:0-12161 GCA_047619315.1 Polyangiales bacterium
CCAAAACCGGTGATGACCACCTCGTCGCCAACGTCGAGCTCGTCGACTTCGCAGCCGTAAAGAATCGGCGTCAGCGGAACCTCTTCCATCGCTTCATCGAGCACGCAAAACTGGACGTCGGCGCCGGTGCCGCTCCCTGGCACAACCATACAGGTCACGCTCCGGTTGATCGTGGCGCCTTCTCGCTCGCCGAAGCCAACGGTTCGCGGATCGCCGCAGTGGGCCGCCGTCACGACGACACGTGGGTGAATCAACGTCCCGGTGCAGCCGCCACCGACGAGGACCGTCGTTGGAAAGCCGCACATCCCAACTTCGACGCCGCCGACGATGGGATCCGTTCGTGATTCCACCTCGAGCGTTTCAGCGCCGCAGCTCACCGTCGTTGCGACACCCAAGATCAGGAGTCCGCGCCATGCGCGAGAAGAAATCATTGCCATCCTGCTTTGCTCCAGTCGCCCCACTTGAGCTAGGCAGATCCTACAGCCGTCGACGCGGCGGACCGTGTGAGATTGTCGAACGGGCAAGTAGATTTCTGTTATCGATTTCCCATCAACGCGCTGGGCGTTGACGAGAGCTGAACCAGTCGCGAAGGCGCTGCATCTTTGCCCGCTGTCTGCGAGGCGCGTGGCGCTGGCAAGCTCGCATTTCATCCCCGTTTGAAGGCGCGGCCCACGGATCTCGACGCAGTCGTTGGGGTTGTAGGCCATCTCAAAGCCCTCCGCACGCGCGACGACCTCCGCCAGTGACAGCTCCTGTTCCGCACCGTCGGAGCGTCGGTAGCGCACACTGCGAGCGGCGAGCATCTCGCCGAGGGCGACTTCGATCTCTGCCACACGGGCGTCAACGTCACCTTCAGCGATGCCAAAACGTTCGGGCCCGCGGCGCACGGCGGCTGGAAAGTTCGCCACGGTGTCAATGGAGATCAGCAGACGCATATCGCGACTGGGAGTGGCGAAATCCTCCCACGGCCCTTCTGTCTGAAAAATCGACGCGCCGTCCGGCATCTCCATGCGAGGTCCATGTGCCACGACTCACTCTTCGCCGTTGTTGATGCTGGTGATGCGACGCTCGACGGACTCGAGGAGCGCGTCGACTCGCGATTCGATGACCGCCATCGCCGGCAAAGGCCTCGCATTGATCAAGCCATCGACGCGATCATAGAAGTCGTCGGCGCTCCCCGCGTACTGCTCGTTATGAATTTTCACCCAATCGATAACTATGAGTTATCAAAACAGGGCGCCCACTGCTACCAGACGAGGCGTGGAGCGCCTTCGTCAAAAGCGCGGTGAGCCCGCCGGAATCGCACCGCACCGCACGCGCAATGAGCCAGCTGAGCCCCACCGCAAAGAGGGCCGACCCGAAGAAAATGGGGACCGCAAGCGCTGGGTCTGAGCCCGACGAACTAAACGCGTTCTGCACAATCGCGAAGGCACCTGTGCCAATCATCACCGACGCCGCGCGCGACAAGGCAAAGGCTCCGAGCCCCTCAACGCCTTCAGCGCGATGGACGTATGCACCGACGGGAGACCTCGTGTCGCCGCACGGGGCGGCGATACAAAGCAGGGCGAATCGCCTTCGGCCCACGTGGGTCCGCTTCGAGCCGGACGGACCACAGCGCTTCGCCACGTGCTATCGCATCGGACCGATGTACTCGCTCGCCACAACGACGTTGTCGATGTAGAGCACCAGGTCCTGAGGCGCCGTCGCGGTGCCCCCGTGATAGACGTTCATCCAGATGTTCTCGATGTGCAGCGAGTCGACATCACGCCAGCGCCAGTCCGTCTTTTCTTCCACGAGTCGTCCGTCCACCCACGCGCGGAGGACACCGTCGTTTTCGCCCGGCGTGTTGAGCTGAATGTACTGCTCGACGGCATACCACCGGTTGTGGTCGAGGATGCCGCCGCAGTGGTCCAGATAGAGCTCCGCATCGCCAAACTGGCCCTCCATGTCCGCGTGGTAGACGTAGTTGCCAATGGACGTGTGGCCCGCGAAGGGGTTGCCCGCCGGCGCCGGCGCAATGTACTGGCCACGGGCGGACCAGCCGTCAGTGCCGTCGACCCGGCGGCCGCCCCATCCCGCCACGCCGTAGGTTCCGGCGATGCCTGGAAGCTTGCCGCCGTAGCTTGGCTGCCAGCTCTCGGCGAAGCGCAAGTAGTAGCGGAGGTAGATGGCGTCAGGCTCCTCGCCGACTTCGTCCATGAAGTCGTAGCGCAGACTCAGGCCCGTATTGGAGCCAGCGGGGACCGTGACCTTCAACGCGCTGCCTGAGAGGGCCTCGAAGCCGGCCTCAGCACTCACGATGAATGTCGTGCTCGCGTCGCCGCCGGAGCTCCAGCGGTCGCCCCAGTCCGCCTCCTCGAAGTTCGTGGCGAACACGACGGACTCCAAAGTTTCGATGTCGACGTCACCCGCGAAGGCTTCAGCCACGCCCATCTGCATGGGCGGGGCAGCGTTCAGCGGACCCGGCGCGGCTTCGAAGACCGCCACTTCGATGCCGCCGCCAAACTCAGCGAGGGATGTGATCTGAAGTGCCGCCGACTCGACGCTTCCGGCGTCGATGCCAGCAAGGTCAAATCGAATCAAGGCTGGGCCATCGTCGCGAATGACCATGATCTCTTCCTCCCCCGCGGATTGATACGTGCTGCTTCGAAGGTAGGTGTCCGCCGAAGGGGATAGCTCCACCTCACCGCTCGACGTTTGCAGCACGAGGCGTGGTCGCGTCGCGGCGTCGGGGTTTTCACTCGTGCCAAATTGAAAGGGTCCGCCGCTGAGGGCTCGCAGAAAGAAGCCGCGGTTGGCGTCGCCATCGTCGACCCACTTTTGAACCAAAGCGCTCACGTCAAAGCTCGCCGTCTCCGGGGTGTCGTCGTCCGTGAGGCTCGCCATCGCATAAGCGGCGTCGCCTTGTTCCACGCCCTCGGCGTCGAGCCAGTCGCCGAGAAAATTGCGCCAGCGAAGTCCGTCTCCGGCGTTGTAGAAGTCGCGCGTGGCGCCGTCGTCTTCCTCGTCGAGACCCTCCGCCCACGTGCGGCACGCGTTCGAAGCGAGAGCGCTGCCTCCGTCGGTGGCGGGGCCGGCATCGAAGCCTGGGCCACCGTCAAAGCCGGGGCCGCCGTCGAAGGCTGGGCCGGTATCAACGCCTGGGCCACCGTCAAAGCCGGGGCCGCCGTCGAAGGCTGGGCCGCCGTCGAAGGCCGAAGCGTCGGGTGCGGCGTCGTCATCGCCGCACGCGCTTAGGAGGCAAAATGGGAGGAGGAGCGCTGCCGATCGCATCATACGCAGAATGATACAGGCGCGTGCGACTGAGCACCCCAAGGTATTTGCGTGAATCAACGTCTGCCCCGCGCCGTCTCTTCTCCATGGGGAAATTCGGCGCAGTCTTCGCACTCATCATCACCTTCACAGCTGTGGAGGCCGGCGCCCAAGAGGCGAGCGTGGACGTGAACGTCGATGTGAATGTGCAGGTGCAAACGCATGTGCGGGTGCAAAGCCATGTCGGCGCATCGCAAGCTGCCCCCGCCGCGCCGCGCACTCCGCCGACCTTTGCCATCACACTCCAAGGTGGCCTTCAAGGTGTCGGCGGCGAATTCACGCCGGGCTTCGGCATGGAGCTCGGCGCGCAGCTGGCCTTCGAACGCACTCGCGTCGGCCTTGTCGGCGGCTACTATTCAAGTGACGGACTCTTCACTGATTCGCGCACGGAGGTGTCCATCGCCCTCGAGGTCCAGCGCGTCTTCGCCATCGACCCCATGTTTCGTCCCTACGGCCTCCTCGGCGTCGGCGCCGCCTTCGCGTCCGTGACGCCGGAGGAGGAGTGGGATCCATGGGACGAGAACGACGAAGTTGAACAAGGCCACACCGAGCGACGCGCCTTCGGCCGCATTGGCGCAGGCATCGAGATCGGAAGGGCCGACGGCTTCTCCATGCAGATACAGGTCGCGGCACTCGTGCGCTACGCCCCGGGAGGTTCAGCCCCTGCGGCCATTCGCCTTGGGGGGCAGCTCAACATCGGTCTTCGTCTCGCGCTCTGAGCGGCGAACGACCGTAGTCTGCGGCGCGCAGCCCAGACGTCGATGTGATACGACTCTCACCGGTTCACAAGGGGCTCCCATAGAGCCCTTCGAAGTTGAGGTGAAATGATGCTCGCACTAGTCAGCCAGCCACACGGTGCAGCGCAGTTGGAAGAGCTTCCGATCCCCGACAGTTGCGACCAACTTCTTGTACGGGTCGAGCTCGTGGGCGTCTGCAAGACAGACGTCGCCGCGGCGCGAGGCGAGATGAGCGTGTCTCCCCATCGCGTTTTGGGGCATGAAGCGGTGGGCTGCGTGGCCTCCGCCCCAGCTGGCAGCGCCTTCGAAACGGGCGCGCGCATCGCCATCATCCCGTGGCTCCACTGCGGCACTTGCGATTCATGCTTCGCTTCGCAACCAGAGCGCTGCGAGGCAGCCGAGTTCATCGGCATCGACCGCGCTGGAGCGTTCAGCGAGTACATGGTGGTTCCGGAACGCTCCGTCGTCGCCATCCCAGACGGACTGGATTGGGCCACCGCTGCTCTTCTTGAACCGGTGACCGCGGCACGAGCCGTGCTCAAACCCCTCGCCGGCAAGACCGGGCGCGTGGGCATTCACGCAACCGGTCGATTCCAGACGCTGCTCAAGCTTGCTCTCGAAGGCGAGACGACCTCTCTCCACTTTGAACAGTGGCGCCCAGCAACCCGGTATGACCTCGTCATCGACGCAGAGGGAACCGCCGCTTCGCTTGAGTCCAGCGTCGAGTCCGTGCGACCAGGCGGCACCATCCTTGTGAAGAGCCGGCCCAGTGCACCGGTTCCATTTCCACTTCGGCGCGCGGTCCAAAAAGAGATCACCCTGCTCGGCGCCAACTACGCCTCGTTTCCGGAAACGATGGCTTGGATCGCCGAGCGCCAAGCCGACCTCGCGTGTTTGATCGGGGACACCTTTCCACTACGGGACTATGAAAGCGCCTTCGACGTGGACGAGCCTGCAACCAAAACCTTTCTTCGACCCGGGTCTGGATCATGTGCGGATTAGCGGCCGTATTTTCACCGGAAGCGCCGCTCAAACCCGGCTGCACGCGGAGGGTCCAAGCCGGACTTGATCGGCTAAGACATAGAGGGCCGGACGGCGAAGGGCTCCACGCATGTCCTTCGGGCTCGGTTGTCCTTGGGCACCGCCGGCTCAACGTCTTCGCAACAGACAACGCTGAGCAGCCAATCCTCTCGTATGACGGACGGATCGCCGCCATCGTGAACGGTGAGTTCTACAACGAAGGCACTCTCAGAAAGCAGCTTGAAGGCGAGGGTCATGTTTTCCGAACGCAGAGTGACTCAGAGCTCGTTGTGCATCTCTATGCGAAACATGGGCTTGATTTCCTTTCACACCTAGAGGGCGAGTTTGCGTTCCTTCTGTGGGACAGGGGCGAGCGAAGACTCATCGCGGTACGGGACCGATTTGGCGTAAAGCCCCTGGCTTGGACGAAGGTCGCGGGGGAAGTCATCTTCGCGTCAGAGGCGAAGGCCTTGTTTGCCATGGGCGTCACTCCCGCCTGGTCTAAGGCGTGCCTTTCGGCTGTTTCCGTTCATCAGTATTTGCCCCCCGGACAGACCTTCTTTGACGGCGTCCATGAGGTGATCCCCGGGACGGCCCTCGTTTGGTCTGGGGCCGATGTTGAACAGCTCGAGTACTTTGAGTTCCCAAGGCCAACGCCACGTCGCGTGTCCCAGGACGAGCTCGTCGGTACCTTGCGTCGGGCTGTTCACAAGCGTCTCAGGGGCTCCCACCGACCAGCTTTCGCCCTCAGTGGGGGCCTCGATTCGGGCTCTGTCCTGGCCCTCGCCAGGGAGCACCTCTCGTCTCCCCCCGATGCCTTCGGGCTGCGCTTTGGTGACTCGGCCTACGATGAGTCCGAGCTCGCATCGATCACCGCGCGAGCGTTGGGGTGCAACTTCGTGCCCGTGGACGCGAGTCGCGAGCGACAGCTTGAGGTCCTCGACCGCGCCATTCTCGGAAGCGAGGGCTTGGCCATCAACGGCCAGCTCCCGGCCAAGTACCTCCTCGCCCAAGCGGTCCACCAGCACGGCTATCGCGTCATCATGACGGGGGAAGGAGCCGACGAGCTCTTTCTTGGCTACGATCATCTACGCCAGGATGTATCCGCCAAGAACCAAGCAGCGTACACGGCGGGAGGCACGGATGTCATGCTCCCCTCGCTTGGGACGACGGCGATCGAACTCAAAGAACGTTTGGGATTCGAGCCAACCTTCCTCCTCGCTAAACTCGAGATCGGCAGAGCGTTCCGACGCCTATTCGACGAGGAACTTGCCGCCGCCGTCTCCGAACGAAATGCACACGCTCGACTCATCCACACCACGGCGCTCCAAGGGGACGACGTGCCGCCCGCTCGACAGTCCGCACGCATTTGGATGCAAACAGCCTTGAGCGGCTACATCCTGCGTTCACTCGGAGACGGCACGGAGATGCAGCATTCCGTCGAGGGTCGAGTTCCGTTCCTCGACACGAACGTCTGCGCGCTTTCACAGCGCTTCACCCCGGACGAACTCGTGTCGAAGGAGACAGGCAAGGTAGCCCTCCGCCGTGCTCTTAAGGGAATCGTCCCAGAAGCAACACGAGCACGCCCGAAACGCCCCCTTGTGGCCCCGCCGCTTTTCTGGACAACGGATGATCGATTCGACGCTCGGATCCGCGAGCGCTTGTTGGACAGCCCTCCCCCGTTTCTTTCGCGCACCACTCTTGAACTCACTATCGACGGCCTCGATGGGATCCCTCAAAGCGAGCAACGGCGATCCGAGCCCGCAATCTTCATGGCCTACTGCGCAGCGGTACTGCAAGACCACCTCAAACCAGCGGGGATCACAACATGACAACGAGTTCGAACTGGTGGGGCGCTCTCTACGACGACCTCCTCGAAGACATGCTCCTGGAACGCGAATCCGAAGAAGAGACGGGAAAGACCCTCGACTTCATCGTGCGGCATCTCGGCGTCGCGCCGGGCGCGCGGGTATTCGACCAATGCTGTGGAAACGGTAGCCTCGCCCTCCCCCTCGCGAGGCGCGGCTTTGAGGTTCACGGAGTGGACCAGGCTGATGTCTACATTTCCCGAGCCAGTGCTCTTGCGAAGGAGGCAGGCGAGTCTGCAACCTTCGTCACCGGCGACGCCTTCGAATACGTCCCCGAGACCTGCGAAGGCGCCTTCAACTGGTGGACCAGCTTCGGGTACGCAGATGACGATCAAACGAATCTCCGCATGTTGAAGCGAGCCTACGAAGCGCTCTCTCCCGGCGGGGTCTTCTTGCTCGACACGATGAACGTGCCCGGCGTCTTCCGGCACTTCCAGCGAGACGTGGTGACCGAACGTGAGACACGACGAGGAAAGGTGACGCTGCATCGCAAGAGCCGCTTTGATCTCGCTGCGGGGCGCATCCTCAAGACATGGACGTACCACGTGCCCAAAGAGCCTCCGACGATCCACGAAACGAGCGTGCGGCTCTACCTTCCCTCGTCCCTGAAAGAGATGCTCCATGCCGCCGGTTTTGACAGCGTCGATCTGCTTGGCGACCTCGACGATTCGCCGCTGCTTATGGACCACATGAGATGCATCTGTGTGGCGACCAAAGGACAAGGTCGATGAGTCGCGACAACGCGGCACTTCGTGAACGCATCTATTCGGGCGTGATCCACCAAGACCCTCCCACCGCTGCCTCAAGGGAAGCGGTGGGGGCCGCGCTTCAGGTCCTCGAAAACGAGTTGGGCACCAAGGACGTGCGCTTGGCGCACACGCACTTCACTCCGGATGAGTTTTTTCGCCGCATAGGCCATGTACGCCGCAAGCTCTTCATGGAGGCCGAGTGGCACGAGAGGGTGCGCAATATCGCGAAGGAGGCTGGCTTCGATGCGTCCCAGATCGCCTTCGATCCGATCCGACTGCGCGTCATCAGCAGCGGGGGGCACCATAACCCCCTGGCGCAGGCCGTCTACTATCCACATCGAGACACCTGGTACTCGCACCCTCAAGGGATCATCACCTGGTGGATCCCGCTCCACGACCTCGGAGAAGACGAGACGTTCGAGATCTATCCAGAGCGCTTCAACACCGCCGTGCCCAACGACTCGGAAATCTTCGACTACGACGACTGGGTGCGCGACGGGTGGGAACTCAAGATCGGATGGCAGAAGCAGACATCCGGGGTAAGCGCGCGCTACCCAACAGTCATCGGACAACCTCCTCGCGGTCCCGCGCAGACGGTTCAAGGACAGGCCGGTGACAACTTGCTGTTCGCCGGCGCGCATTTCCATGCGACTCGCCCGCTTGAGAACGGCACAACACGATACAGCTTGGATTTCCGAGTGGTGCATCTAGGAGATCATGACGCAGGGCGAGGTGCCCCCAATGTCGACGCTCGATGTCGGGGCTCGGCCCTCCGTGACTACGTCAGTGGTATCGCGTGACATCCTTCGTGTCTCGCCAGGAGGCCCTGGTCCGTGAGGCACCCGCTCATCCCGCGGTGGAGTGGGGGGACCGCTCGCTGACGCGCGCAGAGCTCTGGAGCCTCGTCGCCCGTTTCGAGAACCAGTTGGTTTCCGTCGGGCTCGCGCCGGGAGCTCGAGTCGCCCTTCAGCTCCCGCGGACCCCCGAATGGATCGCCGCCGCTCTTGCCTGTTGGAAACTCGGATGCTCGTGGTTCCCGCTCTCTGATGCAGAGCCCCAAGAGCGTATTCAGAGGTGCCTCGATCTCGCGCTCCCGAGCGCTCACTTGACCGCCAGCGGCGCGACGAAGGTCGCCGAGCAGACCTCGGCCATCGAATCGGAGGCCTACGTCATCTTCACGTCCGGCTCGACCGGTCAGCCCAAAGGCGTGGCGCTTGGTCACGACGGCCTCCAAGCGATGCTCGCCGCGCAGGTCGAGGTATTCGGAATCACAGAGCAATCAAGGGTCTACTGGGGACTCTCCACCATCTTTGATGCATCGATCTCCGATTGGGGCACCGCACTCTTGGCGGGAGCAACACTGTGCATTCGTCGCACGTCAGAGTCTTTCTCGAAGGGCATGCGTGAAATGAAAGTCACTCACGCTGACATCCCTCCAGCTCTCTTGCCCTCACTCGATCCGGGCTCGTATCCGGCGCTATCAACGGTCGTCGTCGGGGGCGAGGTCACCGACCCCGATGCCGTGAGGCGCTGGGCGGAGACAAAGCGCATCTTCAACGTCTATGGTCCCACCGAGACCACGGTCTGCGCCAGCGCGAGGCTTTGCAACCCGGGCTGGTCCGAGCCGAACATTGGAGCGCCCCTTGCCGGTGTCGCATTCCGAGTGAATGAAGCGAGCACCGACAACCAAGGTGAACTCTGGATCGGTGGCGCTCAGGTGGCCCTCGGATACTTAGGAAAGGACCCAGCTCTTCACGAGCGATTCGTGACGCATGAGGGAGTCAGGTGGTTCAAGACTCGCGACCTCGTCCGCAAAAGCGACGATGGTTATATCTTTCTGGGTCGTGCCGATCGGCAACGGAAGGTCCGGGGACGACTGATTGCACCGGAAGAAGTCGAAGCGGCGCTGCTCCGTATTCCCGCCGTTCGAGAGAGCTACGTGGACGCCAACGCGGCCGGCAAACTCAGGGCATACGTCGCGGGGTGCAGCCCAGCGGAAGACCTACGAGCGGCGCTTGTTCACGCACTCCCGCCCTGGATGATCCCTTCCGAGATCATACTCGTGAACGTCCTGCCTCGAACGGTGAGGGGAAAGGTCGACGGAGCAGCGCTTCCCTCATCGACGGAACAAACGACTCCGGACAACCTTGTGACCCAAGTTCTTCGGAACATCGCTGGACACCACGTTCGAGCCGACCGGAGCTTTAGGGACAACGGACTCGATTCCCTCGACGCCCTAAAAGGCTCCCTGGAACTCTCGCGTCGAGGGCTCTACGTGAGTCCAGAGACCTTGATGGGTTCGTCGCGTCTTACGGAAGAGAACCTCGCCAGCGCGTCCGCCGGTCGCAGCCTATTGGAACTAGAGAGGAGCGTCGCCAAGCTCCCCCTCGTCGAGCCGGCTTTCCCGACAGAACATTCCCTCACAAACGAAAAGCGTCGCTCAATCCTACTGACAGGCTGCACAGGAAGTTTCGGCAAGCAGCTTCTTCGGCAGCTCGTTGAAGGCGGGTGGGTAGTCTTTTGTCTAATCCGCCCCACCCGCGACACGACGTCCAAGGAACGAGCGCGTTCTCTGCTACTCGAGCTGACCATCTCTGCGGCCAATTCTATGGCACAGGTTCGCGTCCTCGACGGTTCCCTCGGGCAGCCGCAGCTGGGCCTATCGCCGAGCGACTATGCCGAGGCAACGCAGCAAGTGTCGGCGGTGTTGCACTGCGCTGCGGACGTCACTCTAAGCTCCACCTTCGAGGAGCTTCGCCGCTGCAACGTCGAGTCTCTCTATGACCTCAGTGAATTCTGCCGGGTCTCAGGAGCAACCCTCCACCATGTCTCAAGCCTAGGCGTCTTCGCTTCTCAATGGCCTCGCCCAAAGAGCGCTAGCGAGACAAAGCTGGAGGGCACCAGTGCTTCACTCTTTGGTGGGTATGCGCAGAGCAAAGCCGCCGCCGAGTTTTACCTCTATCGCCAGCCCACTCCGTGGGTGGTCTATCGCCTCGGACTTCTTTTGAACGAAGACGGCTCCGACACACCTCCAACCCTGACACAAGAAGCGCGCTTGAACGCGCCTAGCTCCAGCGAAGACATCTTCTTCGACGTGACCCCCGCCGGGTGGTGCGCAAAGGTTCTTGTTCAGCTCCTCACGCGCGCAAAGCCCGGCACCGTCGCGCACATTGCCGGACGCGAAAAGCTAAGCGCGTCCGCGATTCACTCTCGACCGAAAGGCACGTTGAAGCTCATGCCGAACTACGGCGAATCCATCCCTGCATCGCTCTATGTCAGCGGAGGCATCGAGTTCGAGGTCCATGCCAGGCGAGACTACGAAGAGTGGGCTGGTCTTCAGCCCGACGCTCGCGCAACCCTCAGCGCCCACTTGGACCGTTCCCATTGAGCAACGCGGACGTCGGCCTCGTCATCGGCAAATTTCTTCCCCTGCATCAAGGGCACGCACACCTCTTGCGGGTGGCGCAGTCGCTCTCGAAACGACTTCACATCGTGGTATGTTCCCTCGCCGATGAGCCTATCCCCGGAGCACTCCGCGTCCGATGGGTCGAAGACCTCTTTCCCACGGCAGCGGTTCACCACCTGGACAAGGAGCTCCCCGGGAACCCGGAGGAACATCCTCGGTTCTGGGACCTGTGGCGAGAGGCTCTGACAAACATCCTGCCTGAATCCGCCGGTCGTGTGTTCGCCTCGGAAGAATACGGCGCTCGACTCGCCGATGAGCTGGGTGCGGTGTTCCACCCTGTCGACCTTGAGCGCGCGGCTGTGGCCATCAGCGGCACAGAGCTCCGTGCCCGCCCTCTCCACCACTGGAAATACCTGCCCGAGCCCGTGCGCGCCCACTACGCTCGGCGCATCTGCGTCTTCGGCCCGGAGTCCGTGGGCAAGACAACCCTCGCTCGGAGGCTGGCAGAGCACCTCGACACCGTTTGCGTACCCGAGTACGCGAGAACCTACCTTGAGCAGCGCGGGGGAAATCTGCGTGAACGAGACCTCGTAGAAATCGCACGAGGCCAAAAAGCCCTCGAAGACTCACTTGCGCGACAAGCCAACAGAGTCCTTGTGATGGACACCGACACGCTCAGCACCACCCTCTGGGCAAAGAAGCTCTACGGACGATGCGATCCAAAGATCGAGCAGCTAGCTCGAACCCGCTTCGCCGATCTCTACCTTCTGTGCGACGTCGACGTTCCTTGGGTGAAGGATCCGGTCCGCTACCTTCCCGCGGACCGCACCGAGTTCTTTCGCGAGTTCGAAACAGAGCTCAAAGACAGAGAGCTTCCATATGTGGTCATCAGAGGCGACTGGGATGAACGGTGGCGGGCGGCGGTGGGTGCCGTCACCTAAAACGGAAACCAGAGCGGCCTTCGTTTTCCTCACTCCCTTATGGCTCGGAATATGCGCCACAAGGGTAGGTCCAGAACCCCAAACCAGAACCGACTGACGCCTTAGCTATTCCTTATTCGCCAACGTCA
>JBLHKB010000172.1:0-12089 GCA_047619315.1 Polyangiales bacterium
TGCAGCAGCGACACCGTCTTGACGGATTTAGGCTTTCGCGTCTCTAGGTTCTCGAGAAGGTATTGCATCGTCAGGCCCGTATCGACGATGTCTTCGATGACGAGGACGTGTTTTCCATCCACGGACTTCGTGAGATCGCTTGTGATCTGCACGACGCCACTCGACTCCGTGCCTTCGTAGGAACGAAGCCCAAGGAAGTCGATGGAACACGTCAGGTCAATGTGCCGAATCAAGTCTGCGGCAAAGACAAAGCTGCCTTTGAGAACCGGGACGATGACGATCTCTTTGTCGGCGTAGTCTTTGGTGATCTCTTTGCCGAGCTCGGCGCAGCGCGCTTCGATGGTTTCGGCGTCGATGAGGGTTTCGATGTTGGGTTTGCCCATAGGCGTCTCCTACTCGATCGAGACCTCAACTCAAAGCGTCTTCGCCCGACATTCCGCTCAGAGTCGCTCGAGCCAGCCGCCGGCGACGTCGATCGCCGCACGAAATGTCTCGGGGAGCTGGGCCATGAGCAGTGAAAGGCCCAATAACATCGCGCCGATCCCCGCCGCTGCGCGTAGCGGCATTCCGGCAAAGAAAACTGGGACCTGGGGTGCACTTCGCGCCAAAAGCCCAAGGGCGACCTCGACGACAACGATCGCCGCCGCTGCAGGCGCGGCGATAGCGACGGCCATGGTAAGCGCAGAGCCCGTGAGCTGAGCGGACTCAAGCCACACGGAGGCGCCTTGGACAAACCCGGTCTGCCCGATGGGCGCCGTTATGAGACCCTGGGCGAAGGCCGCGAGCGCCGCGCGGTGGCCGCCGAGCGTTACAAATAACGCGATGCCCATGAGCATATAGAGGTCGCCGACGGGACTCGTGCGCTCTCCGGTATTCGGCGCGATGACTTCGGCGAGGCTCGCTCCACGCCAAGTGTCGACGAGGCGTCCGGCCCAGTCGAGGGCGTAGAGAGGCATCGCTGTCGCGAGGGCGAAGAGCGTTCCGACGAGCGCCTCTCGAAGAAGCCAGGCGCCATAGGCGACAGCTGGGATGCCGGATGGGTCGAACTGCAGGTTGGCAGCGGCGAGGGGCGCGAAGGAGAGGGTGAGCGCAAACACCAGCGTGGCTCGAAGTACTGGTGGCGTGCGCTTGAGGCTCAGCCACGGCGCGAAAATGGTGAGCGGCGCGATGCGCGCGGCGACGAGGCCTGCGGTCCAAAGATCCGTCTGGGACTCACTGAGCAGCCAGGCAAAGAGACGCTCCATGTGCGCCTAGAACATCTCGGGAATAGCGCGCCAGAGCGAGTCCGTGAAACGGATCATATGAGCCCCCATCCAGCCGCCCATGACGACGAGCGCGGCGGCGACGGCGACGAGTTTTGGAACGAACGAAAGTGTCTGGTCCTGCACCTGTGTGACGGCCTGAAGTAGTGCGACCACGAAACCGACGACGAGACTCACGAGGAGCGCTGGTGCCGACACGAGGAGCACGAGATAGAGCGTCTCTGCGGTCAGTCGTGTGAGCTCGGCGGAGTCCATGCCGCGACCCTAACACGGCATCGTCTGAGGCTACCGGCGCTTCGAGGCCTTAGACCTTGATCCCCATGGCCAGGAGCTGCGCCTCGGCTTGAGGCGCCCAGCCACGATTCGCTGCGGGGCTTGCGGGGCTTGGGTGGAGAATGTGTTCGATGGGGATGTCGAGCTCCGCGAGGGCCTTCTGAGCGCGCTTCTTGGCCCAAACCCCAACGCCGATGATGCGTTTCGGTTTCAGCGACTTGACCGTCTGTAGGAGCGCTTCGTCGCAGGCCGCCAAGAGAGGCTCGCGTTCAGCGACGGGTAGCTTCTCAGGTACGAAGTTGCGGCCGCTCTCCTCCATAAAGACCAAGGGGCAGTAGTTCGCGACGAAGAAGCGCTCGAAGAACGCGTCCGGCGAGGGGAAGCGCTCTTTGAAGAAGCCCCACATTCGCGCGCCACTGACTTCGCTTCGCGCGCAGTCGAACCCGGTGATGGGTCGCTTTGGGTGCTCGGTTTTTGGCTTTCCAATCTTGCTCCCGTCGAGCTTCATCCAATCACGCACCGCGGCGATTTCGCCAAAGGGCACGCCGGTTTGCGCCATGCCCCAAGGACCAGGGTTCATGCCAAGGAGCATCGCTTCCTTGGGTCCCTCGCCAAACCGATCGAGGTACGCTCTATGAATCCCGCGCGCGTAGTCCGTCGGATCATAAACGTGAGTGACGGGCTCGGAGAACGTGAGGTCCGCGAGGCGTTTGGAAAGGCGCGAGGAGATGGTGCTGAGCTTCACGCGGTGTTCATACGCGAGGGAGGTCGGGTTTTCAGGCCGAAAGCGGAGCGCCTCGCGCAGGGAAGCTCAAGTGAAACGGCGCTGCAAAAAGTCTAGATCTAGACTTTTGTAATCACAAACGATACCTCATGCCTTGTGTGTGTGAATAATAAGGCGTTTTTTGCGACTATTTGAGTCGGCATTGGCGCTTTTTGAGACTTGGTCCTCATCCGAGGACGGCGAGCTCTCACTCCGTTCGAATGGACCAATTCTGAAACTCACCGACGATGCTGTGCATCCAGTAGAAGCCGTCTCCCTGACGAACCTCGAGGGTGCGTCGAGGATTCATCGGTTCGAAATCAGAGCCTTCCGGATCAAAGCGAACCAGGCCGAGAGTGCGATCGCCTTGAGCTTCAGTACGGAGCACGCCGGTGGGGTGCTCGATGAAGTAGAACGCAGCTCCGAATGCCTCCGGGGAGTCCTCCCCTTCATACGCATAGCGGTTCCCAGAGAGTCGCAGCGTACCGGTCGCCACCTCGTTTAATGACACCTGGTAGGTGGCGGTTTCCCAAGACGTTCCCTCGTTCGTCTTCACTCGCTGACAGTTTCCTTCGACGATACGACACGTGGGGACCGGGGTCGCTACGCATTCCCCACCGCATCGTCCCCACCGAAAGGTGTCCATACACTCGGCCCCGTCACCGCGAGAGACGACGCCACTGGCGTCGAAACAGAGCCGCTGGCGCATCGCATGGTCGAGGCGACTGTCTTGTCCATCATGGGTGACCTCGTATTCGTCTCCCTCATGTGTCGCTGACCGCGCGCGCACATCGATGAGCAACCACAGCCGTCGACAAAGGGAAGGCATAGGTCCCTCACGTCGGCGGCCGTCGACTCGCCGGCCTCGACGTTGGAGCTCGGTGCCGCAGGCTGCTCGTGCACTTCTGCGACGGGCTGCGGGGCGGGGTCTGCCGCCGGTGCCTGAGAGCCACAGGCCACGAGAAACATCGAAATGAGGATTCGCGTCATACGCGTCGTACGTGCGAGTGGCCGATATTGTTCCTCGTGTTCTCGCCCTCAGCCCGTCAGTTCCCCCAGGTCCCCGCTTCAACACTCAGCAGGAACGCGTAATCGCCAAGCAGCGCCTGTCCATCCTCGGTCAACGGAACTCGGAAGGCTGCGTTGATCATGACCGGCTCGAACTCGTACGAGACCGCCAGGCTCAGGCTTGGGATGGTGAGTCGCGTACTCCGCTCTTCACCGTAGGTGACGTCGAACTCGAGGCCAGCGTTCAAGCCAGCAACGATGCGGGATTCGACGCCATACGCAGAGATCCAAGAGGTGAGTGTGTCGGTGTCGCGAGTCTGGATCGATGCCCCCTGGCGCATCCGCAGCCGTACGCGGTCGGCGACGGTCAATCCAAAGTGGGCGCTAGGAATCAAGCGGATCGAGCCGATGCCGTCCGGGCCCGATGGGAAGAACGCTTGCATGTCGACAACGAAGTCGAAGCTCTCGAGGTTGGCGCGATAGCCAAGGGTGGCGGATACATCGCCAGAGCCGCGCGTCGGAAGAGTCGGGCCGACAAAGTCGTAGGCTGCGGTGACTTCGAGCTGGAGCTGGCGTGAGAAGAGGGCGGCGTGAACACCCACTGTGCCGCGCACGCGGACATCGCTCGCAGCCTCAACGGTGGCTCCCAGCCATCCGTACACACCATCTCGACTGGTGTCCCTCAGTCCACCGTGGTCGGGAACCCCAAGAGTCCCGACGACCTGTGTCCATGGTGCTTGGGGCACCAACACCACCGGTTCCTCGACATCGTCTTCAATGACAACCACGTCGTCGGGCGCCGCCAGTTCGAAGGACATCTGGGCCAGAGCGTCGCCTCCGTCCATCCAGGAAAGCGTGGCAGGGCTTGGAGCGTCCGGGTCCGCGCGAACCCTCACGAGGTACCCATCGTCGTTCTGTTCGACGTCCACAACTTCAAGACCCGCGCCTACGAACTCCGCGCTATCGCGCTCATCGCTCGACGTCGTCTGGATCTGAACTTCCTGAACTGCTCCGCGCGTCAGCACTGCTGTGTCACTTCGCATTTGCGAACCCACCACGCGCATCACAGCGACGGACACACCGCCGTCAGTATCGCATTGAAGTGCAAGGGGGCCGACGGTCGTGAGCGTAAGCTCGGACGCTCGCTCGTCGCCCACTCCGCATCGGACGCCGTCGGGGAAAACGAGGCGACCACCCAGAGGGACGTCTGCGGTTTCAGCCACTTCGATGGAAGGGTCTCCAGCGTCGAAGGTGGCATCGATACTCTCGCCTTCAACCGCGACGCCAACGACATCGACGCGGATCTCCCAAGGCTCGCTCGGTACGCTCTCGAAGAAGGCGTCGTCGATGGTCGAGACGCGGACTCGGTAGTCGCCCGGCGGAAGCCGGTGCATTTCAAAACGGCTCACGGAGTTTGGTACTTCAACGCGCGCGACGAGCTGCTCGTTGTCGCCATCGACGCGAACCGCCTCCACTTGATAGACGCGCGCAACCTCGACGGGACTCCAGCCCCCCGCAATGCGCGTGTAGTTCGGCGTTCCCATAAAACGGGAAGGCTGCTCCAACCAGATCGGTGCTGCGGGCAGAGGGCGTGGAGGTGAAGGGCGGCGGTTGCGCCGGACCTCCGAACCCATTCCCGCGGGGACGCTGACCGGTGAGCCGGAACGTCCGCTGACCTGCGCAGCGCTGCCCGTGTGGTTGGAGACGCGTGTGGTCGCGGACTCATCGACGCTCGTGACGGAACCGCCTTCGCCGAGGGCGACGGTGGAACTCGGTGTCCGGACGGAAAACCGCTGTCCTCCTCGGAGTCCAGAGAGTCGCGTTCGCAAAGAGCCGCGTTCAAGGACCGCCTCTGTTCCGCTGCGCCGCTGCGAGTTGCCGGCGGATCCGTAAACGACGACCAACGTGTCGTTTCGCAGCGTGATGATCGTTCGGTCTGCGAACGTCAGCTCGGCGTACGCATTCTCGAGTGTGTTGACGTGAGTGCCGCGGTCGAGCTCTTGCCCGAGCGCCGCGTCCGTCCAGTTGGCTTGCTCTCCTCGTCGTCGTCGTACGTTTCGCCGAAGAGCGGTGATCTGAGCGGCGGCGGCGTCACTGTCCGTAGCGCGTCGCGGCAGGCAGATATACGTGCCGGGTCGAAAACGGTGCGGCGTGGGCCCAAGGTCCGGGTTGTACTCGTGAATCAGGTCGTAGCGCTGGCGATCACCGAAGTGGCGCTGAGCGATTCGAGTGCAGCGATCCCGTGGCTGAATTTCGTAGGGCACGACTTCGACTTCAGCCGTGCTCATGAGCGCGCATTCCGACGGGTCGCGGCCCGCATACTGGGCTTCAGCAGGTGTCGTGAAGACAAACGGAAGGGCCAGTAAGGTGACGATAAGTAAGTGAAGTCGATTCATGTCGTTCGCTTTCGTTTCCGGCGATGACGCCGTACCGCGCGCCACACTTTGCGCGAGATGTCCGCAGGCTGAAGAGGCGTGCGCACGACGTCGGCGATGCCGTGCTTAAGCCATTGAGCAGTTTTGCTCGCCTCTTCGTCCGCGGGTACTTGTAGGATGATGGGGATGTCCGAGTTCGCGTGCTCGGGGAGGAGCTCAGGCGTCAGCAAGAGCGCGTCGACGCCCGCGCCCATCTCACACGGCTCGATGCCGTTGGCCCGCAGACCAAGATCGACGGCCAGCTCGAGCTTTATTGGGACGGCGAGGCGAACATCCTCTTCGTTTCGGGCCGGCGCCGGCGGCAGCGTCTGCCCGAGGGAAGGGTGTGCCGCGGAGATCATTCGCGCGGCTCTTCCGCGCAGGGGCTCGTCGGCTCGGCCGCGCTCTGGACGTGAAGGATCAAGACTAAGGATGGTCTCGCGAACCGCCGCGATGGAGGGTCGCTCCTTTGGATCCTTGATGAGCATCTCCAGACACAACATGTCCAGCTCGTGGGGGATCGCGAGGTCGGGTCGTATCTCGCGGAGACTCTTCGGCGCGGCGTAGAGGTGCTGCGTCAGAACCTGAATCGGATCTCCGGCAAACGGGGCAGAGCCCGTGAGCATCTCGTAGGCAAGGCAACCCAAAGAATAGACATCAGACGCCGTTCCGATGTTGTCGTTCGAGGACGCCTGTTCTGGAGACATATAGTCGGGCGTCCCCATGATGACGCCAATCTTCGTGACGCGATTCAACCCGCGCTCTTCATTGACGATAAACGCCAGACCGAAGTCCACGACGACGGCTCTGTCCGTTCCGCGATCCGTACGCTCCAGGAAAATGTTCTCGGGTTTGAGGTCCCGATGGACGAGTCCCACGCTGTGAGCGGCAAGAAGGGCGTCTGCGATCTGCGTCAAGATCGAGAGCGTCCTCCGAATCGGTTGCACGGGAATCTCCGTGTCCACAATGCCGCGGAGCGGTTGGCCTTTCAGCATCTCCATGGCCAAGAAGAGCTCGCCATCATCGTCGCCAAAGTCATAGATCTGGACGATGTTGCTGTGCTTGATCGCGGCGCTGACTTGCGCCTCTCGAATGAAGCGAGCACGCGCCGTGGGGTCCACGGCGTACTGGCGATGGAGGAGCTTCAGCGCGACGGATCGGTCGAGGTTTAGCTGTGTCGCTTCCCAGACGGCGCCCATTCCGCCGACGCCGAGTTCCCGGCGTAGAAGGTAACGGCCCGCGATAATGTCACCGGCGACGGGCTCTTTTTCGCTCACGTGCGCACCTCCAGAAGCTGGACCGTACCTGTGCGTCCAACGAGCTCGCGCTCGCCGAGGTCGCCGTATTCGAAGCTGTCACCGGCCGCGTCGGCGGTGGCTTGTGTGACGAGTATTTGTTGTGGGCGTGCGATCGCTTCCAGTCGCGCGGCCACGTTGACGACGTCGCCTATGGCCGTGAACTGCATCCGGGTTTCGGAGCCGACGTTTCCAACGATAGCCTCGCCGGTGTGCACTCCGATAGCGAGCTGAATACGCACGCCGTAGCGCTTGAGCCATGCTTCGTTGCCCGTCTCAAGCCACAAGATCATCTCTTCGGCGGCGTTCAACGCCCGCTCGGCGTGATCTGGTTGGTCCGCCGGCGCGTTCCACATCGCCATCACACAGTCACCGATGAACTTGTCGACGGTGCCTCCATGACGAAACACGATCTCCGTAAGAAATGTGAACATCTCGTTGAGAACGGCGACGACCACTTCCGGCGAATACTGCTCCGTCATCGGCGTGAAGTTGACGACATCGGCAAAGAGCACCGTGATCTCTCGCCGGCTGCCACCAAGCGCCATGTCTTGCTTGCGATGGACGACGCGTTCCACGATCTCCGCGGGTAGATAGCGCCCAAGGTCCGAGCGAATGGCGTGCTCATTGCGGATCGCCTCCTCGCTCTCTTTTAGCTCGATGGATGCACCACTGAGTGCGTCTCCAAGCGTCCGAAGCTCATCCGTCGTGTGAATGTCGACGGTGGCTCCAAGTTCGCGTCGTCCGATTCGGCCCGCGAGCTGCACCAAAGCGTCGATGGGTTTGGTGATGGAGCGGGCGAGGGCGAGGCCGACGAAGAGCGCCAAGAGCGTCAAAATGAGCGCGAGGGCGAAGACCACCTGTTGCATCGTGGTGACCGCGGCAAAGGCGATCTCCGTGGGTACCTGAACGACGATGCCCCATCCGTAGCGAGGCACACTGGAGAGTGTCCCGAGATACTCAACACCGTCCACGGTGTAGACGCGCTGTTGGGCGAATGAGGCGCGAAATTCTGCGTGCTGGATGTCTGCGACGAGAGGATGTTCCAGCACGCGAATTTCGCCTTCAAGTCCTTCGCCGGATTCTGCGACCACGTGAAACTCGTGGTCGATCACGTACAGACGCCGTGACGGGGACTCGAAGCGTGCTTCCGCAAGTTGGCTCACATGGGCCTGAACTTCCGCGAGGGAAACATGGGATGCGGCGTAGCCACGCGGCTCTTCGTTTGCATCACGCAGGGGCACCACGACGAGCAAGCGCGCGCCGTAGTCCGCGGCGGTGGGTGCTCCGATGGCGGCGCCGTCGTGATAGGCGGCGGTGCGCACTTCGTTGCTGAGCTGAGCCTCCGACTCAGGGATGTCCGCGCCAGATTCACGCACCACATCGATGAGTACTCCTTCGGCGTCATAGATCGCGACGTGATCGAGCCCCGCGATTCCCTCGATGGTCTGCATCGAGGCGCGGATCGCGTGTTCTTCGGGCAGGTCCGGGTTCATGAGGAGCCGACCGACGGAGTCGATGGCGTCTTCCGCTCGGGTGAGCTGATTGCGGAGCGACCCTGCCATGTCGCCAATGAGGGCGAGCTGAAACGACTCCGCCGCATCTTCGAGCGCTGTCCGGGCTTTGTGGACCAAGACAGCTCCCGCCAGCGGGATCGGAATGAGCGTGATGGCCGCCGTCAGAAGCGCGAGCTTCCGCCGGAGGGAGAACGAGGGTGGACGCGGCCCTACTCTCTTCGTCGTAGTCTCGCTCTCCGGGGATTCACTCGCCATATGCGAACAGATGCACGGAGCGTACCTAGCGAAAGTGCCTGGTTTTTTACGAGTTTGCTGGCCGAAGTAGTGACGAAGCGAGGGCCTTTCCCCTCGGTGCGTGGGGGAGCGCCCTCTTGCGGGACTCCGCGTCGCAAGACGCAGCTAGCGTTCGATAGCCTCGAGGAGAGCATCGACGCGGGGCCCATAGGGAGAGGCTGGGAACGTCGCATGGAAGCGATCACGAAACCTCGAGGCCTCTTCACTGCGATCGAGCTCGATGAGCGCACGAACACGGTGCAGCTCTCGCTCGGGACCGAGTTCGGATCTGCCGAAGCGAACTTCATGTTCATCCGCAAGGCGTACCGCATGGGCTGGTCGCGTCTGGACGCTGCGCTGGAGCTCGCGCAGAAGCCGCAGCTCGTCGCCGAGTGATGCCGTGGGGGCCTGTTCCACATTCGCGCTCCGCGGCTCTTCGTCGTCAACGCTGCGCACCTCGTTCGTTCGCCGAGGTGGAGAGGCAGTACCCTCGTCTTGAGCCCTCGCGGACCCTCCAAGATTCGGCTCGGTCATCTCCTCATCGCTGGCTGGCTCTTCGGGGACTGGGGGTGATGCCTCGCTTGGGCTTCTCAGCTCACCTTCCGTCGCCACCACGGGCGAAGCGGAGACCGGCGCTGGACTCTCCTCTTGTGTGCGCGTCGTCCAGAGTGCTCCGCCTACCACGCTCGACCCGATGACAACGGCGGCGAGCACCTTGAAGAATACGGCGCCGAGCGTTGGAACGCCCGCCTTCGCTGCGAGGGATGCGGTGGCTGCAGCGGCTCCGCTCCCTGCGGCTCCGCTCCCTACGGAGGCTGCGCTCGCCGCGCTTGCTGCACCCGTGCCCGCGGCAACGGCCGCCGCCGCGAGGACCTTCTTGTTCATTCGCTCGAAGGTTCCGTCGTCACAGACATCGTCTTCTGCGGAGGCGATGACCTCGCGCGCAAACGGAGTCAGCGCATCTTGCCAGTCATCACCCATCAGCTCACCTCCTCCAACGGTGCGACGAGACTGAGTCGAGTGCTCAGTTTACGTCGAACCTTTTCTCGTGCAGATTTAAGGCGTGAGTAGCCGGTCTGCTCCGGACATCCGATCAACTCCACGCATTCGCGCATCGAGAGCTTCTCAAGTTGATACAGCGTGAAGATCTCTCGCTCCGCAGGCTTTAGCTCGTTCATCGCCTCGTCGAGGGCACGTCGCATCTGGCGTTTCCAGATGTCTTCGTCCTGTGAGCCGCTCGAACACTCTTCTGGAAGCGGCGCCGCCAGGTCTTCGTTTCGCGTACTCGCTCGCTTTCGGTAGTCCCTGACGACCCGCGAAGTGATTCGAAAGAGCCATCCACGTGGCGACGCACCGTCAAAGTCGTTTAGCTTACGAAAAGCCACCACGAAGACCTCTTGGGTCACGTCTTCGACGTCGCGCGCCGGCGCTCCCAGTCGTCTGGCCACGCGAAAGACAAAGCGGCCATGCTCCGCGAAGAGTGTTTCTAACCGCCCTTGACCGCTGCTCACCCGCGACTCCAGTCAAAGCGAACACCCAGCTCCAGAAGCGCGAGGAACGACCCCGTACTCTGGCGGAATACGTCGACGCTCTCTCGTCCTCGTTGGCGTGTAAAGCGAACTCTCTGGAGGCGCGCCCCGCCGCCGATGCTCACCCGCGCGATCAGACGACGGTGGGTGTATCGTACGCCGACTTCCGCGACGATCCCCACGGAGACGAGCCGGGTCTTCGCATTCGTGTCGAAGCCAAGCCCTTCTCCCGAGCTGACACCGACGTCAACTCCGCCGCATCCCTCAAGCCGCCACGTTTGAAGCTGCCGGTGTCCGACGCAAAGCCGCGCGCCTAGCTCCCCCGCGTTGAGCACAAGCCGCCGCTCTTCCACGTCCAGGTCCCGGCGAAAGTAAGACCCGTGAAGCGCGAGTCGAAAAAGACCCAGGCGAACGCTGAGCGACAAGCGTGGGCCAAGGCCAAACCCCGGGTCTGCTCCAGTACGAAATGCCGCGCCGGCGGCGAGCATAAGCTCCCGAGTCAGAGGTGCAGGGAGGCTGTCGCTTGAGTCATCAGTGCGTGTGTTTGCCCGCGGAGCGTCAAGGTTTGTGGCCGCTTCTTCGTCGATCGGAGCCGCGCTGTTTTCGTTTACGACGTCGGACTCCACCCCTGCCTCGCTGGACTCCAGGCTTTCGCGGCGAGGAGCGTCCGAAGGTCGCGCGAGCTGAGTCGCGCCCTCATGGCGTGGAAGAGTCTCGTTCGTGGCCTCGAGCCCAACGCCTCCTTCGATCAGTGTTGCGACGACGAAGACAGCGGCCTCGGTAAGCTCTGAGCAATCGCTTGAGCCTGTATGAAGACGTCGCTCCCCAAGCGTCACGCCGTCTCGGGCCACCAAGATCGAGATAAGCCCCTCTTCGGGGCTCAGGGCAATTCGAGCAGTGCGTTGCGGGCCGGCGGCGAGCACCTGTAGGGGAACTGCGTCGACGATGAGCGCGACGAGGACGTCACGTTCCACACAGGAGTCATCCGGCGACTGCACCCACCATTCGGCGCGCGCGTTCGATGCGCCAAGCACCGAGAGCGTAGCGACGAGCGGTAGGCAGAGCGCTCTCATCTCAAGTCCAGTTGACGAAGTCGAAGCTCTCGACGTCTCCGATTTGGAGCTCGACGAGGTCGCAACGAACAGGTTCGAATGAATCGAAGGTGCCCGTCCCTTCGACGCCGACTCCGCAGCTGAATCCAGTGGGGAAATCGTTTGCCCAGTCGGGTCCCTCGCCGGCGTCCGGCGCCACGTAGATGATCGCGTAGTTCGGGGTGGCTCCAATGACAGTGCTCTCCTCGAAGGTGTCAGGTACGCGTCCATCCTCGAGAGCCATTCCCGTGTCGAATGCCAACACGATGCCGACGCCAATCCCATAAGAGTTGAGGGCCTCCGCTGGCATCGAGGCGGGAAGCGTGACCTCGAAGCCAGTCGACGTGAGAGAGCCGCGTCCGGCGATGTATTCGTAGTCTGGCGAACCGCTGCTGATGGTCCAGAGGATGACCGCGTCACCACTTGTGGGTGGCTGTGAACCATCATCGGTGCGCGTGATGGCGGCGATGAGGTCATCGGCGCCAATGGACCCGTCTTGCTCGCAACCGAGTGCGAGGAGGGATGTGAGTAGAATCAGAGAGACTGTTTTCGACATGTGAATGTCCTTTCTACTTATGAAATGGACACCCCTCGTCGTTTTTATGAAAAAAAGCGGTCGCGCTGCAAACAACGCCAAAGCGTGGTCGGGCCATCAGCTTTGGCG
>JBLHKB010000173.1:0-12042 GCA_047619315.1 Polyangiales bacterium
AGTTCTTGGACCTCATCCAAGAGGGCAACATCGGTCTGATGAAGGCCGTTGATAAGTTCGAGTACCGTCGCGGCTACAAGTTCTCCACGTACGCTACGTGGTGGATCCGCCAGGCCATTACTCGAGCGATCGCAGACCAAGCACGTACGATTCGTATTCCGGTTCACATGATCGAAACGATCAACAAGCTCATCCGAACTTCGCGCTATCTGGTGCAAGAACTCGGTCGTGAGCCGGTGCCCGAAGAGATCGCTGAGCGCATGGAAATGCCGCTGGAGAAGGTCCGCAAGGTTCTCAAGATCGCGAAGGAGCCTATCAGTCTCGAAACGCCTATCGGCGAAGAAGAAGACTCGCACTTGGGCGACTTTATCGAGGATAAGTCGGTGGTCTCGCCAGTAGAGGCGGTGATCAACGGCAACCTCGAAGATCAGACCCGCCGTGTTCTTAAGACTCTGACGCCGCGTGAAGAGAAGGTTCTTCGCATGCGTTTTGGCATCGGAGAGAAGAGTGACCATACACTTGAAGAAGTGGGTCAGGACTTCGAAGTAACCCGAGAGCGCATTCGCCAGATCGAGGCAAAGGCTCTACGCAAGCTACGGCATCCAAGCCGCAGCAAACAGCTTCGAAGCTTTATGGAGAGTTAGGACGTGGTGTCCTCTGTGGGGCAACACATCTGGGCCTATAGCTCAATTGGTTAGAGTCACCGGCTCATAACCGGTTTGTTCCAGGTTCGAGTCCTGGTGGGCCTACCCGTGGGTTTCAGTCGTAAGGCTGAGACCCACTTTCTTATGTGGAGGACGGCTACTGGGGCCGGTCACCCGGAAAAGCTCATGTATTCCTGCAAGTGTGCTTGCGTTGCCGTGCAGGGCGGGGTAGTTGCCGCACTCACGGAGGCATTGGGTGCTCGAAGAGCTAAGAGCGTTTGCAAAATTAGCGGAAATGGATGGGGCTGCACGCGCTTACGAGCGCGAGTTGAAGGAGCTCCCGGAGCGCCTTGAAAGCATGCGCCATGACCTTTCCATTCTTGAATCACTTCTGGGTGCTGAACGTGCCCAGCTTGCTCAAGCGAGGTCCATTCGCGAAGAACGGGGACTCGACTTGAAACTGAAGGTGGAAGCCCTTCAGAAAGCGAAGGCGAAGGGCTCTCAAGCTCGGAATCTTCGTGAGGTCGACGCGGCCGAGCGTGAAGTTGAGGCGAACCGCCGAGGCATCAAAGAGCGCGAAGAAGAGATCGCTGAAGTCGAAGGCATCATCGAATCGAAGGAGCGAATCCTCGAAGAGCGTGATGCCCAGTTCGACGAAGCTAAGGGCATCCTCGACGGAGAGGTCACAGCCGCTGAAAAGCGAATTGCGGACCTGGAAGCTCTCAAGTCGAAAGCGCTGTCCGGCCGTGAGGAACTCTCCGCAGACGTGCCCAAGCGCATGATGAAAATGTACGAGCGCCTCCGAACGCGGCACAAGTACGACGCAGCAACGATCATCGAATCCGATGGTATTTGTAAGTCCTGTCGTATGGCGCTGCCGGCGCAGCTGGCGATCAATGTACAGCGGGCGGAGGACTTCCATCAGTGCCCGCAGTGCAAGGCGTTCCTCGTTCACCGAGACATTGCCGCCAGCGCGGGTGTTGGTGAAGGCGAGAACACCGACGACGCTGAGTAAGTAAGCTTCGGCATCGGCCGTCGAGACTCCAGGTCTCGACACACGAAAAACGCCTCCCGAAACGGAGGCGTTTTTTTGTTGGGTTTTTCCCGCCCTGCCGGGTGGGCAAAGGCAGGTGATCCGAGGCTAGACGGGTGTGAGCCACTCCGGTGGACACTCCCCGCGAACTGCCGCGAAGTAGCGCTTCTGAATGCGTTCCGTGAGAGGGCCGCGTTTCCCGGTCCCCACTTCACGATCGTCGATCTCGCGCACGGGGGTTACCTCCGCGGCCGTACCCACCATGAAGACCTCATCGGCTACGTAAAGCTCGTCACGGCCAATAAGTCGCTCTTGGACCTCAAGGCCCATGTCGCGCATGAGAGTGATGACTGTGTCTCGCGTGATGCCACCCAGAATCGAGGTGCCGAGCGGCGCCGTCGCCACGATGCCATTTCGAATCGAGAAGATATTCGCACCTGAAGCTTCACAGACGTAGCCTTGCGGGTCGAGCATGATGGCTTCGTCGTAGCCGCCGGCGAGGACCTCGCGCTTCGCTAAGATCGAGTTCACGTAGTGGCCTACGATCTTACCCTTTGCCATGAGGCTGTTGACGCCGGCGCGGGCGAAAGAGCTTACCTTCGCTCGGATTCCCTTTTCGATGCCTTCGTCGCCAAGGTAGGCGCCCCACTTCCAGGCGATGATCGCGACGCGGGTTTTGTTCGAGCGGGCGCCAAGGCCCATCGCGCCGTCCCCCATAAACGCCAGTGGGCGCAGATAGCAGGCCTTCAAGCCACTGGCTTTGGCCGTATCAATGCATGCCTGAGTGATGGCGGCTTCGTCGAAGGGCATCGGTAGCGTGCAGATCTTTGCCGAGTCGAAGAGGCGCCGAACGTGCTCTTCCAGTCGAAAAATCGCCGTGCGACCGTCGCTTAGTTCGTACGCGCGAATTCCTTCGAATACTCCAACGCCGTAGTGAAGCGTATGTGTGAGGACGTGAACGTTGGCGTTCTCCCAAGGAATGAGTTCGCCGTCCATCCAGATTTTTTCGACCTTATCGACCATTCTTCCGGCATAGCCGCTCAGATGTCGACGTGGCAAGCGTCGTTCGCATGGCACTCACCGAAAACGACGTAAAAGCCCAAACTCAGTCGTTTGGCGAGGATAGCTCGCGAAGCTCTGCAAGCGCTTCTCGCCCGGATGGGTCGGCTTCCAGTGCCCGGGCATAGGCGTCGTGAGCGGCACCAAACTCGCCCTCATCTCGAAGGGCACGCGCGTAGTGCAGATGACTTTGGTACATCTTCGGCACCATCTGCGTGGCTCGTTTGAGTTCCTTGAGGGCTAGCATCCGGTCTTCCCGCACGAGAGCGGCGTCATAGCGAGCCATACCCAGAAACGTGAGAAACTCCCCTTCGTCCGGTGCAATGGCCACGGCTTTTTGGAGAAGGTGAAGCGCGCTATCCACACGACGTTCTTGAATGCAGCTGCGAGCTCGTCGAAAGAAGCGTTCGGCTCGAAGAACGCGGGCAACCTGATCATCCAAAGTCTGGCGTGTTTGCAGCGATGGAAGGCTGACGCTTGGCTCGGGAAGTGGCTGAGACTCGCCCCACGAGCGCGGTGGGTGATTCTCGGCGCCAACAGCGAGAGCGGCCCGCGGCAGCCGCGAGAGCACCTCGAGCGCCGCGCTTTGAGCTTGGGGCGGTAGCTGACCCCGGTCGAGAGCGTTGCGAAGCTCTTCTTCGATATCACTGACCGCTTGAGCGGCCGCGACACTGTCTCCGGGGCTCACCGCGAGAGCCTCCACGTAGCGACCATCACGAAGGTATTCGGCGAGGCGCACCACTCGGCTTTGGAGGGCCGCCTGAGTGTCGGAAAGAACGAGGCCCGAGATCGGAACGATGTGCAGGGCTTCCTCGCGAAACGCGATGATCCCAAGCGCCTCCGCGGCAAAGAGAATGTGGGCGGCTTCGGGACGACTTGGCTGTCCAGAGTCCAGCAGGGTGCGAACGCTCATGGTCCCATCGATGGCGGCGAGGAGTGCATTCCCGCCATCGTCGAGGGCGCGCCGCAGGCCTGAACTATCTCGCGTCGTTGGCGTGACAAAGCGTTCGGCACGCGCATCGAGGTGCCGATACACGCGGGCGATGGGCAGCTGCTCCCGGATCCCTTGAAGAAGCAGCTCCGGTACGGAGGCTTCGAGAGCCACCGTTGTCGGCGGAGCATCGAGCGTCTCGGAAAATTGAAAGCCGCCCTCGTCCCAGCTAAAGAGATCAAGGAGCTTTGTGATGAGTTCTTTTTCGAGCCCGGAACGAAGCTCCGCGGGGGTAATGGCGCCCATCGTGATCAGAACTCCGCCTTGCTTTCCTTGTCCGGAGAGAACGGCCGAAACGCTTTGCTGAAGCTCCTCGCCAGTGATGAGACTCATTCGCCGAAGAACGTGGCCTAAGCACTCTTCTTCAAGGTTCGAGCGCACATACACGGGTCGCCCGTCGCTGAAGAACACGACCTTCTTCGCTCCACGGCCTTCGAGGGTGTGGCGAGGGTCGTCCGAGTTTTCGAGGAGCAGGGCGCCCGTCGCTTGCTGCTCTGCGAGGCGCGCGAGAACAACCGCGAAGGATGTGTCTTCGATGAGGCCGCTGAGGCGCGCATCCCGTTCGACGCCAGCCGCGTGCGCATCGACGGCGCGTGCTTCTTCGAGCGCCGGGACGACTGGCTTTCGAATGCGTGCGGTTTCTTTTTCGCCGGCGTCGATGAGCTCCGCGAGTTCTATGTCGATGGACCCCAGTGATTCTGCGGATCCATCGAGGGGAATGGGAAGAGCGACGCGCCGCCGGATGATCGGAATATCGACCACCCGGGTTTCTTCGGCATTCCCGCGCTGTCGAATGGCATTCCAAAGCGAGCCCGCCGCAGCGTCTGCTTCGTTCTGCAGGAACGTGGCGATGTCGAGTCGAGCACCGATGGGGGTGAGGAGCCGAAGGTCTGTCCCAAGGAGAACCATGGGCACAGCAGTTCCGCCAGGGGCCCACCGAATCGACTCGACGGTGGCTGTTCCGTCGCGCCCGGGAAGCTTCATCTGAATGGCGATGGCGTCGAAGGGTTCCATCACAAAACGGTCGATAGCTTGCTCGCCACTGCTGGCGCAGGTGACATCAAACTCGTGCTTCGCGAACGCCAGGGCGAGCTCATCACGGGGCTCTCCATCGCACATGGTGAGAAGGAGCCTCTTCATGGAAGCTCCCAGGGAGCTGTTGTGCCAACGGGCGCAAGCTTCTCCTCGAAGAGTGCCCGGACGTCTGTGGCGAGCTGACGCCACCGCTCGAAAAGCGCGTCATCGGCCCGCAATCCGTCGCGTTCGCGGATGCCCAAATGCCTCGCTAGCGTACTCGCTCGGGGCCCACCAATGACCACCCGGCCATCGCCGCTTGGGTCTAGCCACCGAAGGCCGCGAGTGGCCGCCGCAAAGAAGGACCTCGCGCTCTCGAGAAGTGCGAACTCGCGTTTGCTAAGAGCCTCGATGGCAACAAGCGCTTCGAGGGCGCCGCGCGTCGACAGGATTCGCACGCTCGGGTCCGACGCGTGACTCATCTGAAGCCACTGAGTGAGAAACTCAACATCGATCAGCGTTCCGTGTCCAAGCTTCGAATGATATCGATGTGCGCTTTCTCCAGCAAGTTCGCGTTCTATACGACCTCTCAAACGAGCAACCTCAGCAGCGTCAGCCGGGCCTTTCGCATACGCGAGTTTGGTCATGCTCTCATCGAGCGCCCGGCGGAACTCGCTACTCGTCGAAGCGACACAACGTGCTCGTAAAAGGGCCTGTCGTTCCCAGCCTTGAGCTCCGTCCGCGTGGTAGCGCTCGAATGCGCTCAAGGAGACCACGAGCATCCCTTGGGAGCCTCTCGGGCGTAGTCGGGTGTCGACTTCGTATCCAGGCCCTTCGGCATCGATGCAGCTGAGGAGTCGTAGGATTCGCTGAGCCAGCTTGGCGAGAGCACCGGCAAGGGCTGGGTCCTCGGTCCCATGAATGAAGAGCAGATCAAGATCGCTGGCGAAATCTAGCTCCCGGGCGCCCAACGTTCCGAGGCCTACGACGGCGAAGTCCGCGGTCTGGAGCTGCGGTGAGTCGTTCAATGCAGAGCGAAGGCTGGCGTCGATTTGCTCTTCCGCGAGTCGCGTGAGCAGAGCAGCTACTTCTGAGACGCTGAGTTCACCACCAGCGCAGGCGAGGGCGAGCTGAAGCGAAGCCGTGCGGTGCTGTTGCCGAAGAAAGCGAACACACTCCTCGAACTCGAGTGGGCACTTCGCATGATCAACCCGAAGGGAATGCTCAGTGGGGCACCGACCCGAGAGGAGCAGTCCGAGGCTCGAGGGAAACCCAGTAAGGGCGATTCCAAAGCTTGGGCTGCTCCCGAGGAGACCGACTAGACGGCGCAGAAGGCGAGGTTCGCTCTCGAGTAGGGCGCTATAGGCACACCCGCCATGCAGAAGAAATTCCGTGAGCTGTCGCAGCGCCAAATCAGGGTCGGGGGCTTCACCGACCTCGTGAAGCAATCGATGCGCGAGTCGCGGCGTTTGTCGACGGCCAAGGAGGCCGAGAGGTGCTTCGGGCAAGCGTCGCCAGCGCATGAGGTGCGTTGCGCTTTCATGCTCGTCGCTCGTCGGCAGCACCCGTGCTCGCTCGGCGACTTGGTCGAGGGGCAGTCCATCAGCCACGGCGTCGAGAACGCGCACGTAAGGTGAGATGGCCTCTGGCGATGCTTGAGTGCGAATTGAATCGAAGAGTCGCGCGACGTTTGTACGGTGTTCACCGAGCTTGATCAGAAGCGCGTCTCGCGAGGGCAAGCCCAGGGAAGCGGCAAACTGCTCACCGGCGATGGAGTCGTCTGGGATGTCGTGAGTTTGATAGCCTTTGACCATGTGAATGCGATGTTCGACGCGCCTTAGAAGAGCCCAGGCACTTTCGAGTTCATGCCGCTCTCCGGGGCCAATAAAGCCCAATGACTCCAGCCGTCTTGCAGCATCGATGGTCCCGCTGACGCGCAGCGAGGGCTGCACACCGCCCCAAATGAGCTGCAACGCTTGGACAAAAAACTCTGCTTCGCGAATTCCCCCGCGTCCAAGTTTGACGTCACGCTCCGGATGTCTGCTGAGCTCGCGACGAGAACGTTCCACCATTTCGTGCATCGCATCAGCGATCGTCGGGTCCACACGTCGCGGAAACACGAAGGGGCAAAGAGAGTCCAAGAGCTGCTGTCCAAGCGCGAGATCACCAGCCACTGGACGCGCGCGTAGCCACACGGCGCGCTCCCACGGGCGACCGTAGGACTCGTAGTAGCGAAGTGCGGCCGGAAGGGAATTGACCAGAGCTCCCTGACTACCTTCGGGTCGCAGGCGTAGATCGACGCGAAAGACAAAGCCGTGTTCAGTCAGGTCGCCAATGGCGGCAGCGGTCTTTCTGGCGACCCGCGCGAAGAAGTCGAGAACGCTGGTCTCACCGCTCTCGGTGTGACCTTCGTCGCTTTCGTGGAAAAAGCAGATGTCGACATCACTGCCGAGGTTGAGCTCGCCCCCTCCGAGCTTGCCCATGCCCATCACAACCAGTGGGATTGGCGTCCCATCGTCATAGACGGCTTCTCCGAAGCGTGAGGCGACCTCTTCGCGGGCGCTCTTCTGAGCAACCTCAATGCAGGCCGCGGCCAGGTCGGCCAGCTCACGACTGGTGTCGTCGATGTCCGCGAGCCGTCGAACCTCTCTCAAAGCGATCCGAATCATCTGACGATGTCGGCTGCGTCTCAAGCCGGGCAGCAGGCCATGCTCTCTCACTTCCTCCGCTATTTGGCGAAGAACGCGATCCCGGGTGGCAGGCAAGTGAAGGTCGTCTGTCAGGACACGGCCTAAAAGGGTCGTGTCGGCCGTCACCAGGTCCGCCAAGGCAGGGGCATGGCTGGTCAGATCCACCATGATCTCGGCGCTTTCGTGGCGATGAGCGGCGGATGAAACGGCTTTGGGCGGGTTTGGGACGCTCACCCAGGGAGAATGCCACGGTTGACGCGCCCAGGGGCATGGAGTAGGTATCCCCGCCCCTGGGTATCGACCCTACTTTTTGCCTGTTTTTGCTTGATTGCCGGTGCTTTCGTGTACGCCAACCTCCTGACGAATCTTCTGGAGCTTCTTCTGTGGCTTCAGCCCCCACCCGCATCGGACGCTCCTGTGGCCGGTGCTGCGGCATCGGCTGATGGCCCTTTGGGACTATTGGGCTGTGCCGGCGGCGGCGGCGGCATGATGACGTACGGGTACCTGGCGGCGATGTTCGCCATTTTTTGGTTCCTCATCATCTCTCCCCAGAGAAAACAGGCCAAAGCCCAAGAAGCAGTTCTCAAGGGGTTGAAAAAAGGCGACATCGTGCGCACCACTGGCGGCATTCGCGGAGAGATTCTCTCCCTGGATGAACGAGAAGTGACGCTCAAAGTGGCCGAGAAGATTAAGCTCAATGTGCTTCGCTCACATGTCTCGGGGCCCGATGCTCCGACGGATGCGATGCCACGCACAGATTCAGGCAAGAAGGACTAGTTTCGATGGATCGCTCTTTCTACTTACGTCTTAGCGCTGTGGTGCTCGCGATCGTCGCGGCATCCCTGGCGCTTTGGCCCAGCTTGGAAGCGGTGGGCGCAGGCCCCGCTCCTGAGTGGGTCCAAACCGTCTTCCCCGGACGCATCAGTCCCGGCCTCGACATTCAGGGCGGCATTCGCCTGGTGTACGAGGTCGAGGTCGATGAATACATTCGGGATCGTCGTGACCGTTACTCCGAACAAATGGTTCGGGAGCTCGGCGCGCTGCTCGGTGTCTACGACAACGACGAAATCGACACGATCTCGCGCGACCAGCTTCGTGAGGTGGGCACCCGCGTCACCGTACAGCGTGTGGGTCGTCGAGGTATTCGACTCGTCTTCGTCGAAGCGTCCGACCTGGATGTCTTCGACAACCAGTGGCTTCGCGAGAAGTTTCCTGACCTTCGTCGCTCTGGTGACGATGGCACGAGCATCAACCTGACGATGCGTGAGGATCGGCTCGAGGAACTGCGAACGCGCGCTGTTGAGCAGGCCGTTCGCACCATCGGCGACCGTATTGATGCTTTGGGCATCAAGGAAGCGACCGTCATGGGCCGTGAGTCCGACATCATCGTCGAGGTTCCGGGCGCGACGGAAGAGGAGTTCGACACGATTCGAGCCATCATCGCTCGGACCGCTCGCCTTGAGTTCAAGGTGTTGGACGATGAAGCGAGCTACCTCGGTGACATCCCTCAGGAAGAGCTCGACGCCGCAAACATCGAGCGATCGATCGAGCGTGCGTCGGCTGGCGAGAGCCGCCCAAACGTGGCCGTACCCTTCCTCATTGCTCGCGGAACGCCTTGCGACTCCGACGACGATGACTGCGTCGGCGTCCGACAGCGCCTGGCCGCATTTATCGACAGCCTCGAAGTTCCTGACGACCACCAGGTCATCATGAGCCGCCTCGACGCCGCCGATGACCAGGCCGACCGCGAAGACGACGACGAAGAGGCCTGGCGTACGTACTACGTCTACCGAACGACGGACGTCACAGGTGAAGATGTCGAAGATGCTTTGGTCAGCTTCGACCCCAACGAGGGCAACCGTCCTGTCGTGTCGATTCAGTTCAACAGCGCTGGTGCCTCGAAGTTCGAGGAGATGACCGGTCGAAACGTGAAACGTCGAATGGCCATCGTCCTTGACGATATCGCCGAGTCGGCTCCCGTCATTCAGACGCGTATTGGTGGCGGTCGCTGTCAGATCACTCTCGGCAATATGAGCGACTACAACGCCCTTCTTGCCGACGCCAACGAGCTGGTTGTTGTGCTTCGCGCCGGCGCTCTTCCAGCGCCGCTTCGCCCCGCCAACGAGCAACTCATCGGACCGACTCTGGGTCGCGATAGTGTGCAGCAGGGAGCCAAGGGAGCCGTCATCGGCGTCGTCCTCGTGCTCATCTTTATGGCCATGTATTACCAAGTTGCCGGCCTCATCGCCGACGTCATGGTGACACTCAACCTTCTCTTCCTCCTTTCCATTATGGCCGCCCTCGAGGCAACGCTCACGCTCCCGGGGGTAGCGGCGATTGCACTGACGGTGGGAATGGCGGTGGATGCGAACGTGCTCATAACCGAGCGTATTCGAGAGGAATTGAGGCAAGGCAAGTCTACGCGCTCTGCCGTCGACCAAGGTTTCAAACGGGCGTTCTGGTCTGTCTTTGACAGTCAGCTCACAACGTTCATCGCGGGTGTCGTTCTCTTTCAGTACGGAACGGGCCCCATCAAGGGCTTCGCCGTCATGTTGATGATCGGCATCGTCACATCGCTCTTCACAGGAATCTTCTGCTCCAAAGTCATGTTTGATTGGGTCGTTCGCGGCCTCAAGGTCGAACGACTGCGAGTCGGGTGAATCATGGAACTCGTCAATCCCAATAAGACCATCGACTTCATGAAGCTGAGGAAGCCTGTCGTTAGCGCTTCCCTCCTTCTTGTTGTTCTCTCCCTCATTAGCCTTTTCGTCCCAGGACCGAATTACGGCATCGACTTCGCCGGCGGTACTGAGCTTCAGCTCGCCTTTGGCGGTGACATCGACTCCGCCGAAATCCGCGGGACACTCGAATCCCTCGGTTACGAAGGTTCGGATGTGGTTCGCGTCGAAGGCGCGGACAACACCTACATGATCCGCGTCCGTGAGGTCAGCGCGCTGCCCGAAGAGCAGGCGGAGGCACTTGAAGGCATCGTCGCGACGAACGTTGGTGAAGATAACCTCCGGGAGTTCAAGCTTTCGCCTGGTGGTGATAAAATCACCCTTCGTCTCGGAACTCAGCCGGACCTTGCTTCACTGCGTAGCGCCATTGAGGGTGCTGGTGCTGAGGTTCGCGGAGAGATCAACGCGCTCCCTGGCAGTGACGATGTTCGCCTTGAGATTCAGCTCGTCGGTGTCGCCGACGAACTGGTCTCTCAGCTCCAGTCGGAACTCGCTGAGCGAGGACCGGCGTCACCGGAGCGCGCGGAGTGGGTTGGACCGAAGGCCGGCGAGCAGCTTCGTGACGCAGCGGTCAAGTCGCTGCTTTACGCCATCGCATTCATCATGGTCTACGTGGCGTTCCGCTTCGACCTTCGTTTCGCACCGGGTGGCGTCATCGCCATGTTCCACGATGCGGTCATCACGCTTGGCATCTACGTCGTTGTGCAGAAGGAGGTGAACCTTACGACGGTGGCAGCTTTGCTGACCATCTTAGGGTATTCCATCAATGACACTATCGTCGTGTACGACCGTATACGAGAGAATATGGGCCGTTACCGCGATCTCTCGATGAGCGAGATCATCAACCGATCCACATCGCAGATGCTCTCTCGAACGATTGTGACTTCGGCAACGACGTTGCTCTCCGTGACGGCATTCTTCATCTGGGGCACTTCGGTGATTCAAGATATCGCCTTCGCTCTCTTCTGCGGCATTCTCATCGGTACGTACTCTTCCATCTACATTGCGGCTCCAGTGACCGAGTGGATGGATCGCCGATTCTTCCAGAAGGCTGCTTAGGCCCGACAAAAACAGTCTGTTTTTGATGCCCGAAGGCTCAAACGCTATGCGTTTGGGCCTTTTTGCTTCGACGGAGTCACAGCGCGCCTCTACGTTGCCGCGATGGCCAACCCCGGATACCGAGTGAAAACGATGGATCCGATGCGTGCGGCAGAATTTGGGCGCGCGTGGGACCTTGGCCCCGCGACCGCTCAGATCCTTCTTCAGCGTGGCTGGGAGGAGAGCGAGTCGAGCGCTCTCGATTGGCTCGATCCAAAGCTCGCTCGTTTAACGTCGCCGGATGCGATGGCGGATCGAATGAAGGCTGCGGAGCGACTCGCCGAGGCATGCCGCAAAGGCCAGCGAATCTCGATTTTTGGTGACTACGACGTCGATGGAACCACCAGCGCTGCGATTCTCGCGGACATCCTCGAGGAACTTGGAGCCGAGGTTCATGCCTTCGTCGCCAATCGATTTCAAGGCGGATACGGTTTCAGTGGCCCCGCTCTGGACCGTTGTCTCGCGGTAAAGCCTGACCTGATCATCACCTGTGATTGCGGGAGCTCCGATCATCCGCGCATTCAACGCTCTGCGGACTCGGGCGTTCCCGTCATCGTGGTGGACCATCACCTGGTGCCCAAAGAGACACTCCCGGCACACTCGTTCTTGAACCCACACCGGCCCGAATGTGGCTTCCCTTATAAGGGTCTCTGTTCTGCGGGGCTTGCGCTCTCGCTCGGCGCCGCCATCCGTCAAGTGCTTGGCGCGAAGCTGGACGTCCGCCGGTGGCTCGATCTAGTCGCCCTCGGCACTGTTGCGGATATTGCGCCGCTGG
>JBLHKB010000174.1:0-11950 GCA_047619315.1 Polyangiales bacterium
CGCCCGGCGCCGAGCACGAGCCGGCTTGGTCGGTCGACGGTGGTGAGCGTGAGACGACCGACGGAGGTGTTTCCTTCGCGACGCCGCGAGTAGGTGCCGCGCGCATCGAACTCGCCGGAGTCGACGCAAAGGTGACCGCCATCGCTGGCAATGCAGGTCCCGTCCGCGAGGACAAAGTGCGCGTCGAGGTCGAGTCGCGCGGACTGGGCGCTCACGTCCACGTCGACCCGCCGCATCGAGAGCGCGCTGCCCGGGCCAATCTTGAGGACGCTTCCGGCGTGGTTGATCTCCGCGCCGTCACGGAGCCCCACGCGCACTTCGCCGACCTCGATGCGGCGAAACATGTCGATGGCGTCGGGGAGCTCCTCGATGCCGGCGGGGACACCGGAGATGGCTTGAGCGAGGCTCTGGGCGATGGTCCGGCCGGCGCGGATGTTGACGCTGACTTGGTCGCCGGCGTCGTCGAGGCGCACGCTCTCGAGGGTGACGCGACGCGGCGTGTCGGCGTTGCCGATGAGCACGACGGGCGGGGAGAAGCTCAGCGCGAAGGTTCGGGCCTCTGGCAGGAGGCTCACGCTTTCATCCGTTTGCTCGAAGCGGAGCGCGACGTCGGCTTCGAAGGTCAGGGTTGTGGGGCCTGTGATGTCGATGGCGGCGTAGTCACCGCCTGGGAGCGCGAAGCGGCCTTCTTTGAGGGTCGCGCTGCCAGCGAAGCGGAGCGATTGTGCGGCGCGAAGGAGCGACGAAAAATCCGTCTCGCCTAAGCGCAGTACGTCTCGCGAGATCGAGAGCGTCTCGATGGGCACGTGATGCACGCATCCACCCAGCAACATGGAGAGCGCGAGCAAGAGTGCTGGGTAGGTGAATCGCATGGACCTCACCATGATCAACGCTCAGGCGTCGCGCAATATGCCCTCGGGTGGGTTCAACTTGAGCTTTGAGCAGGCGTGGCTGTGACGCCGTGGGGCGAAGTGCGACGAAGTCCGATGAAGTGCGGCGTTTTGCCTCACAGCGGGCGGATTTGAGAGGCTTTCTACACAGCCCGCGGGTGAGCGAAACGAGTTTGGAACGCGGCTTGCGTACATAGAAGCGAACCACAAACGAAAACAGCGACGAGAAAGAGAGCAAGAGCTATCGAAGACGGAAAGAAACGACGAAGCACCGTGACCATCAATATGGACGGGACACCCGTGAACCTCGACGAGACTCCGATGAGGACTCCCCGAAAGGGTGACCGCCGCGCACATGATTGGCCGACGCTGGCGCGGTGGGTGCGAGCGAGAATACGGACTTCACCGCCCAGAGGTTATATGCGAGGCAAGACCCGGCTTCGAAATGAGCTCGTCGACCAGCTTGGGCTCACGACCTTGCGTGCCGAGATGTTCATCGACCATATGGAAACCACCGGATCGATACGATACACGGGCACGCCAGACAGCCTTGACCAGGGCATGCGTGAGTGGCTCGCCGTGGACTCGCCCTAGTCCGCCACGGGAGCGTCGTCTTCATCTTCGTCGTCTTCATCTTCGTCTCTCCTGGCGCGCGCTCGCGCGAGAGACACCGTGATGGCTAGCGTGAGGGCCGAGATGATGAGGAGAAGCGAGATCCAGTTGGGGACGTGGAACCACTCGTGAGCGATCATTTTTCCGCCGACGAACACCAAGATCGTTGCCAGGGCGTAGCGCAACTCGTGGAACTTGGAGACGGCGCTGTCGAGGACGAAGTAGAGACTACGCAGGCCCAGGATCGCGAAGATGTTGGACGTGTAGACGATGAAGGGTTCCGGCGCGACGGCGAGGACGGCGGGGATCGAATCGAGGGCGAAGACGAGGTCCGTCCACTCGATGGTCAAGAGCGCTAAGCCCAGCGTGGTGAGCATGCGCTTGCCATCGATGTGTTGAAAGAAGTGGCCGCCGTGGGCGACGTCTTTCGGCGCGACACGAAGCCAACGTCGAATCCGCTTGTTGCCTTCGCCTTCTACGACTTCTTCAACGGCTTCCTTCTCTGGGATGAGAAGTTTGAAGCCGGTGTACGCGAGGTAGGCGCCGAATACGTAGAAGAGCCACTCGAAGCGGTGGAGGAGCCAAAGGCCGCCGAAGAGCATGGCGGCGCGCATGACGACGGCGCCGAGCACGCCCCAGAAGAGAACACGGTGGCGAAACTTGGGCTCGACCTTGAAGCGCTGGAAGATGAGCGCGATGACAAAGATATTGTCGACGCTCAGGGACTTCTCGAGAAGATACGCGGTGATGTAGCGAGTGGCGGCGCTGAGGCCCGGTGACTCTGGGTTTTCGACGACGTTTCCGCTCTCGTCGAGGAGGTGCATAAAGCCGTGCTCGAAGAGCAGGTACACCACGCCGGTGAACGCGGTGCCGATGGTGATCCAGGCCGCGGTCCAGAGAAGCGATTCGCGTGCGCTCGGCGCGTGATCGTTCTTGTTGAAGACGCCCAGGTCGAGGGCGAGCATGACGATGACGATGGCAAAGAAGCCCACCCAAGCCCAAATCACGATTTCTCCTTACTTCTACGGCTCACGGAGTCTCCTGAGTGGCATCATGCGCCGCGCATTCGTTCGGACCCAACCAGTTTTTCACGTATGTCGTAAACTGGAGGGAGAGCGCGTGACTGTTTCCGTCAAGCTCGATCTCCGTCTCCACAAGCCCCGAGATACGTCCGCCCAGCTGCGCCTCCACGACCTGATTTTGAATCTCCACGTCGACGCGGATGCCCAAGATCGTTTGCCCGTCAAAGTAGCGAAGCTCAGCGGCGCCGGAAGGGTCGCCAAACGAGAGCTGGACACGGGGCGAGCCGCGCCCCTCGATGACGAGCTGCGGAGCGCATTCCTCGCGGCGCAGGAAGAGTCCGCCTTCGACATTTGCGTCCAAGGCGACGTCGCCGGTGGGGAGCGCGATATGCCCTTCATATTCAACCTCGAGGGACGGGGGCGAAGGGCGCACGTCGCGCGGGCCGTGTCGGGCGACGAGGGCTCGACAGGTGGCTTCACCGGGAACGGTGGCGTCCTCGCATGCGCGCGCGTCCCCACGGGCGACGGCGTCGCAGAGCGCCTGCTCGTGGCTCGGGGCTGCCGCACAGAGCTCGGCTCTCCCCGTCGACCAGGCGAGACAAGAGACGTCTCCCGAGTCTTCGCGTCTCGCGCACAGCGCGGGGTCTTCGAGCAACGCCGCGACGCGACGCCGGCATCCTTCTTGGACAGCGCGCGTCGCGAGCTCGTCGCAGCGCGCGGCATCTTGCTCCGAGGCAGCCGCGAGCACGGTGCACACGTCTTCCACGAGTCGCTCGTAGCGAAGGTCGGCCAAAACGTCGCTGAGGGCGGAGGGGAGGGCGCCCCCGATGCCTTGCTCGCAGGACTCGAGGTCTTCAAAAGCTGCGACGTCCGCTTCAAAGCGCGTGAGTTCGGCGGAGAACGCGGAGGGCGTGACTTCTTCGGGCAGCTCCAGGGTCTCCGGGCTAGACCGCGGCGGCGCAGGTTCCAGCTCCGGCGCGGTCACCTCATCACACGCCACCAGGAGCGAAGCGAGCGCGAGAAAAGCGCGCAGCTGGAGGCTCCGGGCGGTGAAACGTCGCGACATCATCGGTTGTGCCTTACACTCTGCGCTGTGGCTCGTCACGTTCTCATGGCTCTCATCTACTTCACTCTCGCTGGCTGGCCGGTGGGTGGTGCCAGCGCTCAACACGAACCATGGACACATGACGACTTAGCCCCCGCGGAGGGTGAACCCGAGCCCGACTCCGACTCCGAAGAGGAGGACCCTGGCGCGCTTGAAGGCGACGCCGTGGTTGAAGGTGACGCCGTGATTGAAGGCGTTGAAGGCGGCGCCGTGGTTGAAGGCGGCGCGGAGGGGCTCGAAGCCGCACCACCCACCGATGACCGCCTGATCGTCGTTGTCGTCGACGCCGCTGCCTATGGCGTCGACCCCGTCGTCGGTCAGCATGTGTCCCAACAGATGCGCCAGACGGCTGCGGCCCTTGGCTACGCCGTCGTGACGCAGGAGGACACCATCGCTGCCGCGCGTCGGGTTGAAATGCCTTACCCGCCGACTCCGTCGGATCTTTGGCGGGTGACCTTTGCGGCCAGCTCGCAACGTGGCGCCTTCGCACGCGTCTGGGCCGACGCTGGTCGCTACGTGCTTGAGCTGAGTGTCGCGAGCGCCGACGGCACGGGGCCCTTCTTTGCCCGAGGTACGGCCGGCGCCGAGGACTTGCGCGCCGTCGTCGACGCGCTCTTGCGCGAAGCTCTGCCTACGCCGGATACCTACGACGCGGAGGCCGCGACAGCGATCGCGTCGAGTACTCCTCAGGTGCGGCCAGCGCCGAACGGCATGGCTCGCCCCATGATTCGCCCGCTGACGCGTCCCACCCGGCGTCCCGTCATACGTCGGCCGAGACAGAGCACGCGGCCATCTCGTCGCTTCGATGTCGCGCTTCAGACCGAAGCCGCGTTTGGCGCGAGTGAAGACCGCTTCTACAACCACCTCGTGGGGGCGCGCTTTGGCATCCGTGTCACGCGCACGATGAGTCTTCAGCTCAACGCGTCATACATCAACCTTCGAGGACGTGGAGAGCGCGTCCACAACATCTTGCCGATGCTCTTCTTCGAGAATCGCTTCCGCATCTCATCGCGCATCGATTTGACGGTGCCGCTGCGTGTCGGAGTGGGCTACCTGCCGTTCAACGGGCCCGTGCTGCGCCTCGCCGCCGGCCTCAACTTGCCCGTATCTTCGCGCGTTGAAATCGGGATCGACCTGCTGACGCCCACATTTTGGTTCTTGCTCGATCAGACGTTGGTGTCCCTGAACATCGGCGCTGAGGTGATTTACCGGCTCTAAACGGTCTCAGTGTGGGCTTTTCTGGCCCCTGCATGCGCCGCTGCGTTACCCTCGCTGGATGTTCGCGACCTTCAATCGAAGCCTGGAAATTGCCAAGACCACCTTCTCGGTGATGAAACAAGACCCCGAGATGATCGGGTTCGCGATGCTCGGCGCCATCTCGTCGGTGCTCTTCACGGCTGCGCTCCTGGTCCCGACGATTATGATGCAGTTTGTCGGGGCGACGACATCGGGGGCGGCCTTCGGCGTCATTCAGTACCTCGCGCTCTTCTTCGTCTACTTTGGCCTCGCGTTCATCGCGACGTTCTTCAACACATGCGTCGTCTACACGGCGAAGGTTCGCTTTGAGGGCGGCGACGCCACGTTCGGTGAGTCGATCAAGTTTGCGTTTACGCGCCTGCCTCAGATCGCTGCTTGGAGTGCGGTGGCCGCGTCCGTGGGTCTCTTCCTCAAGATGCTGGACAATGCGGCACGCCGTAACGGAGGCGTCGTTGGGATGATTCTCCGCGGACTCCTCTCCGTGATGGGTTTCGCGTGGAGCGTGATGACGCTCTTTGTGGTGCCTGCGATGGTGTACGACGGCGTCGGTCCCATTGAGGCCATCAAGCGAAGCTCGAATACGCTGAAGCAAACCTGGGGCGAGAGCTTGGCGCGGCACTTTGGGTTCGGAATCTTGCAGTTCTTGGTCTCGCTGCCGGGGTGGCTTGGCTTCTTCGTCGCCTTCGCGCTCGGGGGCACCTCCATAGGCCTCGCGCTCTTCATCGGCTGTACGTGCGTGGTCTACCTGATCTTCGTGACGCTCGTGTTCCAGGTCGCCAACTCGGTCTTCAACACCGCCCTCTTCCACTTCGCGCGAAGCGGTCAGCCGGCAGGCGCCTACAATCCACAGATGCTGCAATCCGCCATCGGCGCTTCCGCGTAACGCCTCGGCGACTCACGCGCGCCTCATCTAAGCGATCCGTCGAAGACAGCTCTTCGAAGTCGGATCGGACCCCGAAATACACTCCGAACGGACTTTTCGTCTGATGCGCTGCGAGGTGGTCAATTGCGGTCGCCGACGCCGGATTTCGGCACTAAACAGGCCTTGCGAAGCGGCCGAGGGGCACGGCGCTCATTCGCCCACCTTGACTCTTTAGGACCTAAGCTATGAAGACCTTTCGCGTACTAATTACACTCGCCGTCGCGCTTGTGTCCCTACCAGCCGCTGCGCAGCGGCCCATCCCCGTGAACATCACGACGACGCCCGCCGGCGCCACCGTGTACGTCGACTCCGCCGAGACTCCCGCCATCGGTGTGACGCCACTAAGCCGCGTTCGGATCCCCCGCGGCAACCACACGCTCATCTTCCGCTTGGAGAACCACTCCGAAGCGCAGCTCCCGGTGAATATCCGCCGCTGGAACGAGAGCTTCACGCAAGCGCTCGCCTCCCTCGGTGTCATCACCATCAGCGCCGGCGCTCCAGAAATGACCGGCGCCGAAGTCCGAATCGACGGCGTCGCTGAAGGAGCCATCCCCGTTCGCCTGAACGTCGAGCCTGGTCGCCATCTGATTCAGATCGGCCAAGAAGGTTACGTCACGTTCTCCCAGTGGGCCGAGGTCGCCGGCGGACAGATTTTCGCGCTCCCCGTTCTCATGCAACGCGAAGCGCCACGCACGGGGTCGCTCCTCATCGCGGGGGACGTGAGCGGCGCCGTCATTACCATCGACGGCACGCCACGCGGTACGACGCCGGCGGTCATTGACGGACTTGCGGAAGGTCAGCACACGGTCTCCGTCGCGCCCGTCGCCGAAGGCCAGACTCCTTTCGAGCAGACAGTCCTCGTGACCGCAGGAGAGCGCGCCGTCGTTCACCCCACGATGCAGCCCGCGCCGCCCGCCGGCGGTAGCCTCCGCATTTTGGCCAACGCCGAAGGTGCTGTGATTCGTCTCGACGGCGAAGTCCTTGGCAATGCTCCTGCATCACGCGAAGACATCCCCCCCGGTGACCACATCATCGAGGCATCAGCGCCGGGCTATGATGCACTTCAGCAGCCCGTCACCGTGGAAGCCGGCCGTCAGCAGGTCGTCTCCTTGGCGATGGTCGCTGTTCAGCTCGCCCCCGGCGTCATCGTCGTCAACTCCGACGTCGACAACGCCACCGTCACCGTGGACGGAACCGAGCGCGGTACTACGCCCGTCGTCATCGAAGACGCCCAGCCCGGCGTTCACCCCATCATCGTGACGGCTCCCGGCCGTGCAACTTTTCGCACCACCTGCAACACGGCGCCCGGTCAGGACTGTCGCATCACGGCGGAGCTCGCCTCGGCGCCCGTGGACGTCGTCTTCCGCGCCAATATCTCCGAAGGCACGCTCTTCGTGGACGGCGAAGAGATCGGCCCCGTTCCTTACGAGGGCACGCTTCCCGCTGGCAGCCGCCGCGTCGAAGTGCGCGCCGAAGGCTACCGCACCTACCAAGCGCAGGTCGTTCTCGCCCAGGCCGAAGCGCCACGCGCCTTCGACGTCTCCCTCATCGGCAACGACGAGCTGACCCCCGACGAGATCGCTGAACTCGAAGGGGATCGCGCGACACGACATCGCCAGGCCGTCGCCCGAAGTGGTGGTCCTCTCGACGACGACTTCGCCATCCTCGACTTCTCCGTGGGCTGGCCGTACCTCTTCGAAGGACGTCTCGGCATCGGAATCTTGCCTTGGCTTGAAGCCGGCGTGGCGGTCCGCACCTTCGTTCGCCTCACGGAGTTCGAAGCTCGCGTGAAGGCTGGCTACCGAGTGGCACCACAGTTCTCCGCGGGTGCGCAGGTTCGCGTCGGTGGCGGCATTGGACCTTCGCACGGCGCGACGCTCCAAGAAGAGGGCCTGACGGGTCCCACTGTGGAGGCGACGGCCCATAACGCTAACAACTTCTTCTTTAGCCTCGAAGCGCTCGGCACGTTGCACTTCACGCGTGCCGGCAACTTCACGCTCTGGGCGGCCCTCGACTTCCACAGCGATCGCTGGGACTACAACGGTCGCAACAACGACTGCCCCGGACTCATCTGTGATGACGACGGCCCCACGGTTTACACCGACGCGGAGCGAACGATGCCGGCGACGGACCGCGATGGTTTCTTCAGCGACCGACAGACCATGGCGCGCTTCCGCATTGGTGGCTCCCTGGAGTTCATCGTCGCCCAGAACTGGAACGTGTGGGGCAGCTTCGAAGGCGTCTTCGGTGACAACCGACGCGTCCTCGGTGACATCTTCGGCCTCGGCAATGAAGACATCAGCATCTACGCGCGACTCGGACTTACCTACAAGTTTGACTACTCCGGCGACTGAACTTCACCCGGCACGTCGTGCTCAGGTTCGGTTTGAACCCGTGTCACGACTCTCTTTCGGCGCGCCCACTTCGGTGGGCGTTTTCGTTTAAGGTGGCGAGGCTCCGCGCGGCGCTGCGCGGGCGGTCAGTCCGCCATGAGTTCGCTGAGCTTTAGCTCCACGCGCACTTGGTCGCGCCCTTTGTTGACGCGAACTTTGGCGTCGACGCCGAGGAGGTCGCCGATGCGGTCGGCGACGTCGCGTGCGCGGCGTCTCTCTTTGGTGCTGGCTCGCGGCTTTTGGGTGATCGCCGTTTGGAGGCGAAGCATCCGCACCATGTTGTCGAGCTCGAGGGCGCTGAGCTTGCTGATGGGGGCGTCGCCGAGTTTTGCATCGGCGCGGGCGAGAGTGGCGGCGCTGGAACGGAGGCCGGCGGCTTCGACGTAGCGGGCGAGGTGGTAGGCTTTCTGGACGCCAAGGCGAAGAGCCAGCGGCTTTGGGAACTCACGTGCCACGCGGCAGAAGCGCTTGGCGGTGGAGTAGGACATCACCTCCGCTTCGACGAAGGCCTCGAAGCTGGTCACGTTGAACTCGGCGAGGACAGCGGGCGTGTTGAGGGCATTCAGCTCCTTGCCGATGGCGTAGAATTCCGCTTCGGCGGCACGGAAGCGTTTCTGAATGCGTTGGATACGTAGCTTCGTCGTGCGGCGAGCGCTCGTCGTGATGACGACGGGTGGTCGCTCGGGTGGGAGGACAACGTCGGTGAGGCGGCGGCGTCCACGCGGGAGTGGAATGAGGGATCGGGCCATAGACAATAATGGCACACGTCATTGGGTCACTCTCGCTAAAAACGGGCCATGTGGGCGAATCGGGCTGTTTTTGGCACTCCGTGAGTCTTTGTTGGCTTATCGAGTCGAGTACTTGTGCGCCACGTGCACTCGCAACACATGCCGGTCTGAAGTGTCTGAAATCACTGGTGTTTTGGGAGAGGGAACTTCGTCGCCGGGGGGCGGTCCTACGCGCATGCGCTTTCTTCTCATCCTCGCTGTCCTCTATTCTGCGCCGACTCGCGCCCAAGACATCGACGTGGAGGAGGTTGTTCGCCACGCCGAGGATGAACGTTTACGTGCCCGATGCATGTTGCGCGCGGCGGGGCGTTCGAAGCGACTCGCGGAGCGCTATGGACGAACTCAGAGCGCTGCGGCGCGAACCCGCCTGGCGGCGGAGCTCGTCGCCGTGGAGACGGCGCGAGGGCTGTGTATTTCCCTCATCGAGGTCGCACGCCATTCTGGAGTTGGGAGCGTGGGACCGACATACGCGCCACCAGCAGCACCGTCGACACCCGAGGTGCGGGTCCGCTTGCGCGTCACGACATCGCCCACCGAGCACATCCCCGAGCTCCTTCGCCTGTGGGCGCGTGGGCGTCAACTCGTTCGCCGCTGCGTTCAACGAGCGCTCAACATCGACCCCAGCCCCTTCGACACTTTCGCTGTGCGCTATGTGGTCACGGCGGAAGGACAGATGGGGCCTCTCGAAGGAGTCCCTCCACGCCTCAGAGAGTGCTTTGAGTACTTCCGGCGTGGTCCGCATCCAGAGCCTGCGTACGGGATGAGCGTTCGCGTGGAGTTCCAGGTCGATATGGAGGCGCGGCGACGTGCGGAGCGAGACTTTAGGGAGGTGGACTTTCCGACCCGACCCGAACGTTAGGGACAGACCATATCGAGCTGTGGCTAGAACCGTGTGAAGCCCGGCGGGCGTCCGTCCACGAGCGTCGCCGCTTCGCTGACAGGGCTCACGCGGAAGTCGCCGCCTTCGGGGTCGATGAAGATCGGTGCGGCGTCCGTTACGTCGTCGGCGACGGTTCCCAGAGCGCCAGGGAAGACGCTGCGGCGGGCGGTGAACGTCGACACGTCGTAGTGGCGATAGGCGTTTTCGGGGTTGGCGTAGATGATGGAGTCGCTCACCGCCATGGTCATGTGGCTGCCGTCGCTGAAGTCCGTGCGGCCGCCTTGGGTGCCGAAGAAGAGGCCGTGGTTGGCGTTGTGCGCGATGGTGCTGTTGAGCACGGAGAAGAGCACGTCGGGGAACACGACAGACTGCGGGTCGTTGTCGTCGGCCTTGATGCCGAGGTTGCGGTTGAAGACGCTCAGCACGTTGTCCATCACCGTGTTGCCGCCGGCGAGGCTCATGCCTTTGTCGGCCCATCCATAGATGATGACGTTGCGCAGCACGGGGCTCATGTCCGCGGTCTCGTCGCCGACGAAGGCGAAGGAGAACTGCGTGTCGAGGCCGTCGTCGTCTCCGTCGGCGAGGACGAGACCGTCGACGTCGACGATGGTCTCAGGGTAGGGCGCGCCGCAGGTGGTTGTGCACACGTCGACGCGGACGGCGCAGCACTGACCGACCTTCCAAAAGTAGAGGCCGTCGTTGTCGTCGATGCCGCGGACTTCGCTGATCCAGAGATCGTCGATGTCGACGCTTTGCGCCTCGAATTCCGGGCCCATACCGACGCGCTGGACGGCGCAGCCGCTGAGGGTGACGTCGCCGTTGCTGATCATCAGCGCCTTGTTGATGGTGTCGCCGATGACGCTCTCCTCCATCACGAATGTGCCCTCCTCGACGTAGAGCACCGGCGGACAGCAGTGCTTCCAGCGACCGTAGGAGTACTCGTCGGCGTGGTTGCCGCCGCCGGCGATGAAGGCGTAGCGGTAGGTGTAGTTACCGCCGGCGCCGCCGTTGTCGCCGCGGTGGTGAATCTGTGACCAGGTCTCGCCGCCGGCGGCGCCGAAGATGCTCACGGGCTCGTCGCGGGTTCCGAGGACCTCGAGGTCGCCGTCGATGACGAGGAGCGCACCCTCGGCCATGCGCACGAGGGTGCCGGCGGCGATGGAGAGCGTCGCGCCGGCGGGCACCGTGGCGGTGCCGGCGATCTGAATGACGCCGTCGCTGGAGTCCCACATGAGATCAGTGACCTCGCCCGTAAGAGGTGGGGTGGTGGGCACCGGCAAAACATCGACGGTGAAACTCTGGTGGAAGCCCATGACCTGCACTTCGTAGTCCGCGGGTCCCGCAGTCGCCGGCGCGAAGGAAGCGATGCCGACGCCGCTGTAGGAAAAGAAGGGCACGCTGACGGTGCCGCGAAGGACCTGGCCCTGTCGGCGAAAGCTCAGCCGGTCGATGGTGCCGTCGGGTCCTGTGATCTCCGCGCGGATCTGATGCGTGTCTCCGGCGATCATCCGCGCTGGCGTGACGAGCTCCATCTTGGCGATGCACGCTTGGGTTTGGATGCTGCCGAGGCCATAGACGTCCACGGCGGCGTCGCCGGCGATGGCCAGGTAGTCGCCGCCGATGGCGATGCGCGAGGCGGAGCGGGGGAGGGGGGCGCGGAATACCTCGCGAAGCGCCTCGGGATGCATGATGACGAGGTCGGAGCCGTCGCCGGCGTTCGTGAGAACGTAGAGGTAGCCGTAGCGGTCCAGCGCGAGGCTCTGGGCTCCAGGGATATCAAGGTGAGCGACGTGGCCGAGGTTGGAGTGGAGGAAGACCTCGACGCCGGTTTCGCTCGCGACGAAGAGGTGGTCGCGGGCTTCGTCGAGGGCGACGTCGGTAGGGTCCACGTTGCCGCGTTCGCTGACGACCCCATCGGCGAAGTAGGTGGTTGTGCCGCCGCGAAGAAGGGCGACGCGGTCCGCCGTGGCGACGAAGATATGGCCCGACGCGTTCACGTCGATACCGCGCGCTTCGGTGAAGTCTCCGGCGATGGCGTCGCGCATGGAGAGGTCACGCTCAAAGATGCGCGTGTTGCCACC
>JBLHKB010000175.1:0-11935 GCA_047619315.1 Polyangiales bacterium
GCGGGCTGGACCGTGGGCCTCGTTATCGGCCTGGTCCTGCTCATCGCGAACAACCCGGGCCGCCGCCAACAGCTCTCCTACGCCACCCTCGCCAAGTGTATTCGCTTCCCCCTTCTATGGTCTCTGGCGGCGGCAATCGGCGGCGCACTCTATGCTCGCTACGCCACGCCAAACGCCCTCAACGCCTGGGGACTTCAGCACCCCCTCGCCGTCGTCACGGTCTGGGGCGTTCACATCGGAAGCTACATCGGCGCCCTACTTGGCCTCGTCCACGCCTGCTTCCATGTCTTCAGAGCTCGTGGAGGCTTCGCAGCTTGTTGTCCACTCGGTGCATCAGATCCATCAGCTGGATGATGTGGTCATGCAGCTCCTTCGAGTCCGAGAGGTCCTGATTCGCCTTCTTCGCCAAGGGCACCAGCGACTCTTCGACGATGCGAATCTGCTCCGCGAGCATGGTGCTGACATTCGAGTCGACGTTCGCCCCGCTCGCCTGGGCGATCGGCGCGCCCTCAAGCTGGATGACCCTTGGCTCCCGCAACGCTTGTAGCGCCTGTTGAAGCTCACCGATGCGCGGAGTCAGCGTACGGAGCAGTTCGTTCTGCAGCTGCTGCGCTTCGGAGACGAGCTGGGTTTCCGGCACAGCGGGTTTTGTGTCCTTGGCGCGAAGTGCGTCCACGGACTCTGCCATAGCGGCGCGGAGTTCTTTCCCAAGGTTCGAGAGCGTCCCAGTCACACGCGTCACTGGATCGTCCTCGGCTCCGCCCATGGCTTTCTGACGCCGGTACTCTTCCTTGATGCTCTCCCAGCGTTCGCGCTCTTCGTCGCTCAGGCGCCCCCGCATCTCCGACAGCTTGAGCCGGTTCTGCTCGGCGCCGCTCGTCAGGGTCTGCGATTCCGCGTTGTAGTGATCGTCGATGAGGCGCTCCAGCTCCTCTTCGTTCATCGCGCTCGCCACTTTTTCCGCGAGCTTGTTCATGTCGCGGTAGCTGCCCTGCAGCTTGAAGGGCGGCTCTGTGCGGAAGCTGTCTTCCTGCGACGCCGAGTCGATGTACTGCCGATTCACCAGCAGCAGCACGTCGCGCAACTTCGTGAGCCGCTCGAACACGGCCTTCATCTCGTTCAGCTCCGCCGCCGAGTAGTCATGACTGAGATCCGACGTCGGCACATCTTCGCCCGCCGACATCCTGATGATCTTGTAGACATCCCCCTGATCGCGGGCCGAGAGCGGCGCGAGCACGCGGTTCGAAGAGAGCGCGTTCTCCAAGTAGCTCATGGCGAACTGCTCTTCGCGGCCGCTCAGCACATCACCGAGGTTGTACACATCGGCGCGGTTGCTGAGCATGTCGGGGATCTGAAAGCGGTCTCCGCTCTCGGTGTACGGGTTGCCCGCCATGACCACGCAGAACTTCTTTCCGCGCAGGTCGTAGGTCTTGGTTTTGCCCTTCCACACACCTTCGACGCGTCGCTGAGCGTCGCAGAGCGAGATGAACTTCTGAAGAAGCTCCGGATGTGTGTGCTGGATGTCATCCAAATAGAGCATCACGTTGTTGCCCATCTCGAAGGCCAGGTTGATCTTCTCGACCTCTTGGCGTGCCGTCGCGTTAGGCGCTTCGGCGGGGTCGAGGGAATGAACACCGTGCCCAAGCGCGGGTCCGTTGACCTTCATGAATACGAGGCCAAGTCGGTTGGCGACGTACTCCATGAGCGTCGTCTTTCCGTACCCCGGCGGTGAGATGAGCAGGAGCAAGCCCATCAGGTCCGTGCGCTTTTCGTTTCCTGCGGCGCCGATCTGTTTCGCCAAGTTGTCGCCCACCAGCGGCAGGTACACCTCGTTCACCAGGCGGTTGCGAACAAAAGCGCTCATGACCTTGGGTCGAAACTCCTCAAGACGAAGCGACTCACGCGTCGTCGTGAGGAGCTCATGACGAACGCGCCGATACTCCTTGTAGGCCGGCACACGTTCATTCTGGAACGTCGTGAGCCGCGCCAAGAACTCATCGAGTCGGATCACCAGGGATTGGTCAACGATGCGAGCGTGTTGTCCAAGAAGCCCCTCAACCTTCAGAGTCGTGAGCGCGTCACTGGGATGTCGGTCTAGTTTCTCGCTCAAGAGAAGCGCCGTCGCCTCCGTCGAAGAATGTGCTCGTCGCGCAACCTCGTCGCCGCCTCTGCGAACGAAGCCATCCATCCACGCCCTCGCCAGCGCGATCTGTGCTGCGGGCGTGCCCACGAGCGCGTTGATGTCGTCCTCAAAAGCGCGCCGACTTCCGGCGCTCTCCAGGGCGGACAAGAACTCGCCCTTGAGCCAGACCGCGTCCCGGCTGGTCGTAAACCGTGGGCTGTCCACGGCGAGCTCCTGCGTGAGATAGTGACCCGCGACCTCTGCATCCTGGGCGCTGAAGTCCAGCTGGTGTTCGATCCGAAACGCCTCGACGGCGTTGCCGAGCTCTTCCCCAAGCTGAAGCTGCTCCTGAGTGGAACCGAAGGCCTTCTCGAGCCTCCCGAAGCTCGCGGCTCGTCGAGCGAGAGACCCACGCTCTTCAAGGCGCGACCAGAAAAGCCACGCCAGCGCGCGAGCGCTGGACGCGTATCGAAGGAGACCACCGGATTCCCGGGCGACGAGCAGTCGTTCGAGAATACGTGCCGCGTCGGCGTCGTGGACGCCCCCTTCGTAGCCTTCGTCGTAGCGCCCTGCGGCGACTTTGCTGACCAGCTTGCCGAGTCCGCCTTCGCTGCGCTGCGCGTCCCGAAGCACCTCCAGAGAGAGCTCGCCTTGGTCGGATTCCGCTTCGAAGAGCACCGTCGCTGCCAAGAACTCCGCGCGGTACACGTCCTCGTCCTCGGAGACGAGCTGCTGTGACCAGAATTCCTTGGTCTTCCCAAAGTCTTCATCGTCGATGGTCTCGTAAAAGTCCGTTCCCGTCATGTGAAAGGCGAGGGCGTCGTCGCGCGGCACGAGCGCCAAGTCGAGGGCTTGTTCGTTCACGCTGAAGCGATGCGTGCCAAGCTTGATGAGGTTTCCATCCTCGAAGAGCTCGAGGCGGTCGCGCAAACCACGGATGGAGTCTTGGCGAATGGCCTTGAGCCGTGCTTCGACGTCATCGGCTTTCACCGAGTCGCCGAGGGAACGGAGGCTCTCCACGAGCTGCCTCAGCTTCATGACCATCGGGTCCGCAGCGAGGTAGGCGTTGAGCTCGTCCGCGCTCTTCATGGAACGCGAACGGCGCTCGACGCCATCCACGATACGGCCTGCTGCCTTCATGAGGTTCTCGGCGCGGCGCTGCTGCGCCTCCACGAGCGTTTGGCGCTTGGCGCTAAAGGCGTCGTAGATCTCTTCTCGCTTTGTCGCGATCTCTTCGAGGAACTCGTCGAACTCCGTGAAGCGTGCCTCGAGCTCTTCGAGCTGCACCATCAAGCGCGCTCGCTCTTCGTCGACGCGGTCCGGCGTGTTCGCCATGGAGAGGGCGCTTGTGACGCTCTGCGCCAAGAGGCCTAGCTGCGCCGCGAACTCGGCGCCGCCTTCGACCTTCAGCAACGCCATACGCTTTTGCGTGAGCGCCGCACGGAGCTGGTTCAGCTGCGCAAAGACCTGGCTGATGGTCTCAAGAATCGAGGTCCGTGAGGTGGCGTCGTCCACCTCGAGACCGGAGACCACTTCGCTGATCAGCGCGAGGCCTTCGCTCACCTCCGTCGCGCGCTCGATGATGGGGTTGATCTCCGCAACGCGCTCCACTTCGTCCGCCGCGGACAAGCAATCGCTGAGCTCCTTTGTGATCGGCGCGAAGGCGTCGTCTCCAAGCAAAAACCGAACGCAGTCACGGCTGACGCGATCGAACTGCTCAATGACCTGCTCTTCGCGCGCCTCAAGAACCTCGCCGTCGATGTAGCGCGTGTCTTTGAGTGTGATGAGCTGCCCACGTTGACGACGGAGAGCGCTCAAAAGAGTCATGTATTCGTCGACGGAGTGGCCGCCGCTCGCCTCGACTTTCTGCGTGAGCTCATCGTGGGAAGCCGTGGCTTCGGCGAGAACCGAGGCGGCATGCGAACGAAGAGCAAGGACCTTCTCGTACTCGTCGACGACGAGCTCCGCCGTACGTCGCACCTCACCCAAGATCTCGAGGAGGCCGACTTCGTCGTTTCCGAGCCAGTAGTACGCGTCCATCAAGGACGCCGCGTTTTCGATGAGTTCATCGAAGGTTCGTCGCTCTGGGTCCGGCAGCTCGATGAGGCGCTTCAGGCTGTAGGCCTCGGAGATCCCACGAACGAGCTCAGCGTTTCCGACCTTCGCGAGGAATGAGCCGTCAGTCGGCGCCGTCGCGGCGTGATCCGCACTGAAGAAGGGCGTCTGCCAGATCTGCATCGGGTGGACGCGCGAAGGCTCGTCGCTGAGCGCTTTGAAAACGAGCATCTGCCCGTCTTCGAAGACGGAGTAACCATGGCACTGAATCGGCGCCTGGGACTCCTTCCGAATGACGTTGTAGGGCAAGAGCTCGTAGCGCCCCTCGTCGTCGCGGTGAAACACATAGAGGATGTCCTCGCCGTTGGGCGACTTGATCACCTGCGTCAGCTCGAGGCCTTTGTGGGCTGCGTCGAAGATCTTCGACTCGCCCGTTTGAAGGTAGTAGCCGCCGGGGAAAATAATCCCGTGGTCCTCGGGCAGCTGTCGGCACGCTTGCCCGATGGCGTCGATGCGCTGCACGGACTGAGAGCGCGTATTGAACACGAGATAGCGCCACTCTTCCTCACGGAAGGGCCGAATCTTAAGCAGGATCAGCCCACCGAGCTGCGCGTAGAAGAACTCGCCGTCGTCGAGGGTTTGGTTCTCGTCCACCACAGGCTCGGCGTAGATGCCGCGGCCTGTCTCCGTGTTGTTCTCCACTTTGATCGTGAGGTCGCCCCCTGTGGTCTCCACAAAGCAGAGATCGAGGATCGACAAGTGTGGAAAGCGGCCGGTGACCTGATCATCCCGTGTCGTTGGCTTCCACTCGAAGTCGTAGCGGCTGGGCAGGACATCATCGATGTCACCCCGACTGTCCACGTAAGTGAGCTTCCCGTCCGGGTGCTCTTTCCATCGAAAGACGCGGACCTCGTCCGTCGTCGCGCCGGTCTGAAAGACCGCCAGCAGCTTCCCGCCGACCTTGCGTAGACGAAGCAAACGCGTCTGGTCGTAGTAGCGATAGAGCTCTTGGAAATCCTTCTCAAAAGCCTGGTCCGCTAAAAACGCATCGCCGAAATCGCGAGACAGAGCACCGAGGTCGTAGCCGCTCTCCGTCTGGGCAAACTGATGAAGACTGAACACGTCAGAGACGACGGTTTCCTTCTTCAGCCCGACGAAGACGTTGTAACCAAAGAGCACATTCCCTTGGATGGCGTGGATATCGCGCGGAACACAGTTGTGCTCCGTGCGAATGCGCTCGTTCGCGACGACCTCAAGTTCGGTGCCGCCAAAGACTTCATGCCGCCGCGAGTTGAGGGCTTCGATCTTGCCCGCGAGCTTTCGGCCTTGGCCAACGAGGCGCTCGTGGATGACATCGTAGTTGCCACCCTCGAGGGACTCAGGTGCGTCTTTGCTCTTGTCTGCGCTGTCGGCCATTACTTACTTCAGACCCATCTTTGAGGCCTGCATGGCGAGTTGCTGGAGCTTTGACTTCATTCCGTCGTCGGCGCCGCTCATCATCTGCGCCAACAGAGCGCTGATGCTGAGGTTCTTGACCGCTTCGGAGTCGATGGCTGGGTTGCTGAGAACCTCCACCACGTCGCTAGGAAGTGACTTCTCACCGCTCAGGTACTCACCGAGTACGGCCCGAGCCGTCTCGCTGTTGTTGACGAGTCCATCCGCGGACTGTCCGAGGGTGACGGCCTTCATGAAGCGGTCGAAGAACTCTCCGTCGCCACCGACGATGTTGATCTTGGCGGAGCCCATGGCCTGAGCCATCACGCTGGCTTGGCTTGCGGCGATGTGCTGCTTGACCTCGATCTCCTTGAGCTTCACTTCCTTCTCCATCTCGAGACGAATGCGGAACTCCTCATGCTCGCGGCCGACTCCGTCGAGGGCCTTCATCGCGTTGGCCTTTTCGGCGAGACCGGTGGCTTCGGCGACGAGCTTCTTTTCGATGGTGTTGGCTTCGGCGAGGCCACGCTTCTCGACGGCTTGAGCGTGCGCTTCTTCGACGCGCGCTTCCGAAAGACCCTGGGCTTCACGGCCCGTCGCTTCGGCGCTCATCTTCTCGCGGACGACGACGGCGTTGGCCAGACCCTCCTTCTCGGAGACCGCCGCTGCGGCATCACGGACTCGGACGGCGGCGAGGCCCTCTTTCTCAGTGGCAACAGCATTGGCTTCTTTGACGCGAACATCGGCGAGACCCGCCGCGGCCTGTGTCGCCTGGGCTCCTTCGGCCTGACGAATCATCGCGCGAGCCGACTTGTCGGCGGCTTCGAGCTGGGCGTCGGCGACGGTGAGCAGCTCTTTCGCCTTGAAACGAGAGACCTGTTCGCTGGCTTCGGCGGCTTTCACGGTCTTGAGGAGAGCTTCATCCGCCACACCTTCGGCGGTGATGACCATCGCTTCCTTGTTTCGCTTCGCTTCGGCGAGGAGACGCAGGTCTTTGATGCGCTCTTCTTCCTCGGCGACGGTCTTGTCGACGACGATTCGTCCGCGAACGACATCGGCGATCTCTCGCTTCTGTACTTCGACCTCTTTGTCCTTCGAGATCGTCTGCAGTTCTGTCTCGCGCATTCGGCCGATGCTCTCGAGGGCCGTTGCTTTGAGCACGCGCTCGGTCTCGACGGCGATCTCTCGCTCGCGGTTCTTCTGGGCAACGGCGACGCCGCGCTGCTTGGCTTCTTCAGCGACGAGGACTTCTTCTTCATGCTTGGCGCGGAGCAACATCGTCTGCTTGTTCTCCTGGTCGCGAACGCGCATCGCTTCGTTCTCTTCGCGGGACTTCGATACGGAGATCTCGCGCTGCTTCTTGGCTTCGGCGGCGGCGCGGCGTTGGTCGAACTGGAACATGGCTTCGTCCGCTGCCAGGTCCTGGCTGCCCTTCTCCATGCGCTCCTTCTGGCGGAGCTCGTTGGTCTCCACCTTGGAGGCGGCGGTGATCTCGGTGATCTTTCGGATGCCGTGGGCGTCGAGAATGTTCTCGGGGTCGAGGAACTCCAGAGGCGTCTGCTCGAGGTAGTCGATGGCCGCGTCGTTCAACGTGTAGCCGTCGAGGTCGTCTCCTTCGCCGCGCGCTTCTTGCGTTGGCGTCAAGTACGCGCCGCCCATGCGCGCCGTGACGCCGGCATGGTCCGAGCGGTGATCCACGCGGTCCACGAGGACTCCACACCCTCTGACCCGAACCGCCTCGTCGCGGCCTATGCGTCACGCGTCGACGGCAGCTACCACAGCGTGTGGGGTGGTTTTCCCGTCGAGCTATCTTCGGGTGCAGAGCGCACTCATGCGCACCTCGCGATCACCAACGCGAACCTCATCGTTCCTTCTCTTGCTCGCGGCGAACGTCGTGAGTTTGTGATTGGCGACGAAGTGATCCTTACGGGCGAGCACCTGGACGAGACGTTCTTTGGGACGTTTGGCTTGAGCGCGGATGAGTCACGCGGAAGCTCCTCAGAAACTCTCACCGAGTGCGACATGGATCGCACCTGGGAAGCCGAAGAAGGTGTCTTGAACTCCTTCGTGATCCCCGATCGATCTTGGGTCTTCGCCGCCGAAGAACTGGAGATCTTGGGGCGCCTAACCGACATCGAGGCGGATGGCGCCGACGATGGTGAAGTAGCCCACTCCGAAGCTGAATTGTGGGACGTTAAACCGCCACTCGTCGGCGGACACGTCGCCAGCGTCTCCAAAGGCGACGACGCCGAAGCTCTCTGAGATGCTCCAATCAAGGGCCCGCTTTGATCGGCGGGACGCAGCTAAGATGGAAGCGGTGGTTCGTACCCGCACGTTACGAGTTATGGTCATATTGATAAGCGTGAGTTATCGATATGGTGCGATGAGAATGATGAATTAGGACGAGGCTACCCACCGCTCCTTGTGGCAGAATATCGGCAGCTGGTTGGTTGAAACCGCACGATAAATTGCATTGCAATTTCATGGTTGGTGGATTCGAAACGCCGATTTAGAGACTGCGGCGGCCATTTTGTTGCGAAAAACAGACATTTTTGTCTGGTTGTGCAAGGCGGCGGCGGCGGTCACGCCCGCGAGGCGATGCTGGACGGCGTGTATTTTGCTCGCCTCGGTGGCGATGGACTTCGGGCGCATGGCGCCCTGGCAGTGAGGGCGGGTCATGATGTCGACGGCGAAGACGTTGGAGCAGTCAGGGGTCGATCAGTACGGGTGCCGTCTTTCCGCGCACTCTTGAAACGTATTTGCACTCGACCGTCCGGGTGTGTCTCCAGCCTCTCAAGGGAGAGTGGCGGATCAGGCGCGTTGGCCCAGTTCGACTGCGAGATGTTCCGGAACGCATCAACGTGGCCGCCGACGCCATCGGCTAACGTCGTTCGTCCCTGACTCTTCCGGGGCGCCCATTCTGCTCCGCAGGGACATTCCCGGCGGTGACCCAAGGTGTTAGGGTGGTGCCCGACGTGACCGAGTCCGCCACGCCCACCGCTTTTGGCCCCTTCGAACTCTGCAGGGAGCTCGCTTCAGGCGGCATGGCAAGCGTGTGGCTGGCGGTCCGACGTGGCGACGGCGACTTCGCGCGCACGTGCGCCATCAAGCGCGTGCATCCCCACCTGGCCAAAGTGGAGGCGTTCGTTGAGATGTTCCTCGACGAAGCGCGCATTGCTGCCCGGATCGATCATCCGAACGTTTGTCAGGTGTTCGACTACGGGAACGTGGACGGGACTCCCTTCATCGCCATGGAGTACCTCGCTGGCGTACCGCTTTCTATGCTCCCCCGAAGGCTGAGCGATGGGGGAGCCGACGCTGCGATCCTGGCGGGGGTCTGTTCCCTTGTCGCGGAAGCGGCCGATGGCTTGCACGCCGCGCATGAGTTGATCGCCGACGACGGTAAGTCGATGGACGTCGTCCATCGAGACATCTCTCCGCAAAACCTTTTCCTGACCTTTGACGGTGTGGTGAAAGTGGTGGACTTCGGGATCGCGAGCGCGCGCGACAAGGTCCACGAAACGGAGACGGGCCAGGTAAAGGGCAAGTTCGCCTACATGGCCCCCGAGCAGATGCGCGGTAAGAAGGTGGATCGGCGGGCGGACGTATGGAGCCTCGGTGTGGTGCTGTGGGAGCTTCTGGCGGGCCGGCGACTCTTTCGCCGTGCGACCCAGGCCGAGACGATGGATGCGGTCCTAAGGGCTCAGTTCACACCGCCTTCCCACATCAACGACGCGGTCCCCGCAGCGCTCGACCTGGTGGTGCAGAGCGCGCTGGCGGTCGATCCCGAGGCTCGATGCGGCTCCATGAGTGAGTTGGCCGCATCACTGCGAAACGCGCTCCGGGAACCTCTTTGGGACCGGCGGCGACGGGAAACGTGGGTGAACGAACTGTTTCCGGAGGAGAAGACCACATCGAGTCGACGCCTGAAGCTCGCTCTGGCGACGTCCGCGAAACGCACAACTTCCGCTTCGTCTCAACCCAACCAGTCTGCGGCGACTCCAGACCGTCCAGACCGACCGGACCGTTCAGAGGAGACTCGAGACGAACGGCCCCCGCTGCCGACGGGGAGGCGCCCAGCCCTTATGCTTGCCATCGCTGGCGCGAGTCTCCTCGCCGTACTCGGCGTAGGCGCGGTGGTATTCAGCGGGACGGAGACCGACGCCGAAACGCTCGACGCTGCGCCGGCGTTTAACACCCAAGGCGAAAGCTCCGCGCTTCCTGTCGCCGCGCCCTCAAGCACACCAGTTCATGTGCCGGTCTCGCTCGATGGAGACGAAGACCAAGGCGACTCGGAGAGCGCACCGGAGGACTCTGAATCGGGCGTTGACGAGCAACCGGAGGCGATTCAGGCCCCGCGGACACGAATGAACCCGCGCCGCACACCCGCTAGCACGATGACCGCCCCCATTGAACCTGCCGTGGCCGACGAGCCAAGCGCGGCGGAACCGGGGTGCATCCGGCTGGGCCTCGGCGTACGCGCTCGCATTGGAGCGGATGTCATCGAAGGTCCGCGCACCCTGCAGGTGCCGGCTGGCCGTGTGCTGGTGACGCTCCTGGGCGACCCGCCTGAACAACGAACGCTGATGGTCGCCGCTGGCCGTGACTGCCAGCGGCTCACTCGGTAATTCGCAGACGCAGAGCCTGGAGGAATCGGACAAAGTCTTCGTGTTGGTGGAGCGAGCCCCGTCCGTCAGAGCTCGTGCTTTTTGAGGAGCCGGTGAACGTACGTACGATCCAATCCAATTTCGCCGGCGATGGCGGTGACGTTCCGACCCGTGCGTTCGATCCAGCCGGCCAAATAGGCCCGCTCCACGCGAAGGGCCGCCAGATCCTTGGCTTGTCGCAGAGGCGAATCCAAGTCGACGGTCCCCGTAGAATCAGCCGCCACAGAGTCCGTCGCGACCGGGGTCACGAGGCCTGGAATCTGCGCATCTGGACCGATGACGAGTGCTCGCTCCACAAAGGTCCGCAGCTCTCGAACGTTCCCCGGCCAGCTTCGCCCCGCAGCGGCTTGAAGAGTCCCTGCGGGAAACTCCCGCTCGCCGGCAAAGTGCTGCGCAAGCAAGGGCAGGTCGACCAAACGTTCGCGCAGGGGCGGGACGTAGACCGGCAGGACCATGAGGCGAAAGTAGAGGTCCTCGCGGAACGAGCCATCGGCGGCCATCCGGCTGATGTCTCGATGGGTCGCAGCGACCACCCGAACGTTCGCTTCGCGGTAGCGTGATTCGCCAACCCGTCGGTAGGTTCTTGTTTCGAGCATGCGCAGCAGTTTAGGCTGCACCGCCGCCGGCAGCTCGCCCACCTCGTCGAGGAAGAGGGTGCCGCCCTCCGCACTCTCCAGCGCACCCGCTCGGTTTCGATCAGCCCCCGTGAAGGCGCCACGGACGTGTCCGAAAAGTTCGGATTCGAAGAGTGGCTCGGGCACGGAGCCGCAGTCGAACACGACGAATGGCCCCGAACGGCGAGGCGAGTTGTCGTGGATTGCGTTTGCAACCACGTCCTTTCCCGTGCCGGTTTCGCCCTGAATGAGAACGGCGGCGTCGCTGGCGGCGACTTTTTGTATGTACTCAAAGAGAGCTCGCATAGGCTCGCTTCGACCAAGGAGCGGTCCGAAGCGTTCCGCCGGCCAGAGATCCACCTTCGCCGCCGTGGACTCAAGGACGTGCACCTCCAGGTCTCCGAGCCGAATGATGGCTCCACCGTGGAGTTTGGCCGATCCCACCCGGACTCCATCAACACAGACCCCGTTGGTGCTTGCAATATCGACGATCCAAGGCCCATCGCCCCGAGGCTCAATGCGAGCGTGCAGGCGAGATACCGTCGGGTGCGAGAGACAAATGTCCGCAGCCTCAGCGCTCCCGAGGGTGATTTGCTGCGTCAGCTCAACGCTCCGGTCCGACCCGTCGCTGAGGCGGAGGTGAAGCTTCGCCACATCCCAGCTTGGCGGCAGTCTCTGGTGCGCCACCTCGGTCTCGACGCCCGCCGCCTTGCCTTCGTCCATTCTACGAAGCTACCACGGAGCGGACAAACGTCGTCGATGAGATCAGGGGGCGAGCCAGGCACGAAGCAAGGGCAGCGCCGGAGAATAGAACTCTGCTTCATCGGCGGAGTAGGTGGCTGAGCAGCGTTCACCGATGCCAGCGGCGGCGTACGCAGCGCAGAGCTCATCGGCGAAGTTTGGCAGGTGAAGGCAGTCCACAGTGCCGCCATTGCAGTCGGCGATGTCAAGCGGGAGTGTCTCCAGCGGGTCCCTGTAGATCATCGCTACGGGGGGGTCGTCTGCGCTCACGTCGCCTACCGCGTGCCCAAGGTTCTCGCGCC
>JBLHKB010000176.1:0-11901 GCA_047619315.1 Polyangiales bacterium
AGCGGCGCCAGCGCAAGAAGGAGCGCCGCCATTTCTTCCACGCTGAAACGCGGTGGTCGCGTAAAGCGTTGAGAGAGAGCAACGAAGACGCGACCTCCCTCAAGGTAGACCTCCACCATCTCGTCGGGGCCACCGTCCGGGGCGCCGACCATCGCGACGCGGTCGAGCAGCCGGCCAAGCTCCGTGGGCGTAATCGAGAGCATCTCAGCGAGTTCGTCGGCGGGAACCCCATCGCGACGCGCAGCCACATAAGGCACGAGAAAAAGAAAGCGAGTGAGGTCCTCAGGCAGCTTGCTCATGGTGTGGCCTCGATGAGCGCGCCGTGGGTTCGAAGCACCGCCTTTAGGGCATCGATGACGCGCTGTCGGGCGCTCGGTGGGGAGAGCAATTCGGCGCGGCGGCCGAGAGAAAGCACTTGGTCGATGATGTGCGGGAGGTTTGAAGTTTCAAACTCGAAGACGCCGTCGTTTGCGTCGCCCCAGTCTTTCATCAGAAAGGCAATTTCAGCGTCCACGCGAATGGCGACTCGAACAGGCTCGTGGACGCGAAACCGTAGTGGGGACACCGAAAGGAGCGGCTCAAGTTCGAAATCATCGGGTACTTTGAAGTCGGGCGTGCCCGGTTTCTTTGTGTTGATCGTGAGCTCTTCGACGCGGCGGAGCTCAAAGATACGCTGCTCGCCGCTGAGGTGGTCGAGTCCGACGAGATACCAGGCGCCAGCTTTCAGGAAGAGACCGTAGGGATCAACTTCGCGCTCCGTGGGTTTGGCGCCGGGCTTTCGGTGACGAAGAAACACGCGTTTACGAGCCGCGAGCGCTTCGCCCAAAGCCTCAACACTCGCAGCTGCACCAGAGCGCGACGCACCATGAGAGATCGTCACGCCACTCGTCGCGTCGCTCGGTTCGGCACCCAGTTTTGCCAGGGCAAGGCGGAGCGAGGCGCGATGCGGAAAGCCTGGGTCCGCCAGCGCCGCCCGAGCAGCCGTAGAGAGAAGCGCACGCTCGCTCTCATCCATGACGAAGTCAGGGAGATAGCTCGCGTCGATATCAAGGCTGTACCCTGTGCCGCCGTCTTCGTCGTCTTGGTAGCGAACGACGAGACCGATTCGCGCGAGCTCGGCTTTGTCGCGTTCGAACTTGCGGCGAACCGCATCGTCGCTGCCTTCGGCATAGTCCGGGAAGACCTCCTTGAGAGTCGAAAGTGGTACGGGTTCGCGCGCGGACTGCAGCACGTGAACTAGATCCAGCAGCCGTTCGAGGCGTTCCATCGGAGGCGAACATAGCCGATTCGCGCGGCGCTCGTTCGACAGATTTCGTCGACTAACCTGGCAGTACTGCCAGGTCGACGGCGCGAGTCAGCAGTCTTGGCGAATGTTGACGCTGGTCACGAGGCCTTCGCGAATACGCGTGCAATATGTGCCCGTGAATTCGAGGAGACGGCCGCGCAGGGTGTAGCCAGATGCTGGGACAGGGGTGCTGTCTTGGCGGACGACGGCGCCGGCGGGAGGAATGCTCGGGAAGGTGAAGCGACATTCCGTGGCGGCACCGAGAATCGAGCGAAGCGCACTGGTGAGTGCAGCGCCGTCGACGGCCTCGTAGTAGCGCTGGGCGCCGGAGCGAGGCCGGCCGCCAGCGTCGGCAAACTGATTGAGAGCGCTACGAAGGGCTGGGATGCCAGAGGTGTCACCGGAGCGCGTAGGGCCGACAAAGCCGATAACGAAAGTATCGATGCCCTCCCGCGAGCGCAGGCCGTTGAGGGCGCTGACTGTGGCTGGAACCGTGGCGTCACAGTTGGGCTCCGGCAGGCCGTCGGTGGCGAGGATGACAAAGGGTGTTCGCGAGGTGGAACGACCTCCGAGATACGCTTCGGCGGTACCGATGGCATCTGGCGTTGGCGTATCCCCCGCACGTGGGGCAGCGGTAGAAAGGCGTGAACGGATGGTCGACGCGTTTCCAGCGCCAATGTTGACGTCAGGGCCACCTGCGACACCGCAGAAGAGGCGCTCATCTGTACCGTTCATCTCGGGAAAGGTGAGGAGCCCCATCGGCGTCTCGGAAATCATCGGTAAGACCGTCGCCATTGCATCTTCAAGCTCGGACCAACGGGAGCTGGACGTGCCGACGGCAGGCCACTGCATGCTCCCGCTTCGGTCGACAACGAAGAAGACCTCTGCTTCCGCGGGAATGACGGGGACCGTTTCCGTGAAGCCTGTGCAGCAGTCGCAGTCGTCGTCGTCGCAGTCGATATCGCCGTCGCAGTCTTCGTCACGCCCACCATCGCAGATTTCCGCGACAGGGATCGTGTCGCCGGAGCACTCGCCCCACGCGTCTCCGTCGCACTCCTGGCGACCGCTGGCGCAAAGCCCTCTTCCTTCTGTGCCTGGTGCGCCACCGTAGCAATCACGGCGTTCACCCGAAGTGCAACTACAGTCTTCGTCGATGCGGCCATCGCAGTCTTCGTCCCCGCCGTCGCAGTCTTCGGCTTCCGGCAGAATGGAACCACCACAACCCTCCCAGGCGGGCCCGGTCCCTGGGTCGACGCAACGCTCAAAGCCGTTCACGCAAATGCCTACGCCGAGCGTGTCTGCGGGGCCGATGTAGCAGTCACGGATTTCGTTCACTCTACAAGCGCAGTTTTCGTCGGGGATCCGGTCGCAGTTGTTGTCGATGCCATCACACACTCGCTCGCCGGGCGCGCCGTCGCCAACACACTCGCCCCATTCGCTGAACTCGAAGTCCGTCTCGCACCGCTGGGTTCCCCAAACGCACTGGCCAATGCCAGCCTCACTTCGGTCGCCTCGGTAGCACTGCTGCATGTCGCCTGGTAAACAAAAGCAGCCTTCGTCGACGCGGCCATCGTCGTCGTCGTCGAGACCGTTGTCGCAGATTGCCTCGGAACCGCCGGCATCGCCACGGGCGGAATCACGAGCGGCAGAATCGTTAGCAACCTCGGAGTCACTTCCGTTTCCGCCGTCGGTGCGGATACCGGATTGGGCGGACGCACAATCGCACGCAGCCAGTGTGAAGATCGCGAAGACGAGGAATGTACGTGGCATAGACTTATCTTATAGGACCGCTAAAACGTGAACTGGGGGCTCGCTTGACGGCAACGAGCCGGACTTAGCCGAAAGTGATCGAAACGCCAACGTCGAGCGGGTGCTCTGAGGGGAAGGTCGACACCCTCACTCCAATGAATGCCGACGCGATTTTGATGGCCAGGGGTGACTGCGCACAACCTTAGAGCTCCATCGCGTAGTCGCGCCGAACGCGGCTGAGGCGGAAGTGGTCGTACTGCCAGCCCGGACCGGGGAAGGCGGCGGGCTCATCGCTTTCGGTATCGCTAAGATGCGAGCTGGCGCCAAGAACGAAGGGGTCCTGAGTCGCAGCTATGGAAAAAGGAATCGTGCTTGAGCTGCACGTGGCGTCAACAGCGTCGAAGATACGCACTGTGCCTCCGCCCGTCTGAAGCATACCGTCTAGGTAAAGTTCCAGGCCACCAGGGCCCCAGTTGATGCCTATACGCATCCACTCTTCGAGAGGAATCGGATCGCTCGAGCAGAGCAACACGCTGACGCTGTTGTTGACTTGCCCACGTAGGACGAATCGTTCGTCTTGCGAAAAGAAGAGAGTGAGCTGACCCTCCGTGGTGATTGACATTTCGTCTCTTGAAACGACGCCCACGGTGTCACCGGAGGCGGCGGGTCGACGAGCCCAGAAATCGAGGGACCCTTCGGCGACATGGAAGGACGCCTGGTCTGGCACCACAAAACGACTCTCCAGCGGGCCCGGCGTTATCAGGACCTGGCCGCACGGTGAGTCCCCATTCATGCTCCCAGCTCCGTCGCGAGCACTCCCAAGGTGGCGGCTGACCAAGTCCGAGAAGCTGAGGAAGTCGTACAGAAAGAGTGTATCGGGGTCAGGGCCCATGCAGCCCGGCGCAGGACCGGCATCAAATACGTCGGGGGTAGGAACATCTGGGATGTCCGGCCCCGCGTCCGGAACGGGCACATCCGGCGAGGACACATCTGGGAAGCGGACGTCCGACATTCCCGCGTCAGGTGGCCCGACATCAGGTGTACCGGCGTCAAATTCACCATCGACGCAGTCCTGATCGAGGTCACATCGTTGACCAGGAGCACACACGCCGTCGTCGGGGCTGTAAAGACAAGCGCCGGTCAGACAGGTTGTTTGCGCGCACGCGTGTGCAGCGCAATCAGCGGCTGCGAAACAAGTGCCGACGGGGCAAAACTCCGGGGTCTCGACGGTGCATCGCGGGTCCGCGCACTGTCCGCCGAGGCAACTGGCCAAAAGTGGATTGTCCCCGGCGCCCGGACACATGACACCACGGCAGTCACGTGTGATGACCACCGTCGCGATGGTCACGGCGGATTGGACGATGACCGAGACTTGGCGAGCGATAATGAGGACACCGTCCTGAAAAAGGTCGACCTCGATCGCCTGTTCGGTGGCCTGAACGCGAATGTCTCCAAGGGCGACGCCTCGGACGTAGTCACGAGAGGGATCGACGACGTGGTCGACGTTCTCTCGGATGTCGCCGTCTCCAATCGACACACGCACCGCATCGAACTCACTCCCGGGAAGGAAGTCCGTGACTAGGTCGACACGGAGCTGGTGGCTCGACTCCTCTGCGCCACAGCTTCCAAGGGTCAGGAAAAGCACTCCCCCAAGAAAACGTAAACATCGCATTCCGGCTGAAACGTCCACCACAACCCGCAGGATACACTCATGGCCGCTAGATCGCATGTTGCGGGCAACAAGCGGCTCTGGGTGTGGTAAAAGATGGGTAAGGAGACGTTTTGGAGCAATCTATTCCCGTCGTGGATCTGAGTCATTACGAGGACCCCGAGAAGCGCGATTCATTCGTGAGCGCTATCGGCAACTCGTTGAAAGCGCTCGGTTTTGTCGCGATCGAAAATCATGGCATCGACCAATCTCTATTTGACGCGACTTACGATGCGTATCGCGGTTTCTTTGGAGCTGATGAGGCCGAGAAGAAGAAAGCGGAGCGCGTGGAGACCGGCCGTCGTCGCGGGTACACGTCATTTGGCGTCGAACACGCAATGGACAGCGAGAAGCCCGACCTGAAAGAGTTCTTTCATGTCGGACGAGAGCTTGGCGGCGAGGACCCGATGAGCTCGCGGCTTCCAGAGAATGTTTGGCCTGAAGGTCAGGACGTCGTGAAGAGCGCGTCGCTTTCCGTGTTCGGCGAACTCGATCGCGTGGCCGATGTGATCTTGTCGGCGTTTGGCACCTATCTTGGGCAGAGCGACAGCTTTTTCCCGTCGATGGTCGCCAACGGCAACACGATCTTGCGCGTGATTCACTACCCGGTGTGCGACGGTTTCGATGAGCCCGGCGTGATGCGTGCTGCAGCCCACGAAGACATCAACCTCATGACGCTCTTGGCGCCGGCGGATGAGTCGGGCCTTGAGATGCTCACGCGCGAAGGCGAGTGGCTACCGATTCATGCGATCCCCGGACAGATCATCGTGGACACCGGCGACATGATGAGCCGCATCACCAACAATATGATCCCCGCGACCACGCACCGCGTCGTGAACCCAAAGGGTGATCCCCGCCCACGTTACTCGATGCCCTTCTTTGTTCATCCTCACTTGGACGTGGACCTCGAAGTTCTGGAGAGCTGCATTCCCGAAGGCGAAACGGCCAAGTACCCACCGATCAACAACGAGGAATTTCTCCTCGAGCGACTGAAGGCGATCGGCCTAAGCAAGTGAGCGACGAGCAGGTGAGCGACGAGCAGGTGAGCGACACCCAGAAGCCGCGCGCCACACGTTACGCCGTTTGGTTTCCCATCCGCATGGAGGCCGATGGCGATGTTGTCCTGTCGATCACGCGCGATGTTTCGGCGAGCGGCGTCTTGGTCGTCGCGGCCGCCGAGTTAAAAGTCGGGTCGAGCGTTGAGGTCACTCTTGCCGTGCCGAACGACGACAAAGAACGCGTCATCCAGGGCACCATCGTTCGTGTGGAGCCAAACGACGCGGACGCTGAAGGGCTCTGGCGACACAAAGTGGCGGTGGCGTTCATCGAGAAGGTTGAGCAGCTGGACGACGTCCTTGAAGAGCTTGAACGAACTTCGATGGTGCCCACCGCGCCGTAGAGAAGCGACGCTTGCCGAGCGCCGCGTCTGAGGAGTTCAGTTCCCGAGTTCGCGGTCGAAGGCATCGATTCCGACAAGGGGCCCGTTCATGCGCGGGGCGGCTTCCACCACCGGCTCAGTCATTCGAGGCGCCGTGACTCGAGGCTCGCTCATTCGAGTCGTGTTGGTCGTCGCCGTCTCGGTCATGCGAATCGTGTTCATTGGCGTCGCCCGTCGTCGCCAGCGACGGCGACGAGCTGGCGCCGCTTCGATGATCTCTTCGTCGAGCGCTTCTACTTCCGGGTCCACCGCGACGACTTCTTCGGGAATCGCGACTTCGGGGATGGTCACTTCGATGGGACCGCCGATCATCGCTTCATTGGAATTCTCCGGCGGCAGTGGCGTGCTCACGAGCGCTGGGTCCTGCTCCCCCGCACCACCCAACGCGAATCCGGCACCAAGAGCGACACAAATCAGGACGGCGGCCGCAGAGACTGCGTAGTACTTCGCGTTCGATTTCGCCGCTGGCACGACGGCTTGAGGGATCAAGCTACCGGGTATGCGTGCGATGCCGGACGCATCCGGTTCTTCTTCGCTGAGGCTTCGAACGCCATCGCCCAGATCGGTGTCGGCGGTGCCCGTCGATGAAATCATCGACGGCTCATCAAGGCGTCCAACGTCACTGGGACCACCGGCGAGGGCCTCCTGAATGTTGGAGCGCATCTTTTTCAAGGGTGCGCCGCCCGCGGCCTTCACGAACCGGCTGATATCCGACTGAACAGGCAGCTGCAGTCCAGCGTCGATGGCAGCACTTCGAAGCTCTTGGGCAAACTCACGGGCAGTGTTCTGGCGTCCGTTGGGATCGCGCTGTAGCGCTTTGTCGATGACAGCGGACACGCCCTCTGGGACCTTCGCGCGAACCTGGTGCAATGGAAGCACCGGCATAGTGGTGACGCGTTCCATGGTCGCCAGAGGATGGTCCGCGACGAATAAGCGCTGTCCAGCCAGCGCCTCCCAGGAGACAACACCAAGGGAGAAAATGTCCGCGCGCTGGTCGATGTACTCGGAACGAAGCTGCTCAGGCGCGCAGTACGCGAACTTCCCTTTGATGCGACCCGCGTCGGTCTTCGTCGAACGGAGCACCGCCCGCGCTACCCCAAAATCGGTAAGGCGAGCGCGTCCATCGACACCGACAAGAATGTTCTGTGGGCTGACATCACGGTGAATAATGTCGAGAGCTTGGCCGATGGGCGTCGTGGCCACGTGGGCGGCGTGGAGGCCTTCCGCGGTCTGAGCGAGGAGCTCAATGGCCATCGGCACTGGAACTGCTCGGCGTACTTTCGACGCCTCTTTCATGATGCGACTCAAGGTGACGCCGACGATGAGCTCCATCGCGATAAAGAGCGCGCCGTCGCCGTCGCGACCCAAATCGAGTGTCTGAACGACGTAGGGGCTCGAAATATTGGCCGCGAGTCTGGCCTCATCGAGGAACATGGTGACGAACTCTTCGTCATCCGCCAGCGTGGGGAGCATGCGCTTGACCGCGACAAGCTTCTCGAAGCCTGCCTCGCCCTTTACGCGCGCAGCAAAAACCTCGGCCATCCCGCCCGCAGCGATGCGGAAAAGAAGTTCATACCTTCCCATCGTTGGTGGCCCGAAGGCGTCGAGAGCGGATCCCACGAGATTAGGATAGCAGGTCTGAACCACCTATGGATCATAGGGGCGCTGGAACACACGTAAGCTGATGTGGGACATCACGTGGTAAAAGCCCTCTTTCCCTCGGACGGGGGAGCAGGTATGGCCTCCGCGTGCGCACCGAGCCCAAACACACAGCGGTCCCATTCGATGTACAGCCGCGGCGAGGACGTTTTGCTGAACTTACGGCACCGAACTCCCTAGAAGCGCGTCTGGAAGCCCTGGGATTCCGTGAAAAGGTCGCTTTTCGCGATGCAATGGCGGGACTTGGCGCTTGGTGCGTTCAAATCGATGGACGGGTCACGCTGGACCTCTCAGGTCACAGCTTGGCTCCCGCACCGCATGCGTTGCGGCGGGCGTTCGATGAGGGTGAGTTGGACGAGCACCTTCTTCATGGGGTTCCGCGCGCGGAATATCCTAGAAAAAGTCGGCCCCTCGACGCCGGTGAGCTGATCAAACTGGGGAACGCACTCGCTGGGCGCTTCGCCTGCGTGCAACACGCCGAGGCGGAGGCGAAGAGCATCACCCTGACGCTTGAGTCATCCGGGGCGGCGCGCCAGCTTCGCCAAGGGTGTGAACTCCTCGGGCTCAGGCTCGAACAGAATGAGGCGGTCATTCGGCTCAACACGTCGTACGCAGGTCGACTCCGAACGATCGAGCTGGCCTTTGATGTCATTCGACGAGTGCTCAAGTTTCAAGAGGTCGGACGCGACGTGACCGTAGAGGCAGCCCCAAAAGCTCAGCTGCTCAAGTCGCGGATTCGCGTGCGAACTTCAAGCGCGGATGAAGTGGACGCCTTGCTACCAAAACTCATGGCGCTGGAGGCGAGGATCTTTGAGCCCGCCCGACGCGACACGCCAAAGAAGCTGCGCATCGCGTTCGACGAAGCCGATGGCATCGCAAGCGTGGCGGAGGCTCAGCAAGACGGCGAGTGGGAGCTGGTCGGTTTTAGTCTCGCGATTCCCCTTGAGATGGTGGACGCCGACGGGCCTGATCAAGACGTATTTCGAAGCGAACGCAACACCGTCTACGCGGTGTCCACGACACTTGACCCGACCATGCATGGACGTGGCCTTGGACTTGGACTCAAACAAGAAGTCATTCGAGCGGCGCAAGAGATGACCAAGAGTGATGGAACACCACGCTATCGATTCATGAGCGGACGGAATCGGACCGGTGCCACCGGCGCCATGCAGCGCGTGAATCAGCGGCTCGGTGCGTACACCGTGGCGAGCTACGCGGGACAGTACGGCGGCGATGGCGAAGCGATGTACTATCGTATGCCCGTCGGGTTGATCGCGCGTTTGCCGAAAGGCGACGTGTCCGGTGTTTCGAAGAGCTGGCTGAAGGCTCTCGAAGAAGGACGATACAGCGGGGCTTTTTTGCGGCCTCAGGCGATGAGCGCGGGGATGTTGCCGGAGACCGTCGAAGCGCTGGAGTACTTCGCACGGCTTGTGGGAAAGCGCTCAAGCGTTGCAGTGTTTGGCAGTGTGAAGAGCGCCCTTGAACATGTCGGAGAGTCGCCGCTTTGCGTGCTGGGCGATGTGGAAACCGACGCTCGACGGGCAAGCGGATTCGACGATATTCGCGACGACGAAGTTCTTCTTTGGCAAGCTTCGACGAGCGTAGTGATCGTGTTTAGAGCAGGCTCGGTCCTGGGTGACGCCGACGAGTTTGAAGTGCTGCGTGCTTGGCATATGAGCCGCGACCTAAGGTCCTAGCCCTGCACGGCGTCGTTCTTTTCGCGCAGAAGCGTGACGGACGCCAGGACGTAGAGAAGGCTCGGCACGAGCATTCCGGGTAGCGCCTTAAAAACCGAATCGCTGTACGGGGATTCGCCCCAGGCGACGACGGTGAGGAGTCCGGAGAGCATCATGACGAACGCTAACCAATCGGGGAGAGGTCGCTTGGCGAGGCGCACGAGGAGGATAGGACCCAGAGTCGCGCCGAGGACGGACCAGGCGATGAGCACCATCGAGAAGACCCCCGAGGTCGCCGTGAGGGCGATGACTAGGGCAAGGCCCGCGACGACGAGGGTCGCGATCTTTCCCGCCGTGTAGTTCTTCCCTAGCCTTGGAAAGATATCCTGGGTGATCGCCGCGGAGCAGGAGAGGATTTGCGAGTCCGCAGTGCTCATCGCGGCGCTGAAGAGGCCCGCGAGAATAACTCCGACGAGAAGTGACGGGAGCATCGCAAGGCTGAGTTCTGGGAGCGCACCTTCAGTGGCGGTGGCGAGCTCGTCGCCAGTCAGACCGGCGCCAAGATCGGGAAGCAGAACGCGTGAGTAGAGCCCCACGAGCATCGCCGCGAGGCTAAAGAGCGTGTACCAAGTAAAGTAGATGGTCCTGGCTTTTTTAATGGATTCTGTGGCGTCGATGGCCATAAAGCGCACGAGGATGTGCGGCTGACCGATCGTCGCGACGCCAGCGAATACAAAACCAAGGGCGTAGAGACCAACGCCGAAGAGTAGGCCCTCGGGGATCGGGTCCACGAGAGCTGGATCGATGGCACGGAGAGACTCCATGAGCGCGCCGAAACCACCAGCCTCGACCATACAGGCGGCGACGAGGAGCGCCATGGCGACGAACATGACGATGGACTGCGCGGCATCGGTCCAAATGGACGCGCGGATTCCTCCGCTGAAGCAATAAACGCTGACGATGACAATACCGAGGACAGAGCCCGCCCACATGGGCCAATCGAAGAGCGCGTGAAGCGTGGTGCTGCCGGCCTTAAGTTGGGCCGCGGCGTAGCCTCCAAGAAAGAAGAGCGTCAGGAGCCCCGTGGCGATGGCGATGGGTCGGGAGACCTTCGCTTTACCGCCGCGCGCGTCGGTGGCGAGGAGCGCTGGAAACGACGCTGCGCCCACGGCTTCGCTTTGGGCGCGAACACGACGGTGGACCCAAAACCAGGTAACGAGATCACCTAGGATCCAACCGAAGGTGATCCAAACCGCTTCGACGCCGGACCGCCACGTGAAGCCGATGAGGCCAATGAACATATAGCCGCTGTTGTTGGTGGAGACGGCGCTGAGAGCGATGAGCCAAGGGCTGACGTTCCGGCTGGCGACGAGATAGTCCTCGGACGACTCCTTCTTTATGCGCCCCGCCAGAGCACCGATGGCGGTGAAGGCTACCAAAAAGAAAACAAAGGTGCCGACGATCACGAGTTGGTCCATTCGTCGAGAGGATGGGTGGTCGCGACAAGAGTGTCCAGCCAGGTCCTTTTCAGTCGCCCCGCGGGGTCGTGTTGAATACGCTACAGACCATGACGCACCCTTTCTTTTTTACCTGGCAGTCCCAGCTGGGTGCGAAGCCCATCGAGATCACGGGCGGCGAAGGGGCGTACTTTGAAACGCCTGAGGGCCGCGTGCTCGATCTCGGCGGGCTCATCTATCAGATGAACGCCGGCCACGGAGAGCGACGGATCATCGACGCCATCAAAGCGCAGGCGGAGCGCCTTTGTGTGTCGGTGCCGAGCGCGGTGTATCCCGAGAAGACAGCGCTCGCGAAAGCGCTCCTGGCAAAAGCGCCGGCCGGCTATGATCGTGTGTTCTTCTGCCTTGGCGGTAGCGACGCCAACGAACATGCGTTGAAGATCGCGCGATTGGTCACGGGGCGGTACAAGGTGGTGTCGCGCTACCGCAGCTACCACGGCTCTTCGATGGGCGCCGTGAGCATGACCGGCGACTGGCGGCGAACGGCGGTGGAGCCTGGACTTGTAGGCACGGTGCACGTGACGGACCTGGATCAGGATGCTGGCGCACTTCCGAATGGAACGGCGATCCCGCGGACACTTTCCCTGGAAGAAAACGTGGCGGCGGTTTTTCTTGAACCGATCGTGGGCGCCAACGGCGTGCTGATTCCGCCGGACGAGTATTACCCGGCGGTGCGTAAGGCGTGCGATGAACACGGCGCGCTCTGGGTGGCGGATGAAGTGCTGGTGGGCTTTGGGCGGACGGGCAAATTCTTCGCGCTAGAGCACTTTGACGCGACGCCTGATCTCATCACATGTGGCAAGGCGCTGACGGCCGGCTACGGCGTGCTCGGTGCGGTACTGGTCCATGAACGTGTCTCAAGACACTTC
>JBLHKB010000177.1:0-11869 GCA_047619315.1 Polyangiales bacterium
TCGCGGCGCAGGTTCGCGGCGGTGCTTTCAGCGCGGACGCCATGAACGGCGTTCGTCTCCGGGGCTCGGCGATGACCACCGATGCTGCGACGGCTCAGACGATCGAAGCAAAGCTGAACGAGCTCCGGCAGATGGCACTCCAGCAGCCAATGCTCAGCGCCTTTGGTCTTCGTAGCCTTGTGGAGGCCATCGCCATCAGCAGTGAAGCGGGTGCTGCCTCCGTCAGCATTGAGATTCCCGACGCCGATGTACGTCGTCTCTTTCAGATGGGCATGGGACTGCTGCAAATGGGCGTCAATAATGCCCTCGCGCCGGCTCAGCCAGCAACAGCGACACCTTGAAGCTCGTCGTTGAGCGTTCTGGCGCCCTTCGTGGGCGCGCGTCCGTGCCAGGCGACAAGTCCATTGGTCACCGAACGCTAATCTTTGGCGCGCTCGCACGTGGCCAAAGCACCGTTCGAGGGTTCTCCGGCGGTGAAGACAATCGAGCGACGTTGGCCGCGTTTCGAGAGATGGGCGTCCGCATCGAAGAAGCGGGCGACGAGGTGCGAATCGATGGCGTCGGCCTTCGCGGCCTTCGCATGGCACAGCGATCACTCGACTGTGGCAACTCCGGCACCACGATGCGCCTTTTGGCTGGCCTCCTCGTGGGCCAGCGCTTCGGCACGCGTCTCGTCGGTGACGCAAGCTTGAGTAAGCGTCCCATGAAGCGGATCGTCTCGCCCCTTCGTGCGCGCGGTGCCCATATTGCTGGCTGCCAGCTTGGAACTCCAGCCCGCGCTGAAGAAGAAGCAGAGTGCTTTGCACCTCTGTCGATCGCACCGCTGGTGGAAGGCGAGCACCTCGCCGGCATCGAATACGACATGCCCGTGGCCAGCGCCCAGGTGAAGTCCAGTCTCTTGCTCAGCGGGCTCTACGCCTCGGGCCCGACGGTTCTTCAAGAACCAACTCTGTCGCGTGATCACACCGAGCGCATGATGCTTGCCCTTGGCTGCCCCCTCGAAACCGTTGGGTCCGCTGTCGTCCTCGACCCTACTCAAGATTGGGCCGGTGGCTGGGACGGCTTCGACTGGGACATTCCAGGGGACGTGTCCGGCGCGGCATTTCTCCTCGTCGCCGGTCTCGCAATTCCAGGCAGCGAAGTGATCATCGAGGGTGTGGGCGTCAACCCAACCCGAACAGGGATGTTGGACTTGCTGCGTCTAATGCGCGCCAATGTTCAGCAAGTGCCGAAAGCTGATGGTGCTGGTGGCGAGCCCATCGCGGACCTCTATGTCTCGGGAGAAGGTGTTGTTGGCTCTCTGGTGGGCGGCGAAATGCTGGTCCGTATGATCGATGAAGTCCCAGCGCTTTGCGCCTTGGCGGCATCGGCTCGGGGAACCACGGAAATACGAGACGCCGCTGAGCTTCGGGTCAAAGAGAGCGACCGCATCGCCGTGATGTCAAAGGTACTCAACGCTTTTGGCGTTCCCGTCGAAGAGCTCCCGGATGGCATGATCATCCAAGGCGGCCACCCTCTGCATGGAGCGACGGTCGACAGCGAAGGCGACCATCGTATCGCGATGGCCGCGGCAATTCTCGGGATGCAGGCGGAAGGCACCACCATCGTGGAGAACGCTGACTGCATCGCCACAAGCTTCCCCGGCTTCGACGAAGTGTTTCGGAAGCTCGGTGCCACCATCGAGTTCTCCGACTGAGCTTCAGTTCGCTCTCCAAAGTACATCCCGCGATCGTCAGAATCGGAAGGGTTCTAAAAGGAACCGCAGGTGTATTTTGCGCACGACGAGCATCCGCGAGTCGACTCTTTCAGTGTGAGTTGACGCTCATTGTTGGCTCGGGCGTCGCCTCAGGAATGCTCAATCCGTGCTCCGGGGAGGCCTTGTGCTAGCGTCGTTTCCATGAGCCGAAGCCGTGTCGTAGTTGCCATCGATGGCCCCGCGGGCGCCGGCAAGAGTACCGTCGCCGAAGGCGTTGCGGACAAACTCGGATTCGTTCGCGTGGACACTGGCGCCCTCTACCGAGGGCTGGCTCTCCGCGCCCAGGAAGAGGGTATTCCATGGGACGACGGCGCGCGTATGGGCGAGTTCGCTCGAACCCTGAGACTTGAGTTCGCCGCCACCCCCGGCGGCCCTCGTTTGCAAGTCGATGGTGTCGATCGAGAAGACGAGCTTCGAAACCCAGAAGTCGCAAGCGGCGCATCCCTCGTCAGCGGTCACCCCGCAGTTCGCGCCGCACTTCTCGATGTTCAGAGGGAACTGGGTGCAAACGGTGGCGTGGTCCTCGAGGGACGAGACATCGGCACGGTGATTTTCCCCGACGCTGAGGTGAAGGTCTTCCTGACAGCGAGCGCGGAAGCTCGGGCCAATCGCCGCCTAAAAGACCTGCAAGCCCGCGGACACGAAGCAGACTATGTGAGCTTACTCTCTGCCATCCAAGAACGGGATGCTCGGGATTCGGGTCGCGAGGCTGCACCTTTGAGGCCCGCCGAGGATGCGGTTCATCTTGATTCGACAGACATGAGCTTTGATGAAGTGGTGGCCGTCATCACAGAGTTGGCTCAATCCGCGATGCGACAGCCGTGATTCCCTAGTCCAGAGAGCCTTTTGCACATCGACCTAGGTGGTCGTGCGATACCGGACAGGGATTAATAAGTGCAGGCACGCGGGTAATGCTTTTAGCAAAACTCGAATTGTTCAGACCCACCGGATCCTCGGAGAGCACCCACGACTCTTACGCTGCTCCTTTTCTAAGGGGTTTTGTCGTTTGACAGGCTTTGGGCCCACTGCTACCCACACGCTCTCTGCGGGCCGTCCCCGCCTCCGGTCTTTTTCATGGTGAAGAAGCCCAAACTCTTTTCAACTCGCGTGCATGCACGCATCGCCGGACTCTTCAAAACTTCACTAGGACGCGCTGTGAAGCCGAGGCCGCAAAGACAATATGACCGAACCACAAATCGAGACGGATTCGTCTCCAACTGCAGAACCCCTGCCAAATCTTACGCCTACGCTTCCCGAAGGTGAACTCGGCAGCTTCGCCGACCTCTTCGAGACACTCACGACCGGCCTCGACGCTCTCAAGGAGGGCGAAATTGTCAACGGCACCGTCATCAAGGTCGCCAAAGACGTCGTCATCGTCGACATCGGATACAAGTCCGAAGGCATCATTCCTATCGGCGAGTTCGTCGGCGCATCCGGCAAAGCCTCGGTCGCCGTGGGCGACGAAGTCGATGTCCTCGTCGAGTCCAAAGAGAACGACGACGGCCTCATCATGCTTTCCAAAGAGAAGGCAGACAAACTCAAGGTCTGGGATGAGATCAGCGAAGCGTGCGAACGCGACGAGCTCATCTCCGGAACCATTGCGCAGCGCGTAAAGGGCGGCCTCAGCGTCACCATCAAGGGCGGCGTCAAAGCCTTCCTTCCTGGCTCGCAGGTCGATCTTCGCCCCGTGCGAAACCTCGACAAGCTTCTTGGACAGACCTTCGACTTCAAGGTCATCAAGTTTAACAAGAAGCGCGGCAACATCGTGCTCTCGCGTCGTGTCCTCCTTGAGAAAGAGCGGGACCGTCTCAAGACAAAGACACTCGAGAACCTCGAAGAGAACCAAATCGTCACAGGAACGATCAAGAACATCACCGAGTACGGCGCCTTCGTCGATCTCGGCGGTATCGACGGTCTTCTTCACATCACGGACATGTCCTGGGGTCGAGTCAATCACCCTTCGGAGATCTTCAACGTCGGCGACGAAGTCACCGTCAAGGTCCTCAAGTACAACGAAGATAACGAGCGCGTTTCTCTTGGCCTCAAGCAGACGATGGAAGACCCGTGGAACACGGCGTCGGACATGTACAAGCCAGGTGCCAAGGTCACAGGCAAGGTCGTGTCCATCACGGATTACGGCGCGTTCGTCGAGCTCGAGCAGGGTGTCGAAGGTCTCATTCACGTCAGCGAGATGACGTGGACGAAGCCAAAGCATCCTTCGAAGGTCCTCGACATGGGCGACGAGGTCGAGAGCGTCGTTCTGGATATCGACATCCAGAACAAGCGCATCAGCCTTGGTCTCAAGCAGCTTGAGCCAGACCCATGGACAGTCTTCACGCAGAAGTACAATCCAGGCGACATCATCCGCGGCAAGGTCCGCTCCCTCACCGACTACGGTGTCTTCATCGGCATCGAAGACGGCGTGGACGGCATGGTCCACAAGTCCGACCTCAGCTGGACTCAGAAGATCAACAACCCCGCCGACGTCTACCGCAAGGGCGACGAGGTCGAGGCCATCATTCTCTCCATTAACCATGAAGAGAAGAAGGTCAGCCTGGGCATCAAGCAGCTCTTCGAAGACCCATGGACCTACATTCCAGAGCGCTACGGCGTCGGAACGGTTCTCGAGGTTCGCGTCATCGCCGTCAGCGATTACGAGTCTCAGGTCGAACTTGAGCGTGGTGTCGAAGGCACCATCCCACGCGGCGAAGTCAGCGATGACAACACCGTGGACCCAACGCAGATCATGAAAGCCGGAGATATCCTCAAGGCTGAGATCATCGACCTCGACGAGGAAGATCGTCGAATCACGGTGTCGCTCCGCGGCGCTGACAACAAGGAGCTCGACGAGAAGATGAAGTACGTCGCCGAGCGCGAGAGCACCAAGCGTCGTGTCGGCCCAGCGGGTCGTCAGGCAGCAACTTTGGGCGACCTGCTCAAGGACAAGCTCGGAACTCTTGCTTCCGACGCTCCCCCAGCTCCCGATAGCTCGGAAGAGTAGGGTGTACGCCTTCCTCTCTTCATAAGAAGAGGGGAAGAAAGATGGAAGGTCGGTGCCGCAAGGTGCCGGCCTTTTCTCTTTTAAGGACCTGGGCTTGCTGCGTGTGGTCATTCGTTGCCGCCCCTGCTAAGAGTCGGCGGGCATCATGAGCACGCCGGACGACCCCAGCGAAACCCGAGAATCTCCGCAGGCCGTCCCGAGTTCGCTCTCGAGCGACACCCTCAAACGACTGTTGCCGAAGCCGAGCCGACGCACGCTCTTCCTCTCCGTCTGGGGGCTCATCGTCGTCAGCGTGTTGGTGGCAACACGTGCGGTTCTGCTACCGTTCTTCCTCGCTCTCGTCGTGGCGTACGTGTTCTCGCCTGTCGTGGCATGGGTTCAGGGGCGTAAGCCATTTGGGAAGGCCATTCCTCGCTGGCTCGCCGTCGTCATGCTCTACGCGACGCTTCTGATAGGGCTTGGTGGTTTTATCGCCGTCGGTGTTCCCCGCCTCGCCGCAGAAGTTGAACTCCTCGCAAGTGAGCTGCCAGAAACGGTCGCCCAAGCGCGGGACGAGTGGGTTCCGGCGCTCGAAACCTGGCTGCGTGATGCCATGCGCGATTCGACGGACGAAGCGCCGTCGGAGCTCGGAGGTCCGCCGCGCGAAGAGGTGCCAGGCGACGTCATCGCCGCCGCTCTGGCGCCCGATGTACGTGAGCATATTGAAGTGCGCCCAAGCGAAGATGGCCTTGGCTACCGTGTAGATCTCCCCGAGCACGGTCTCGTCATCGAACCCATGGGCCACGGCTATCGCGTGACGGCTTCGGAGATCGACGCAAGCGACGAAGGCGACTTGTCCCAGGCGCTTTCCGATGCTCTTGAGAGCATGGCGAGCGACACCCGAACAACAGCTTCGGCAGTTCTGACGACCGCGCAGTCTGTGGTCCGGGCGTTGGTGAAGGGCATCTTCACGTTCTTCATCATGTTGATGCTCTCGGCCTACATGCTCGTTACTTCGGACCGCATCTTGGCGTTCTTTCGCTCGCTTTGGACGGTGAAGCGCCGCCGCAGCTTCGACCGCCTGGTTTTACGCATCGACCGGGGGATGGCTGGCGTCGTTCGCGGCCAACTTCTCATCGCCCTCGTCAATGGCGCTCTCAGCGGTGTGGGGTTCTACTTTCTCGACCTTCGCTACTGGCCGATTCTCACGCTCATCGCGACGCTTCTCAGCGTGATTCCCATCTTCGGCGCCATCATCAGCACCGTCCCCGCCGTGATCATCGCGCTTCAAAGCGGTCTCTCGACGGCCGCTTTTACACTGGCTTGGATCTTCGTGATCCACCAGATCGAAGCCAATCTACTGAACCCAAAAATCATGGGCGACTCTGCGAAGGTGCACCCAGTGCTTGTCATCTTCGCGCTCCTCGCAGGCGAGGCTGTCGCTGGAATCGCCGGCGCGCTTCTGGCGGTGCCGGCGTTGAGCATCGTTCAAAGCCTGTTCCTCCACTACCGAGAGGTAATGCTCGGGGTGCCGAAGAAGGCAGACGCCAGCGTCTCCGACGTTTGATATTCATGTCTGCCTACCACTACCAGTCGACGTCGAGGATCTCGTAGCTCGCATTCGAGCTGCAGCCGTCGGTTTCTGATTCTACGGCGGTCCGGACGAGGAGCTTCGACCCGGCTGCCCACACGTCCCAACGATTGGTCCGCACGAAACACTCAGGTATGACTTCAGGTCCGCCGGCGCAGCAGGCTCGGGGAAGCTCCAACTCGGGAAGGTGCCAGCTCACGACATCACGGTCGTCAGAGCGTCCAAGCAGCTTCCCATCTTCGGTCTCTACCAGGTCGATGACCCCGCGCTGAGTTCCCAGCTCGCAGGCGGCGCCGGCTGCGCACGTCGAGATGAGCGGCCGAAACGCCCTTCCTTCGAACTCCGCCAGGAAAGCCGATTGGTTGGCTGCGCTGGTCGCAGGGTCCACGAGTGACTCGCCGCCGTCGTCGAGGTTTGCGAGTACCCAGTTGGACTGTTGCGACGCGCGAATGATGACCCCGCGCCGGAGGGTGGACTCAGAGCAGCAGTCGCTCTCAGTTTCGATCACCGCAATGCGCCCATCTTGAGACAAAGCAGGCAGGAGCGATTCAAGTTCGGCGTCAGCAAGCTGGAGAATCTCGTCTCCGAGGGTCGCGACCACGTTTGAAGCGGTCTCCGGCGCCGCGGTTTCGGCGGGACGAGAGGTAGGGGGTGGGCTTGGAGTTGGGGGGGGTCGACCCACGGTCGTCCCGCTCCCGCAACCGAAGGCCCATACGAGACCCCATACACAGAGGGCCGATGAAAGGTGCGGCATGAATGAAAGAGCGAGGCGGCGCTTCACTCCAAAGTCACGACAACCGCGGTGATGTTGTCTTTGCCGCCACGCTCGTTGGCCATGCTCACGAATCGCTCCGTCGCGACCGGCGGACCAAGGTCCATGATGGGCGAGATCTCGTGTTCCTGGAGGTAGCCGTGGAGACCGTCGGAGCAGACCAAGAAAGAATCGCCTGGTTTTACCTCGAAGAAGCGCGTGTCGACCTGGACGTAGTCACGGCTTCCAACGGCGCGCGTGATGACGTTTCGGTGGGGAGACACCGCGGCTTCTTCTTCGGTGATAACTCCTTGCTTGAGCTGCCAAGCGACGAGGGTGTGGTCCTCGGTGAGCTGCGCTGCACGTCCACCGCGTACCAAGTAAATACGGCTGTCGCCGACCTGCGCTGTCACGCCGTAGCGTCCGCAGATCGCGAGAGCCGAGAGTGTCGTGCCCATGCCTTGTCGGTCAGGATCCGCCTGCGCTAAGCCGAACACCATGTAAGTCGCTGCCTGAACGGCGCTCTCCAAAACACGAATCGCGCTACGAACGACTTCCTCGCCCATCTCTCCGTCACGAAGACGTTGAAGAGCAGGGTTTCCGTTTCGAACCATGCCGTGAACCGTGTCGACGGCTTCCGAGCTCGCGACTTCCCCGGCGGCATGTCCGCCCATGCCGTCCGCGACGACATAGAGTCCGAGCGAATCATCAAAGAAAAAGGCATCTTCGTTGATGGCTCGACGTTGCCCTACGTCCGTTAGCCCTGCGCCTGCAAGTATCAATCAGTTCCCCAGCGGGATCCTACCGCAACCAACGTCGCTTGGATAACCAATTGAACCCCGGTGGTGCTGCTCTTTCAACCGGGGCCCCGTGCAGGCCCCTCTGCGACCTGCTACGCCAGCCTATGCTCGCCAATCAGGCCTGGACCGCTGACCTCAAGATGGCCCTCGACCATGGCGGCTCCGATGCTGCCTGGCAGGTGCTGAACCTTCGTGCAGACGAGTGGCTTGGAGACCGCGAAGTTGCTTTGCAGTTTGCCGCAGTGACGATGCGTTTTCCAACGGGCGCCACGCTCACTACACTCGAAGCGATCGCCGCCGCATTTCCATCCGATGGACAAGTCACGGTCGCGGTGCTCGCTGCGCTGAACGCGATGGCCGAATTACGGCCACTCGATGCACCCCCACGCGATCATGGGCCAGAGCATGTCGCCGCGGAGCTTTCGAAGGACGCTCTCACACGTTCTTTTCCGCCGGAGCTCGAAGCCTATCTGCAGATAAACAGAGCTAACGCCCTTCGTGCCATGGGCCCGGAAAGCGATTCCCTCGCGCTTGAGGCCTACGCGCGGGCCCTCGAGCTGGAACCCGATCATGGCGGATGGCACTTCGACCTCGGTGTTTGCCACAAGTGGCGAGGCCGCTGGCAGCTCGCCTTCGACCAGTTCCTCCGAGCTCGCTCACGGATGGGCGCCACAAAAGCGGTGCTTTGGAACATGGCGCTCAGCGCCACCGCGCTGGGGGAGGGAGACCTTGCAGCCGGCGCCTGGCGTGACCTCGGAGTCGAGAATATTTCCTTAGGGAAGGGTGGCTTGCCCCTCGTTGAGGGCGTCCCGACTCGCCGTGTTCGAGTCCGCTGCCGTCCAAGCGGATATGGACTCGTTGAGCGCCCGGATACGGGGTTCGAGTTGGTTCATATCGCTTCGATTAGCCCTGGGCATGGTGTCGTCGCCAGCCCGACATTTGAGGATACTCCCCTCGATTACGGGGATATCGTCCTCTTTGATGGGGCCCCTGTCGATCATGACGCTGAAGGGCCGGTCTTTCCTGTGCTGGAGGTGCTCCGAGCAGGCGACGAACAGCGGCTGCGTTTCGTGGCCATCGTCGGGAGCGGTGAGCTCGAAGCCTTGGTCTCCGCTCTTGGCGAGAACATTCGCGCATTCGCGCATCCGGCGACGTCCGAGCCCAAGCCCAACGACGATCAACTCATCTACGGCAAGCTCATCGCCAGCGCCGACGTCAACGCAGCTCAGCTCTGCCAGCGCCTCGAAGCCCACGGCAAAGACACCAAACGCCTGCGCATCGCCGTTCCGGAACTCTACGAAGCGACCGGCGATACTCGGCGCGCGGGTCAAGAGCATCAGACTTGGCGAGGCATTGAGCGGGTGGCCGTCAAACGAGGACTTACTCTGGAGTGACGCGCCTTCCCAGCGAGCAGATGTCCTTCGAAGGCCTCGAGCCCCTCGATGAGCGCACCGCACAGAGGCGGCGCCAGACCGTCTTCTTGATCCTGAGCGGAGTGTTCCTAGGGAGCCTGGCGATGCTGAACATCCTCGGCGTTACACGCTTTCTCGACCTTTCGTTCAGCATTGGAAGCCTGGAAGTGCCGATGCCTTTGGCCGTAGGCGTGCTTCCATATCCGATCACGTTCCTCTGCACCGACCTAATCAGCGAACTTTATGGCGAAAAACGCGCCAGTGACGTGGTGTGGATGGGACTCCTACTCAACATCTGGGTCGGTTTCATCCTCTGGCTTGGCGGTGTTCTTCCAGGAAATGACGCACCGGCGTTCTTCGTAGTCCGAAACCTGGCGTTTGGCGGCATTGTCGCTTCCATGGTTGCGTATTTGGTGGCCCAGAGCGTGGATGTACGGCTCTTCCATTTCTGGAAGCGAAAAACGAAAGGGCGTCACCTCTGGTTGCGAAACAACGCCTCCACCTTGGTGAGCCAACTCGTTGACACGACGGCGGTGATATTAATCACGCACTTCTATGCAAATGGCCTTCCGATCGACGCTGAAGAGCCGCTCTCCGATCAGCTGATGACGTACATTTTGGCCGGATATGTCTTCAAAGTTGTGGTGGCTCTGTTGGATACAGGGCCCTTCTACCTTGGCGTTCGACATCTCTCGCGATACCTTAGAGTAGACGCGAGCCGCACCTAAGCCGCGTCGTCGAGGAGACGCGATGAAGACGAGACGAACTGCCCTGGCGGGCTTGCTGGCACTGCTTAGTGTGCCGGCCCTTGCGACGATCATGGTCGAAGTTGTCATTGAGGACATGGTGGTTGACTCCCAAGGTGTTGTTCGTGCGCGAGTCCTCCATTCTGGCGTTCAAATGAATCTACGTGAAGATGGCTACGAGTACACCACCATCACAACCTTGCAGGTTGATGAGTGGCTTGTGGGTGAAGGTGGAAGCGAGATTCTCCTTCGTGAGATTGGCGGCGAGAACGCCCGAGGTGGCATGCGTATCGCCGGAACTCCACAATACCGGCCGGGGGAAGAAGTCATCGTAGTCCTCGATCGCGACCCAGACGGTTTCAGCGAGTATTTCCGCACCTACGGCCTCGTTCAAGGCAAGTTCGTGGTCCTCCGTGGCGTTCCCGGCATGCCAAGCGTGGTCATGCGCGACGCAGACGCTGTGGGTTTCGCCCGATGGAGGAACGACGAAATGACCATCGAACACGGCGGAGAGATGGTCATGGGGCTTTCTCAGTTCGTTCAGCGAGTTCAACACGCAGGTTCGCTCCGGCCTAACGTTGAGCAAACGCTATGAACCGCCTCACTCTCCTGGCAGCGTTCCTCATTGTGAACGTGAGCTCAGAGGCTTTCGCCTATGAGTGTATCTCGAGCAGTTGCCCCGCTTGGTGCATGGCTGTGCCTTATTCCATCACGCAAACTTCCCCGGACATCGGCGAGGAGTCCACGGTCGCGGAGACACGTCGAGGGATGGAGGACTGGACGCTGAGAAGCTGCACCAGCCTCACGGCCTCCTATGGTGGCCGTAGCGGCGGAAACGCGGGCAGCGGCGATGGCCAGTCTCTTATCGGCTGGGTCGAAGGTGGATGGCGCTTCGGCTCTTCCGCCATCGGCGTCACTTCTCCCCGCTGGAGCGGCGAGTGCATCGTCGAAGCCGACATGGTGATGAACGGTGAGAACTTCACATGGACGACGGGCGCTGGAAGCGGGAGCAACGTCAACACGTACTCCATCGCTCTCCATGAGGGTGGTCACTACTACGGCCTCGGCCACAGCAGTGACCCCGGCGCGGCGATGTATTTCGCCTACACCGGTGGGATCGACTCCATCGGAAGCGATGACGAAAATGGCATTTGCTTCCTTTACCCAGGTTCCGGCGGCGGTCCCGTCGACTGCACCACAACCGGTTGCGCATCTGGGCAGGAGTGTGTGGGCGGGGTCTGTCAGGGAGTCACGGGTGACGGCACGGTCTGCTCACCTTGTGACGACTCGGCGGCTTGTGGCAGCTCGAATGACCTATGCCTTGGCTACCCCGATGGACTCTTCTGCGGACGCTTCTGTAGCGGACCGTCGGACTGCGGCGGCGAGGGTGAAGTCTGCGCTCAACTCGCAGCTGGGGTCACTCAGTGCATTCGTGTCGTGAGCGGTCGCCCAACGTGCGCGGGCTCTGGCGGCCCAGTCATTCCCATGCCTGAGTGCACCATCGACACCCAGTGTGAGGCGACTGAGCTTTGCCAAGCCGAAATGTGTGTCCCTCGCCCCACCGATCCCACTCTTGCGGAGCTGGGCGAGCCATGCACGGATAGCGCCGCATGCAACACAAGCTTGTGCGGTATTTCGATCGGTCTGGTCTGCACACAGCGCTGTGATGGTTTTGATCCCACGAGCTGTCCCAGTGGATTTTTCTGTGACGGTGAAGCCACGGGAACGTGCGGAGATGGTCTGTGCGTCGCTGGTGGGCCAGGGAGCATTCCTCTTGGTGGGGACTGCACAGAAGATCGCGATTGCACGACGACGATGTGCGACACGGGAAAG
>JBLHKB010000178.1:0-11859 GCA_047619315.1 Polyangiales bacterium
ACGGCCCCCGGAAAGAGATCGACTTGAACGAAGACGTCTACTCTTGCGCGGAGCTCGTCACGCAAGAGCTCGGCGGCGGACTCGACTACGCCGTGGTGCGTCTCGACCGTGTCGTTCATCCCGATCACGGACCCGCGCCGGTGCGTATGGGCGACGAAGTGCTCGCAAACGGAACGGACCTTGTGGTCATGGGCTTTGGCAGCGGCCTCCCTCTTAAGATCGACGACGGCGGCGAAGTGACGAACGAACGATCCGGGACGCGCGATTGGTTCGGCGCCAACGTCGATACCTTCGGCGGACACTCCGGCTCCGGCGTCTTTAACGACGCTGGCGAAGTCGTGGGCGTGCTCGTCCGCGGCGAAGGCGACTACGAGTACAGTCAGGGATGCGGCCGCGTTCGCGTGCTGCCGGAGAACCCAGGTGCAGGGATCGAAGAGGAATGCACCTACGTGGCGCGGGCCATTGAAGGACTCTGCGCGGTGACCTCGTCCATCGTGTGCGAAGGTAGCGGAGTCTGCCAAGCTTGCCGCGACGACGTAGACTGTGGCGACTTGGTGTGTGACGCCGGCGCCTGCGTGCCGTCTTGCGCGGGTGGCGAAGCGTGTCCGTCGGGGACGCTGTGCACGGCGGATCTCTGCCAGCCTACGCCGGAGTTTCGATGCGATGGGAATGACGTCCTTGAGACGCGCTGTGGCCGCAGTGAAGGCGTCGTGGAAACCTGTGGCGGAACAACCTTCTGTGATGAGGGCGCCTGCGCGCCGCTTCCTGCTGGAGACAGCTGCGAGACGCCCCTCGAGGTAGCGGCGGTAAACCAGACGCTCACCGGCGTTCACGTATTCGCGACGACGAACCTCGGCGAAGGCACCTGCGGCGGCCAAGGTCGCGATACGGTGTACGCGTTTGAACTTGAGGTACCCACTCGCATGGTCGCCCGCGGGAGCAACCAGGACGCCGTGCTCCACTTGCGCACGGACTGTGGTTCGCAGAGAAGCGAGATCGCTTGCAACGACGACGCCGAAGGCCCCGTCCGCACGGACAGCTTGCTCGATGAGATCTTGGCGCCGGGCCGCTACTTCCTCTTCATGGACAACTTCTCACGCCGCAACGGCGGCGCGTACGAGCTCATCTTGGAGTTCACGGGGCCCGACGAAGACGCCGGCCCCGGCTTTGATGCGGGCGGGGAAGATGTCGTCGTGGTCCCTCTCCCGGATGCGGGTCCCGGCTTCGATGCGGGTCCCGGCTTTGACTCCGGTCCTGGCTTCGACACGGGCCCGGGCTTTGATGCAGGTCCACGTTCCGACGCTGGTCCAGACATTGAAGTGCAGCGGCTCAAGTGGGGCTGTGATTGTGGCGTGGCGAATTCGCGCCAGAGCCCACCGCTCGCGCTCCTCGTCTTTGCCGGGCTCTTCGTGATGCGGCGCCGGCGTCTGGCCTAGGGGTCAGGTCAGCGGCGTGGTTTGAGCTCTTCGAGTTCACTCAAACGCACGTCCAAAAACGACTCGGCGGAACTTTTTGCTCGAGGCGGCAGCGTCGGTGGACTTTGTTGCCGTCCCTGGATCATTTGCGGAGGAAAGCGGCTCGTCGGCCGGTTTCGATTGGATTGGAGTCCACTCATGACCGCCATGGGGAGGAGTGGGGCCTGTAGCTGCGCGCCCGGGAACGCGTTCCGGGGCTTGGTTTTCACATCGCTCCCGCGCTCGGGCTGGCGTCCCTTAGGCTGCCGCCGAAGGAGAACCTGACCGAGAGACTGCGTTGCCACCCGCCGACCCGCGGGCGTCGCTCGCCACTGAGTGGTGACGTAGCCTTTTCGATAGAGCTTGGTCAGCGCCTCGCGAAACTCAGTCGATGAGACGCTGACGCAGGCCATCAGATAGGGTAGATTCGGCGGGTCGTCCTCGGTCGCCTTGGCGTCCATCGCGACGATGGCGCTCAACAGCTTGCGTTCTGTGCTCATGAAGAAACCAACCGGCGGTTTTGCTGAATATTGAAGGTGTCCGCCTCACGCTCAGGGTGCCTGCGACGACGCCTCGTGCTGTAGTCGCGGATGACATGCAGTCTCTGCCTTCAAGCGACACAGCTTGCGCTCACACCTTTTGGTGAGCTGCAGCTTTGTCCTTCGTGTGTCCGTGGAAACCTCGGGAACAGCCTCAAGCCCATTGGCGTGACCTTGACGGCGACGCAGACGACGGTGGTTTTTGGTCGCAACGACAACGCTCAGCGTCTGGAAGTGAACGGCCATATGTCTGGGCTGACGGGTCAGAGGGCGCGCTTCTCGCGTCTCTCGCTTCTCACGAAGCTCATCGACCCCTTCTCGCCGCGCGCCAAAACCGGGGATGATATCTACGACGCGCATGTTCGTGGGCGTGGCCGTCATCCCGCCTGGGTGGCGCGCTTGCTCGAGAGCGACGCGGTTCGGAGCGCCTGCATTGAGATCACGGTGCAGGAAGAATCCTTCATCAAGATCGAAGGCGACCACGTGCGCGCTGAGGCCACCGGCGATCACCTCGGAGGCGACGAGCTGAATGAGATGGCGCGGGGTGTGGGAGTGATCTTGCGCGAGATGGCGCGCATGGAGGAGCGGTGGCCGGCGGGCTAGTACCGTTTGGTGGTCTCCCTCCGGCCTGAGCGCACGCACAGGCGACGTAGAGTCGATGAACAGGCTGGTCATAGACTCACCGGTGCTATCGTTCGGGCATGACTTTTCTTCGAATCTTGCTCGCCATCACATTTTCCCTAGTCATCGCCTGCGGCGACGACACTTCATCGGATGCCTCCGTTGCTAGCGACGTCGGCTCCGCGGACTCCGCCAGCGCCCTCGACGCTGCTGGCTCTGCGGACGCGACCAGCGCTGCGGACGCCACCGGCGCTGCGGACGCCAGCGTTACGGACGCCGCTGGCGCTGCGGATGTTGAAGCTCGCGACGTGGGAGGCGAGGATGCCGGCGCCATGGACGCCGGCGCCATGGACGCCGCCGCGGATGTCTTTGATGCGGGGACGCCGGACACCGGGAGCACCTGTGAGACGCGCGTGGAAGACCGCGTTCCAGGCGTTTGCGATGGCATCGGCATGCGGATCTGCTCCGAATGGGCCAATGAAAACGGCGGCATGAATGCCGTCTCTCGGTGCGTAAGCGCTGCTGGGAGTCGCTGCGCTCGCGCCAACGTCTGCACGAACGAGGGCTGCATGTGTGGGAGTGAAGCGGAGTGCGGTGAGACCGAGATGTGCGTGAGCGGTTTTGCAGGCTTCAGCTGCGTGTGCATCACACCAGCTTCTTGAACTAGCGGTGCTTCGCTAGAAACGTCAGCACCGTCTCGTACCAAGCGCGCACGTTTCTTGGACGGGTGATCCAGTGGCCTTCGTCGGGGAAGACGGCGAGCTCGCTTTCGACGCCGTGGGCTTGGAGCGCTTCAAAGAGCGCGAGGCCTTCGCCGATGGGGACGCGGTAGTCTTTTTCGCCATGGAGGATGAGCGTTGGCGCTTTCCACTGGGCGATATTCTTGTGCGGGGAGTGGCGCTCAAAGTTCCCGTCCTCTTTCCCGTCCCAAGGTGCACCGCCGATGAAGTCGCCGAAGTCTGCTGGGTAGTCGGTGGCGCCGTAGAAGGCGCGGAGATCGTAGAGAGACGCGTGAGTGACGAGGGCCTTGAACGGCACTCTTGGGTCCGGGTTGGCGCCGATCCAGTTCGTCATATAGCCGCCGAAGGAGCCGCCCATGGCGAAGGCGCCGTCGATGTCGTCGCGTGCGCAGAGCACGGCGGCGTATTCGATGAGATCCTGGTGCACACGTCCGCCCCAGTCGCGATAGATGGCGGACATGAAGGCGTCGCCGCGGCCCGTGCTGCCGCGCGCGTTGGGGATGGCGACGGCGAAGCCTGCCGCGACAAAGGGCGCCACGTTCCAGCGCCAGTGCCACTGGTCGGCGAACTGGCCGATGGGGCCGCCGTGAATCCAGAGGAGGAGTGGGTGCGGACCCGGCGTCGAGGGCCACGCGACGAGGCCCTGCATGGACTCGCCGTCGCTGAGGGGAACGCGGACGTCTTCGATGCGAAAGTCTGGAGCGTCCGTGTCGGCGATGCCGGAGAGCTCTGCGAGGGGTTCCACTTTTCCGTTGCTGATGCGGCCGATGAAGGGCGGACTCTTCATCGTCGATCCCAGGGCGAAGATTCCTTCGCCAGAAACGCAGGCGGCGACGAAGTGTCCGTCGGCGAGGCGTTCGACGCTTCCATCGAGGGAGAGAGCAAAGAGCGGGCGCCGTGATTCGTCGTCGGCGGCGGCGACGAGGGTGGTGTCGTCGAGCCAGGTGAGGGGGACCGGGGCTCGGTCGAGGTCCTTGGCGAGGCGCACGCTCTCGCCGGATGCGACCTCGATGGAGATTGAGTAGCAAGCTTCTGCGGCGCCGTCGCGGCGCACGCCGACGGCGGCGGCGAGGTGCGTTCCCGAAGGATTGAAGAGGAGGTTGCTCAGGCGGGTCTCGTCAAACTCGAGGACGCGTTCGTCAACGGACTTGGGGTCGCGTATCCACAGCTCGTCGTAGCGCATGCGGCCGACGCGACGTCCACGCACGGCGGCGAGGGTGTCGCCGGAGGGCGAGAGCGCAAAAGCGGAGTCCAGGTGTTCCAGCTCGGCGTGAGGCGTGAGGTCGTGGCTTTCTTCTTCTTCGTCGATGAAAACGAGATGAATCGGCGCGCCGCGCCAGTGATCCCAGTGACGCGCCGGCATCGTCTTGTAGTGACGGATGGACGGCCCCGCTTTGGAGAGCTGGTCGTGATGAGCGTGCTGGTCGACGTCGCCGGGGTAGCGCGCCGTGGCGATGACGATGCGCTTTCCACTCTTGCTCGCCGCGAAGCTGATGACGCCTTGGGCTTCGTCCGTCAGCGCCTTCGGCTCGCCTTGGGGTGGCAATCGCCAGAGCTGAGGCGCTTTGTTCTCGCTGCGTTTTGGAAGTGGGCGCGTGGAGAGAAAGAGGACGCTGCCATCGTCGAGACACTGGGGCGCGTTGTCACTGTGCTCGCCGCTGGTGAGGGCAGCGGCGGGCCCACCATCCATAGGAACCCGCCAGAGATCTGTGACGAACTTGGACTCATCGTCCGCGACGCGGCCCACCTCGGCGATGAGGTCGTTGCTGGCGGTGGAAAAGTCCATGCCTTGAACGCGGCGTAGGGCGAGGAGCGAATCCGTGTTGAACATGGAGCCGGTGTATCAGCTCTCGGCGCAGCGTGGCCCTGGGCGTAACTTGTTTCTCTTTTTAGTTCCCGACGACGACGCGCTTTGCGCCCTGAGCGCTTAACCACTCGGCGCCGCGTTCGGTGAGGGTGCCGTGGAGCAGGACATCGTCGCCATCGACGCTGGCGCCGCAGCCGAGGGACTTCTTCATCTTCTTGGCCACGATCTCGAGGCGCGCTCTGGGCAGACCTGTGATGCGCGTGACGGTCTTGCCGCCGCGACCCTTCTTCTCACGCGCGAGAACGAGCTTGGTGCCCCAGTTTTTGGTGTCCTCCGCGGAAGCGGCGACCAACGGCTGCTTCTTCTTCGGCGCGGGTTCTTTGGGCGCCTTGGCTGCCTTGGCCTTCTTCGGCGGAGCGGGCTTTTTGGCGGGCTCGATCTCTGGGGTGCTCGTCGCCGCCGCGCTCATTGTTGGCGCCAGCGCTGCAAAGGGGTTGTGGGCCAGCGGCGCGGCGCTCACGGCTACTTTGGCGTCGGTCTTGTTTCGCTTGGCCATGGCCGAGTCTATCGATTCTCGACGTGGCTGCCAGCACACGGCAGTCTTCACGTGTGTCCCGCCGAATCAGAGTTGTGATGTGTTTGCTAGTGGCCGGCTGCGGAGGAGTCCAGGGCGAGCCCGTCGCGCCGCCGCCGCCGAGCGAGAGCGGGTTTCCTGCGATACCTTTTGGGCCCAGCGACGAGCTCAGCCAGCTGCATGAGAGCGTTCGCGAGCCGGCGACGCTTCGGCCACCGCGAGGGTCCGAGGATATCTGGGCGCGGGATGTCTACACGCCGTGGATGCAGGAGCGCACGGAGCTCATTGCCCTCGCGATGCAGCTTCGTCGCATCGCACGAAACCAGAGCAACGCGCCGGCGGTGGTGGCGGGCTTGCACGCGGAGCTGCTCCGTCACACCGCCGATTCCCTGGACGACTTGGACTTGAGCGAAGCGCTGGCGGCGGCTGTGAAGGAGCCGGTCTCTTCCCTTCGAGAGCGCGCACTCCGCACATACGAGGTTTGTTACGAGGCGGCGCTTGCAGCTGGCGCTGCGTATGACGGCTGGCACCGGCTGTGCGGCGCGGGTCTCGCCGCCCTCTCGGAGAATGACTAGTGCACGATATTTCCGCCGCCACCGATTTTGGCCCAGCACTTTCGGCCGTGCTCATGCTCGTGCTGTTCGGGTTTGTTGGCCTTGTTCTTTATCGACTGATCGCGAACATTCGTCGCCTTCGCCGAGATGCCCAGCAAGCGGACGACGCCGTGCGTGAGAACACAACGCTCGTGGAGGGCGCGGGTTTTGTGGTTGGCACCGTCGAGTTCGACGAAGACGCGGACTATGCCGTCGTCGTCGAAATCCGTCAGCGGGGCAAAGAGTATCGACCTAAACGACGTAACCCAAGGCGCGCAAAACCGGGCATCAAGCAGTCCTGGACGGAAGTGGAGCGGCGCTGCTTTGCCCAGCCGTTTTGGATTCGTCACTCCTCCGGTGAGCGTGTTCGAGTGGAGCCTGGGCAAGACGTCGAGCTCGTGGACCATCTGAACGTGACGGTTCACGACAAGAGCCACGAACGTATTCGCATCGCGGAGCTCTTGGCGGGGGAACGCGTCGTCGCGAAGGGGTCGCTTCAGCTCAGCGCGCCCACACGTGGGGCAAACTACCGTGAAGCTGGTCCGCGTACATGGCTTCTTTTGAAGAGCGCTCAGTCGCCACTGCAGCTCAGCTCAAAGGGCCTCGGTGACGATCATAGGCGGCGCGCGGCTGTCTATTTCAAGCGCGCTGTCTTTGGCTGGGCTCCTTGGGCGCTTCTGCTCGGACTATTTTTTACACCACACATCGCACGGCTGAGCGTGGGTCAGGTGACCGCCGTGACCATCGAGTCAAAACGCGAAGTGCCAAGCAAAGATGAGTTCTACGTAAGCTACCTGTATAATGGCTTCACGCGGAGTGCGCGCGTGGACGAGGCAGATTGGGCCGAGTTAGATGCGGGTGAAGAGCTGGCGTATCTCGAGCTGGAGGGTTGGCCTGCCCTCGGGCAGCTGGGTTCGACGTCGGCGCTCAGTTGGGGATCTGTGTTCCTCGCGTTCGCCGTCGCTCTTGTGTACGGGCTATACATCGTGCTCCTGCCGGTCAAGTTGTCGAAGGAGTGGCACAGCGTCAAAAAGTTCAGCGAGGGCAAGCGGGGGAAGCTGCCAAAACCCAAACCCTCGACGCGGACGATCTTGTCGCGTGTAAGTGAAGAGCGAGTGCCGAAGGACGAGTGATGCTCGATCTTACGCCTGACGACCACATACTCATGCTGGTTCGCGCCACCATCGACGTGCGAAAGTGGCGTCGCTTGGGTCGCGAGGCTGATCGGGCCGTGGACCCAAAAGCAGAGCTCGTGGCGGGCGAGACCTTTGTTCAAGGCGTCGTCGAGCTCGTTGAAGGCATGGACTTCGCGGTCGTAGTTGAGCTGCGTCAAGTCGGGACGGAGACATAGCTTAAGAATGGCGGCTGGATGCACGCATGGAAGGAGAAGAGCCGTCGTACGTTTTCGAACCCGTTTTGGATCCGGCGCGAGAGTGGGGAACGAGTCCGCATTGAACCGGGCGAGAACGTGAAGCTCGTCGACGCGCTCGATGTCACCGTGCAGGTCGAGCGCGAGGAGCGGTTTCGCATCGCTGAGCTGAGCGCTGGTGAAACCGTGACGTCCCAGGGTGTGCTCACGAGCGAAGTGTCGCGTAGCACGGATGGCTATCGTGAAGCTGCGCCTCGAACATGGGTGCTCCGGCCGGAGGCGAACGCGCGCCTTCCGCTGATGGCGGAGAACCCCGGTGACCACCACCGACGCATGAGCAACGTGTTCATCAAGCGAATCGCGTTTACGTGGCTTCCCTTCGCGTTGATCTTTGCCACGCTGAGCACGCCTTTCTTTGCTCGCATGGCTTTCGGTGAGTCGACGAGCGTCGTCATCGACTCGAAATTACATAGGGTTGGGGACGCCAATAATGGACCCAGTTGGAGCGTGTCCTGTGCTAGGCCGGGTGGTGGAAGTGTTCACATCAGCCTCGACGAAGACGAGTGGGCGAGCGTGTCTGAAGGCGACCGGATGGCCTATTTTTATGTCCCCAAGTTTCGACAGCTCTCGGCTATTGGCAGCGGCTCGACGGCTTATTTCTTCACCTGGCTCGGCGGCCTCTTCGCCGTAATGCTCTGCAACAGTGTGATGATGTTCGTGGTTAGCGAAAACAGAGCTTGGTACGAGGGGAGGAAGCCCTACGAAGGGGCCGGGCGGGTCGCCTTCCCGAGCCCACACCCACCACGCGAACCGTTCGCTCGCGCGAGTCTTAGTTTCATGTACCTCTCTGAGCTGGCATTTTTGTTTCAAGTTCGTTTTGGATCGCGAAGCGGTCGGAGTCCCGGCGGTGCGGCTGTTTGGAGACACGCGTGATCGATATCGAGCCCCGTTATCACATGGACCCAGTGTTCTCACTGGTCCTGTTCAGCTTGCTTGTGGTGGGTCTGATCTCCTTGTTGATCTATGGCATCGCCCTCGCGCGAAAGTGGCTCCTTGCGGGCCGGGCTGCAGATCAAGCTGGTGAGTCGGGTGCGCCTCTCGCCACGGGAGAAGGCCTTGTCTGCGGCGTCGTCGAGCTCGACGAAGGCACGCCCTTCGCGGTGGTGGTGGAGGTCCATCAAATCGGACAAGAGAAGGAGGGAAAGGGCGGCTGGAGACACTCGTGGAAGGAAAACCAGCGGCGCACGTTCACGAACCCGTTCTGGCTCCGTCACTCCAGCGGAGAACGCGTGCGGGTCCTGCCGGGTGAGGAAGTAACGCTCATCGATCGCACCGATATCGTGGTGCATGATCTGCCGACGGAGCGCTTTCGAATCGTTGAACTGAGCGCAGGTGAAACGGTGATCGTGAAGGGGGTGCTCGCGAGTGAGACATCACCTTCGAGTGACCAGGGGTACCGCGAATCGGCACCGCGGACTTGGGTGCTCCGGCAAGCGCTCGGCGAGAAGCTTCAGCTCACGGCGGAGAAGCTCGGAGACCATCACCGGCGCTACGCTCGCAGCTTCATCAAACGCATCGTTTTCGGATGGATACCATGCACGCTCCTCGCCGCCGCTCTCTGCGGGCCTTACCTGGTTCGCGTCGCGATGGGTGAGCACTCAAGCGTCCTCGTCGAATCGAAACACTACTCACCGCAAGATGAAGACACTGGTCCAACTTGGAGCATCGTCTACCGTGAACTCGACGGCGCCGAGGGTCAGGACCCCTTCGATTTCGAGGACTGGGAGATGGTCTTGGTCGGTGACATGATGGCGTTCGTCTTTGTCCCCGAACATCGAGGTGCGTCGATCGCTGGAGCCCATTCGACGCTTTACCTGCCGAGTTGGTTGCTCGCGTTCTTCGTCGTGCTGACTTGTTTTGGCATCGTGTCTGGACCTCCACCGAAGCTTTGGTATGAGGAAGAGAGCTTGGTTGAAAACGGCGCTGGCCGCCTGTCCGCGCCGAAGTCGTCGGCGCGGCGTGTCTACTCGCGCGATTTGTAACCTTGGCCGAGCCGCCCATATGCGACGGGCGGCGCGAGGGAGAGCGCAGGAATTGTCGTATGCGTGCTTCTCATTTGTCCAAAGCGACTTACTAGAAAAGATGCCTGACTCTCAGCCCGCTGATGTCCTTGGACAATCCTTCACGCTGCCGTGTGGCGTGCGCGTCAACAACCGCATCCTCAAATCTGCGATGAGCGAGATCTTGGGCACGGACTATCACGCGCCGACGGCGCGCCTCGCGCAGCTCTACAAGACCTGGGCGGAGGGAGGCGCGGGCCTGCTCATCACGGGGAACGTCATGGTGGACCGTTCGGCGCTGGGCGAGCCGGGCAACGTCGCCCTTGAGGACGAACGTGATATGGCGCTTTTTAGGGCGTGGGCGGAAGCTGGCCGGGCGAGCGGCGCGCATCTCTGGATGCAGATCAACCACCCGGGGAAACAGTCGCCGCGTTTTTTGAGCGCGACGCCTGTGGCGCCCTCGGCGATATCTCTGGGCGCGGGACTTGAGCACGCGTTCAACGAGCCGCGCGCGCTGACGGAGCCTGAGATCCTCGACATCATCGAGCGCTTTGCCACGACGGCTCGTCTGGCAAAAGAGGCTGGGTTTACCGGCGTCCAGATTCACGGCGCGCATGGATATCTCGTGAGCCAGTTCCTCTCGCCGCATCACAATCAGCGTGATGATGGCTGGGGCGGCACGGCGGAGAAGCGCATGCGATTTGTCCTCGAGGTCTATCGAGGGATTCGGGCGGCGGTGGGCGCGGACTTTCCCGTGGCTATCAAACTGAACTCCGCGGACTTTCATAAGGGCGGGTTTACGCAGGAAGAGTCCGCCGGCGTTGTGGCTGCCCTCGCGTCCGAAGGGATCGATCTGGTGGAGATCTCGGGAGGTACCTACGAGACGTCCACGATGGTCGATGGGCGAGGCGCGCGCGCCAAAGGCGACGCGCGTGAAGGGTTCTTCATGGCGTACGCGGAGCTGGTTCGAGAGAGCGTAGACGTGCCCCTCGCGCTCACCGGTGGGTTTCGCTCGGACACCGGAATGGCCGAGGCCATCACGAGCGGCGCAGTCGACTTCGTCGGCCTCGCGCGTGCGTTCGCTCTGGAGCCCGGTTTTCCTGCGCAGATCCTGGCGGGCCGGCCGTTCAAGAGCATCGCGGCGCGCCCCACGACGGGCTTCAAGAGCGTGGACCGCTTCTCCATGCTCGACGTCACCTGGTACGAAAACCAGCTCGCGCGCATCGCAGATGGGAAAGAGCCACTACCCACCTTGAGTCCGTGGCGCTCCATCGGGAGCACCGTCTACAAGATGGGCTTTGGCGCGTTTAGGCAGCGGCGGGTTTCGTCCCGTGGGCGGAAGAAGTCCGCGAACGCCTAGAACTCAGTTCTCCAAGAGCGGCGTGCTAGGACGCTCCGCGTGATCGAGAACTTCGCTTGGGCCGGCCTCGCCTACAATGGGTTCGTGGCGCTCCTCTTTGCCTACGACAAGTGGCGAGCGAGGCGCGGCTCATCGCGAGTCCCGGAGAAGACTCTGCTCCTCCTTGCGGCCTTCTTCGGCGCATTGGGCGCGTTGCTTTCGATGCACTTGGTCCGCCACAAGACCCGCAAGCCAAGGTTCCGATACGGCGTGCCGTTCTTGTTGTTCCTCCAGGTAGGCCTCGTGGTGGCGGGCTTGGTTCAGCTGCACGTGGGTCCTGGCTTTTGACGGAACAGATCGCCTCCGCCGAGCCGCCTTCGACTTGCTCGTTTCGTCTTCACGCCAAGCAGGCCGAGCCCATGGAGAACGCAGGCGCCGCGGACTCATCGGCGACGGGGAACCGGTAGTCGTAGAACCAGTTAAAGACGAAGGCGTAGACGATGTAGAAGCTGGCGAGGGCAGCATCCATGAGGAACGCGTCCATCAAGGAGAGCTGCAAGTGCCACGCGACGAAGGGCAGCATCATCACGAGGAGGCTGGCTTCGAATGCGAGGGCGTGAACCACACGCTGCGTGACGGTCTTCTGCGTCCGGCCCTGAAGTCGCAAGAGCGCAACATCGAAGAGGTAGTTGAAACCGTAGGCCCAGACGGCGGCGATGAGCGAGGCCACCGTGGCGATGGCGCCGACGTCTTCGGCGGTCTG
>JBLHKB010000179.1:0-11856 GCA_047619315.1 Polyangiales bacterium
AGAATGAGCGTGACTTCGCGAGCGTCCATGGGCGCCGGGATGCGGACCTCGGGGTCTCCGGGCATGGACCGCGAAGGGCTGATGGACGTTCGTGGGGCTTCGGCTTCTTCTACTTGCCGGCTCTCAACGGCCACGAAGCTGGTCCACTGGGTGACGATGGAGTGGCGCAGGCCGAGACGCGTGACCTCTTCGATGAGGCGTGAGTCGTCGCGGAGCGTCAGGCGGCTCATCCGGTCTTTGACGGCGGCTCGCGCCCAGAGCGTCGCTTGGGACTTCGCGCTCTGGCTTCCGCGTGCGGCCTGAAGCTGAACCGTGAGGGAGCGCTCATGGCGTTGCCCGTTCAAGGTCCCGCGAATGCGTACTCGCGCGCTGCCGCCTTCGTTGAAGCGTCCGTGGAGAACGAGTGGACGCCCGGCGAAGAGGTCCGGCGTACGCCGTGGGTAGATGTCTTGGACATCGAGACCACCCCAGTCGATCTCCACATCGGTGAACACGGGGCGGGCGATGAGCTCGGCGAAGCGCGCGCCGACGTCGGAGGGGTCTTCGCCGAGGGACGCGAAGAGCGCGCTGCCACGTCCGACTTCCGCGGCGCGGTCTAGGAGGAAACGATTGACGGCGGAGCCGACGCCGAGGGCGTAGAGGCGAGCGTCGCCGAGGTCGGAGGCGATGGCGCGCAGAACGTCCGCCTCGTTTCCGATGTAGCCATCGGTGAGCAGGACGACGATCCGGAGGCGGCTCTCGTCGTCGCCTCGCGCGCGGAGGGCGCTTTGCACGGCGGGGACCATGTGTGTGCTTCCGACCGTGTGTAGCTCGCTCACCATAGCGAGGGCCGCTGCGCGGTGGGCGCTGTCCGCGGGCAAGGGGACGTCCGCGAGGCCTTCGACGTCATCGCTGAAGGTCAGCACGTTGAGGGAGTCCTCTTCGTCGAGGGACGCGATGACTCGCTCCATCACCGCACGCGCCTGGTTCATCGGCGCACCGCGCATGGAGCTGCTGCGGTCGAGGACGAAGGTGACCTCGCGCGGGGTGACACTGACGCTGGCGAGGTCGCTCGCTTCGAGGTCCGGAGGCTGAATGAGAAGGGAGAAGTAGCCGTTGGGCGAGCCGTCGTCGTCGGGACCCACGGCGGCGCGTTCGGAGAAGACCGTCGCGTCGGGGAGGTCGCCGCCGATGGCGTAGCGCAGAACAAAGTCGTGGTCCGTGGCGGCCCCGGCTTCGAGGATGACATCCGCGAGCTCTCCGGTACGGTTGACATCAACGCCGTGGCTCGGCGAGTCAATGGCGGTGAGGGGTAGACCCGCTTCGAGATGGACGCGGATGGCGACGTCGTTGGCGCGGCGCTGAGCTTCGCCTTCCGTGTCGTCTTCCATGTCGTCGCTTGCGCCATCGCTAGGTCCCGAACGCTGGGGTGCGCTTATTGGGAACACGAACTCGTAGGCCCCGTCGGCGAAGGGCAGCGTTTGCACGTACTCGAGACGAACTTCGATCTGCTCGTGGGCGCCGATGTTTGCGACGCGTTGGACGAAGAGGTTGGGGCGCTGCTGTTCAAGGAGCGCCGCACGTCGTCCGGATTCTCGCGCCTCGGTGTATTCACGGCGTGCCTGGGCGCGGCGACGAATCGTTCCCTGCACCACGCGGGACCCGATGTGCATCTCCATGGAGTCCACGGCGGCCTGGTCCGGGAGGGGGAAGAGATACTTCGCTTCGATGACGTGATCGTGTGGGTTCTCAAACGTCTGAGTGACGGCGACGCGCGCGACGAAGCCGTCGATGGTCGCTTCGACGTCGACGCTGATCTGCGGAAGCTCGGTGTCTAGAAGCGAAGGCGCGACGGTCTCTTCGGCTTCCGTCGTGGCGACGTCTCCCTCGGCGTCGCTCGGGCTCTCGGTCTCGATGGCGGCGACGCGGAGGGAGCCGCGCGTGGGTCGCTGTAAGCTCGCGAGGAGCTCCGGCGAGACCTCGCCGGCGTTCTCGACGAGGCCGGCGTGCTGCGCGTTTCCTCCCCACATATGCCAACCGTCGAGGGCGGCGTCGCCGATCTCCAGAGCGATGAGTCGGCCTCGGCCTGTGGCGATGTACACCCAGCCTTGGGCGACGATGGGCTGAAAGACGATGGGTTCGCCCACGTCGTAGGCGCGGATGGTCATGCCCGTGTCGATGTCGGTGAAGTAGAGGTGACCGTCGACGGTGCCGTAGACGAGCTGTGAGCCAATGACCGCGGGTGGCGAGATCGTCTGGGCGTCTCCCGCGCTGGCGTCGCTTCGCGTCCAGACGGTTTCGCCGGTAGCGATATCTCGTGCGCGAAGCTCATTGCCGACGGCGAAGTACGCGCGTCCATCGGCGACGGCGGGGGAGCTTCCTTGAAACGCCCACCCCGAGGCGACGTTGCGAAGCCCGAGGTGCTCTCCGTGGGGTACGCCGCCCCACGCGCCGGCTTGGCCTGCGGCGAGAGTGCGGTCCCGGGAGTCGCCTGCGAGATACGCAGCGGCGGCGCGCTCGCCGCGGGAAACGGTGGCTCCGGTGGAGGCGTTGAGCACGACGGGCTCTTCCAGGTGACGGCTGCCTTCATCGACGCGGCGCGTGACGAGCACCTTGCCGGCGTCGACCCAGAGGGCGCTGGAGGCTCCGATATCCCTGGACCAGAGCACGTGCCCGTCGCGATTGCGGACGCGCCACACGGTGCCGTCCATGGTGGAAAAGTAGGAGCTGTCGCCGTGGACCTGGGGCGCCTGGATGATGTCCGCGGGGAGAGCCGTCGTCCATTCGGTCTCGCCGTCCGCGAGCGCGAAGGCGCCGAAGAGATGCGCTCCATTCGATGGGTAGGCGCTGACGACGAGGTCGCCGGCGAGGGCGGGCTGGCTCATGAGGGGGTCTCCGAGCCACTTCTTCCAGAGGAGCTCCCCGGTGTTGGCGTCGGCGACGAAGAGGGTGCAGCTCTCGGTGTTGAAGACGACGCGGTCGCGCTCGTAGAAGGCGGCGGTGGGGCCGCCGTCCGGGGCGGACAGGCTCCACAGCATCTCGCCGCCGAAAGCATCGAGGGCGAAGAACTGGTGACTGGCGAAGCCGCCGCCGAGAAAGATCTTGCCGTTGCCGTACGCCGGTGATGCGAGGAGCTCGTTGTTCGGGAGCGCCGTGACCCACCCGCGCTTTCCTTGGTCAAAAGAGAAGCGGGCCGTGGCGCCGCGCGGCGTCGCAGGAATTCGAAGTGGCCGCACTTGGAAGCGGCTGCCCAGCTCTCCGCTGCTGTTTTCAGACACGCCCGCGAGAGCCAAGTCGACGAGGTCTTCGCTGGAGCCGCTCGAGAACGCGGCTGAGGTTTCGTCGACGCGGCCAAAGTCCCGTGGCGGCGCTGCGCTCACCGGTGTTGTCGTGTGTTCACTCGGCGCTGAGCTGTGTCCAGAACACGCGATGGCGACGGTGAGCGCCAGCGTGGTGGCGGCGACGGGGAAGAGCGAGAAGGTGAGCCGGCGCGAGTGAGAGTTGAACATGGGCCCATGCGTTTCACGCTCTGTGCCAACACGCGATGTCGAAGCTTTTCCCAGCTAGGCCTGGATCTCGACGATGACGTTGCGTCGTCAGAGACACAGCGGGTGTGTCAAAGCGCTGCTCGATCAGCGCCCGCACGCTGAGTCGCCCATCTTGATGATGGGGCGCCGCGTCGAGCTGACTCTGCTTCACGCAGAGTCAGACGGAGAATCAGGAGCGGTAGTCGGCGTTGACGGTGACGTACGCGTGACCGAAGTCGCAGGTGAGGTAGTGGCCACGGCCTGGACCCGCACCCAGCGAGACCGTGATGACGTAGCGCTTCTTCGACATGGTCTTGGACGCCGCACGTTCTCGAGCCGGCGTCATCACGGCGAGGCCTTCGTCGAAGACGACGGTGCTGCCGATGGTAACGCGGAGCTTGCTCTGGTCAAAGCGGACGCCTGCGCGACCGGCGGCTGCAGCGATGCGCCCCCAGTTTGGATCTTTGCCGTGCATCGCGGTTTTGACGAGGGACGAAGTAGCGATGGTGCGAGCGACTTTGACGGCGTCGGCCTCGCTCTTCGCGCCTTCGACCTGGATCTCGGCGACGTGTTCGGCGCCTTCGCCGTCGGCGACGATCATCTCGGCGACGTTCCCGAGTGCCTCGGTAAGCGCCGCTTGGAAGGCCGTCGTGGAGGTCAGCGGTTTCGCCGGCGACGAGAGCGCGATGATGGTGTCATTGGTGCTGGTGTCGCCGTCGACGCTGATGCGGTTGAAGGTGGCATCCGTGGCAGCGCGCAGGGCCGCCTTGAGTTCCGCCGGGCCGATGGGGGCGTCGGTGAGCGCGAAGGCCAAGGTCGTCGCCATATTTGGATGGATCATCCCGGCGCCTTTGGCGATGGCGAGGACTTCGTAGTCTTTGCCGCGAACGCGAAACGGGATGCGCGAGACCTTGCGCCCGCGATCGGTGGTGAGGATGGCGTCGGCGAAGCTCTTTGAGCTCTTGCCCAGGGACGCGACGAGGGCCGGCATCGCCGCGCTCATCCGTTCGGTGGGGAGAGGGACGCCGATGACGCCGGTGGAGCACGGCAGAACGTCGCCGGCTTTCGTCGCATCGCCTGGGAGGCTCAGCGCTTCGGCGAAGGCCAGGGACGTCGCCGTGGCGTCCTGCATTCCTAGTTCGCCCGTCGCGGCGTTGGCGTTGCCGCTGTTGACGAGGACGGCGCGGGCGAAGCCGGCGCGAGTGCGGCGGGCGCAGAGCTCGACGGGGGCCGCGCGGACGACGTTCTTCGTCAGAACCGCGGCGACGGGGGAGGGCGTCTCGGCGACGATAGCGCCGAGATCGAGACCCGTGGCTTTGATGCCGGAGGCGATCCCTGCGAAGCGAAAGCCTCGCAGGGGAGCGTGGAGGGGACGACGTGCCATCGGCTACTGTTCGGGTGTGACGCGCTTTTTGCCGCGGTCTTTTTTGGCCATGGCCCGTCGCTGGGCGCGGTTCATCGGCTGCTGCTGCTGCTGCTGCTGACGCTGTTGCGGCTGCTGCCCACCGGGTTCCCCACCTGCTGCGGGACGCGCACCCTGCGGACGTGCGGTACCGGCTGGCTGTACTTCTTGGTTGGCCATTTGGCTGGCATTGGCGAGGCGCTGACGTGCCGTGGATGCGGCTTGGCGCTCCGCCTCGATGCGGCGCAGGTCTTCTTCGCTGACGCGCCTGATCGTGAAGATGCTCGTGACGACGTCGCTCTTGATGCTGTTGCCCATGTGCGTGAACATCGCGAAGCCTTCGCGCTTGTACTCCTTCTTCGGGTCACGCTGACCGTAGCCGCGGAGGCCAATGCCGTCGCGAAGTTGGTCCATCGACTGAAGGTGGGCGATCCACTGCTTGTCGATCTCTCTGAGATACGTTTGGCGGAAGAGCCGAAGGAACGCCTCAGGGTTGAACTCCTCCATCTTCTTGAGGAGCACGGCTTCGGCGTCGGCGTAGAGTTTACGCGCGACCTCTTGAGCCTCGCTGAGCTTCTCGAGACCGGTGCAGTCCACGTCGAACTGTTCTTCGTAGGCGTCGGCTAGCGCTTCGGTCTGCCAGTCTTCGTAGTGCTTCGTCGGTGGGCAGTACTTCTCGACGAGGTCGCCAATGAGCTCGTCGACGACATCGAGCATTCGTTCTTTCTGCTCGGAGAGCGAGAGGCCGACGGCTTCGATGAGGGTGTCGAGGGTGTCTTGAGCGTTGTCCGAGACCTTGTCGAGTTTGGCGACGCAGCCAAACCATTGGTAGACGTCGCGCTCGATGCCGGCGGTATTCACGCTGCCGAGGCTGGAGACCTCAGCCTCCATGGCGGCCTTCTGAAAGGCGGCCACTTCTTCCGGTGTCGCGCCACGTGCGGGCGGCGTGGCGGCGTGGAGCTTGACCATCTGTGTGAGAATCGGCTCGGCGCGTTTCGTCAGCTCCGGATCTGCGACCTCGACGAGGCGCTTGGGGATCGCGCCGGCCTTGTGCTGCTCGTCGCTGAGGACTTCGCGGTACTGGCCCTGCAGAACCTGCTTTCGCAGCTCGTACACAGCTTTGCGCTGCTGGTTCATCACGTCGTCGTACTCGAGGAGATGCTTACGAATGTCGAAGTTGCGCTCCTCGACCTTCTTCTGCGCGTTCTCGACGGCTTTGGTGACCCACTTGTGCTCGATGGGTTCGCCCTCTTCCATACCGAGGCGGTCCATCATGTTCTGCACGCGGTCACCGGCGAAGATGCGCATGAGGTCATCTTCGAGGCTCAAGAAGAAGCGGCTGCTGCCCGGGTCACCCTGTCGGCCAGAGCGGCCGCGGAGCTGGTTGTCGATGCGGCGTGACTCGTGGCGTTCCGTGCCGATGATGTGAAGACCGCCGTACTCTTTGATCTTCTTGCCTTCGGCCTTGCACTCGATCTCGTAGCGCTCTTGGGTCTCTTTGATGGCGGCGGCGAGGGCTGCGGGGTCGGCGCGGAGCTCGTCGCTTGCGCCCTGCATCACGTCGACTTCGGCGATCATCTCAGCGTTGCCGCCGAGGATGATGTCCGTACCACGGCCGGCCATATTGGTGGCGACGGTGACGGCGCTGCGGGTGCCCGCCTGGGCCACGATGTAGGCCTCGCGTTCGTGCTGCTTGGCGTTGAGCACTTCGTGCTTGATGCCGCGCTTCTTGAGGAGGCCCGAGAGCGCGTCGGACTTCTCGACGCTGGTGGTGCCGACGAGAACGGGTCGGCCGTCGGCGTTCTCACGCTCGATGTCTTCGGCGACGGCGAGGAACTTTTCGCGCTCGCTCTTGTAGACGAGGTCTTCGCCGTCGTCGCGGATGATCGGCTTGTTCGTCGGAATGACGACAACGTCGAGCTCATAGATTTTGTGAAACTCGGTGGCCTCGGTGTCGGCGGTGCCGGTCATGCCCGAGAGCTTCTTGTAGAGCCGGAAGAGGTTCTGGAAGGAGATGGTCGCGAGAGTGATGTTCTCGTCGTTGATGGGCAGGCGCTCTTTGGCTTCCACGGCCTGGTGCAGACCGTCAGACCAGCGACGACCCGCCAGCACGCGGCCGGTGAACTCATCGATGATCATCGCCTTCTCGTCGCGCACCATATAGTGCTGGTCGCGGTGGTAGCTGGCGTGGGCGCGGAGGCATTGCTGCAAGATGTGCAGGGTTTCGATGTTGACGGGGTCGAAGAGACCTCCTGCGCGGCCGGCGCCGCGGTAGTTCTTCTCGCCGCTCTCGAGGCAGCCGCTCGCTCGAAGGAGGTCTTCGGCGCGGGACATACCGTCTTCGGTCAGGGATGAAGAACGCGCCTTCTCATCCACTTCGTAGTGCTCATCTCGGCGAAGCTTGGGGATGAGGTCGGTGATGATGCGGTACTTGTCGGAGGCGACTTCGCCGGGACCGCTGATGATGAGAGGCGTTCGTGCTTCGTCGACGAGGATCGAGTCGACCTCATCGATGATGGCGTAGTTCAGGTCGCGCTGGACGTAATCGAAGATGCTAAACTTCATGTTGTCGCGCATGTAGTCGAAGCCGTACTCGTTGTTCTGCCCGTACGTGATGTCCGCCAGGTACGCCTTCTTCTTGGCGGAGTTGGGCATCTGTGGGTAGACCACGCCGACGTCGAGGCCGAGGAATTTATGGACCTGGCCCATCCATTCGGCATCGCGCTTGGCGAGGTAGTCATTGACCGTAACGACGTGGACGCCCTTGCCTTCAAGGGCGTTGAGGTAACAGGGGAGGGTGGCGACGAGGGTCTTGCCTTCGCCGGTTCGCATCTCCGCGATCTTGCCCTGGTGGAGGACCACGCCGCCGATGAGCTGCACGTCGTAGTGACGCATCTCCATCACGCGGCGGCTGGCCTCTCGGACCGTGGCGAAGGCTGGAATGAGGAGATCGTCGAGGCTGGCGCCGTTGTCGAGCTTCTGGCGAAAGTCGCCGGTCCGGCGCTTGAGCTGCTCGTCCGTGAGCGCCTTCATCTTGCCTTCGAGAGCGTTGATGGCCGCCACTTGAGGCTGAAGCTTCTTGACCTCGCGCTCGTGTTTGGTTCCTAGGACCTTTTTAAGCAGACCGAACATGCGCGGGGACTCCCAAATAACGAAAAAACGGGCAAAAAGCCCGGGAAAAACGGCGGAAACGCGAGTCGCGCCTCTGCCTGGGTACACTAAGTCGGCTTTGCAGGGCGTGCAACGGGGCACCGCTTGCTGAAGGCCCGATTCGATATCGATGGTCCTCCAGATTTGTCACACCTGCATCGGCGCGCCTCTCCCCCAGTAGCGGCCCCTCCAAGGGTTCCCTCGGAGGGGTCGAGGGAAACGGTGGCTGAATGAATGAGAGACGAACGATGAAGGTGTCACGAGGCTTCGCAGACCAATGGGCCGCTCGCTCCGGGCACCTCCACATGCGCTCGCTCCCCCGGAGGAATTCTCGCCTCGGTGCAACGCGGAGTCCTTCGCCCCTCGCCCCTCGCCCCTCGCCCCTCGCCCCTCGCCCCTCGCCCCTCGCCCCTCGCCCCTCGCCCCTCGCCCCTCGCCCCTCGCCCCTCGCCCCTCGCCCCTCGCCCCTCGCCCCTCGCGACGCCTCCGGCGGCGAGCTCTTCTGCGAACAGGGCTGCTACGGCGCCGAAAGGTGCGAGTGCGACGTGTCGTCCCGGCCTTGCGGCGACGACTGACGCTGCGCCCTCGGCGGAGACGGGAGCCGTCTGCCTGGGCGTGAATGACTGCGTGTTCTAGCGAACAGGGCGCAGGGCCGCCGAACGCGCGGGGCGTTGACGAGGCAGCACAGGCGGTCTAACTCATCGGCACCTTGGTGACGCTTGCTTCGGCAAGTCAGCTGATGTTTCGTCAGCCGGGGTCTCTTGTTGATACTCCGTAGTATACCACTAGCTGCTGCGACGAGTTCGCTTCAGCTACGCAAGGTCGCGAGCCCCGCTTCGGTGGGGCTCGTGTTTATGTTCACCCGGATGGTTTCTCCTCGATGAAAATCGCCATTGTCATCTCGGCGGGAGTCGCTCTCGTGTTCGCCCTCCTCGCGTGGCGTGCAGCGATGCGGCGGCGAAATCGCTTCGTGCCGCGCTTCGGCATCGACGTCCTCGCCGAGCGGCTTGAGATGGAACCCGACGCGCTGCGGCGCTTCACGCCGTCTTATCAAGTACACGCCATCGACAAGCGCGGGCCCTATCGATCCAGCCGCGAAAAGCGAACGCTCCACATCCCGAGCGGCTACACCATGGGGCTCCAGCGCAAGATCCTGGTGCGCATTCTCCGTGACCTGAAGGCGCATCCGGCGGCACTCGGTTTCGAAAAAGGGACCAGCACGGCGCTCAACGCGAGCGCACACACACGTCAAGCGGTGGTCCTGAAGATGGACGTCATCGACTTCTTCCGGAGCACGCGCTCGGAGCGGATTCAAGACTACTTTCGGAGCATCGGCTGGGATGAAGAGAGCGCCGAGATCCTCACTCGAGTCACGACGCATGAGGGCGGGTTGCCCCAGGGCGCGCCGACGAGTCCGGCTCTCAGCAACCGCGTCAATTTTCTCCTCGACGTGGAGATCACACAGCGCGCCGGATATCGCAGGGCTACCTACACTCGCTACGCCGACGACATCACCGTTTCGTTTCCAAATGACTCCGGCGGCTCGGTGCGCGGTATGGAACAAGCCGTGCGTCGGGCCGCGCGTCGTCACGGGTACCGGGTTCACAAGCGAAAGAAGCTGCGTGTTCTTCGCAGCCATCAGAGTCAGCAGGTCACGGGCTTGGTCGTCAACGAGGGGCCACGCCTGCCACGTAAAACGCGGCGCTGGCTTCGCGCCGTGGAGCATCGCCTGAAGACGGGAGGCGCCGCGACGCTGACCCAAGAGCAGCTGGATGGCTGGAAAGCCTACAAGGCCGATGTCGACGGAGTTCGGACTCGCAAGGAGCAAGAGCTTCGCGACTCCATCACGGCTGCGCTGAGGAAGAACCAGGGCTCATTGACGGCTACGGCGTCCCAACTCCGGATGCCGCTTCGTGCTCTCAAGAGACACATGAAGGCGCTGGGACTCTGGAAGCCTCCGTCGAGGAAATCGCCGCGAGGAAAGACGTCAGTCTAGCGCGGACGGCGAGTGAACGAGGCTGGGGATGAGCGGCCCGGGTAGAACAATCTAGGCATCCGACCTCGCGCCGCCAGGGCGCGCCAGCGACCCACAGACAAGACGGAGTGGGCGCGCAGTTCACGACGCGCTGCGACTTGAACCCGTCGCTGTTGCGCCGGGCTGAGAGACGGCGCGGGTCCATGATCGTAGCTCATGATGTTCCCGAAGACGTCGGTGTGCTGTCGGTTGCCGAAGTAGTGGCCAAGCTCGTGCGCGAGGGTCGTCCGTGGACCGATGCTCGTCAGGACCACGAAATGATTGTCGCGACGCCAGGGGAGCGTCCAGTGCACGCCTCGGCGCATGGTCGATCCGTCATCGACGTCGACCATGGAGGCGACGACGAAGATGTTGACCACGCCTCGCTCCAAGAAACGCGCGAGGGCGTGACGGTCTCGTCGGGACACGAGGCGAGCGTGCTGCCCATCCATCGGCCCGCGTCCCAGCTCTTCAAACGATACGCCCGTGGGTGCAAACACCCGGTTGGCCTCGTTTACCTGTGTGTTGAGCCAGGCCTCGTCCACCACCGCGTGTCCTCGAACGTTCGCCACGTGGAAGCGCAGGGGCAGGACTACCCGAGGCGCCTCGTGGGTCGCGAGGGCAGGGCTCGCAGGCATGGCTCCAAAGGCAGCCGCGAGCGCCAGAGGGACAAGCGCCACGAGGAGACGATCCATCCTCGAAGTATCCCTCTGGACGCACTCTGCAGCAAGATAGACGTGCTCAAGCGCTGCCCTTTTTGCTCAAATACGGCTCAATGAGCGAGGGCCTGCTCAAAATCGGCGATGAGATCCTCGCTGTCCTCGATGCCCACGCTGAGTCGCACCATGGCGTCGTCGATGCCGATGGAGCTTCGGTACTCCGGTGAGAGCCCCGCGTGGGAGGTCGTCGATGGCCGCGTGATCAGCGTCTCTACGCCGCCGAGGCTCGGAGCCTCGGTGGCATACTGCAAACGCTCGATAAGACTCTTCGCTGCCGAGGTGCCACCCGTCGGTATCAGCGTGAGCATCGTGCCAAAGAGGCCGTCGGCGAAGGAAGTCTCGGCTCGCTTCCGATACGGGCTGTCCTCAAGACCTGGGTAGAGCACGCCCTCGATGGCGGAGTGACGCTGCAGCCAGTTGGCAATTCGCAGCGCCGAGTCGCACTGGGCTTTCACGCGAAGCGGCAGGGTCTTGATCCCGCGCCTCAGCAAATAGCAGGCCTGCGGATCGGGACAGATGCCAAGCCGGTTGGCGATGCGGCGCAACGTCAGGATTCGACCTCGGTCTGAGATCAACGCGCCGGCGACAACGTCCGTGTGCCCATTGAGGTGTTTCGACGCGCTGTGAATCACCACGTCAAAACCGTTGAGCCGTGGTTGGTAAAGCACCGGCGACGCGAGAGTGTTGTCGATCAACGACGTCAGATCCCGCGCTCGACAGAACGCGACGACCTCTTCAAGAGGCGCGACGCTCATCCATGGGTTTGCGACGGTCTCGACCAAAAACCCGCGGGTGTTCTTTTGCATCGCCGCCGCCCAGGTCGTCGGGTCGTCCAGCTCAACGAAGCTCGTCGTCAAGCCCATGCGCTTGCTGTGATGCTCGAGTAGCTTGCCGGTCCCTCCGTAGAGACGTCGCGCCGCGAGGATGTGATCTCCGGGTTCGAACAAGCTAAGCGCCAGGTGAACCGCGGCCGTTCCCGATGGGGTCACCAGAGCATCGCCTTGCTCCAAGGCGCCGATTGCGGCCTCCACTTCGACCTGGCTTGGCGTGTTGTTGAGGCGCGTA
>JBLHKB010000180.1:0-11847 GCA_047619315.1 Polyangiales bacterium
CCTCAACGCCCACTCGAGCGCGTCCCAGCTCCTCGTTTTCTTCGCGCGACTTCAAGGCCTGAGCACCAAAGAAGCACGCAAAGACGCCGAACGCGTACTCGAGCTCGTCAAACTTAGCGACCGCGCGCACGCCCGCGTCGGGCAACTCAGTCACGGCATGCGGCGACGCCTCGCCGTCGCCCAAGCGTTTCTTGGGACCCCGGAGCTCGTGCTCCTCGACGAGCCCACCGGTGGCCTCGACCCCGCGCTCGTCGTCGATATGCGCGAGCTGTTGAGAAGCCAAGGGGGCAAACGGACCCTCATCGTCAGCACCCATATTCTCGCCGACATCGAGTCCACCTGTGACCACGTCGCGTTCCTCGAAGCCGGGCGCTGCGTTCGCAGCGGTCCCCTCAAAGACCTCACGAAACGGACTGGCCTGGTCCGCGTTCGCCTCGCCAAACCCATCGACATCGCGGACGTCAGCGAGCTCGAAGGACGCGACGCCGCCATCGACGGCGACGAGCTGCGCTACCTTCTGCGGCCCGACGAAGACGTCGCGGAGACCCAAGCGAGATTGATCCCTGCGCTGATGAAGGGTGGCGCGCAGATCCTTGAGATCCGCCTCGGCGAGAGCCTCGAGGCCGCGTATCTGATGTCCAAAAAGCCCTAAAAAGTCCCTCGGTGTTCCCGCGCGGGACCCCCTTGCACAAAGCGCTAACGCTCATCGCGGCGGCGCTCGAGAAGCTCCGAGTGGGCCCAAGCTCGTGGGGACGAAGTCGCCGGTGCGGGTTCACTCTAGAAAATTTGAGCGCGCCCGAAGCCCCCGCCTAGAGAGTGGAACTATCGCCGCCGCCGTCGTCCAAGGGCGAGACCCATCACGATGAGGACCAAGGAGACGGGGGCGCCTCTGACATCACTGATTCGACAGCCACAGCCCGATGAAAGAGGGGGGCTCACCCTGTCTCCTGCGTCGGCGCCATCGGCGGTGTCCGAAGTAGGCCCAGCATCACTTTCTTCGCCGTCACCGATGCACGATGACTCATCGATGCGTCCATCGCAGTTGTCGTCGATGCGATTGCCGCAAAGTTCGCGGTGGTCGGGATGCGCTTGCTCGTTTGAGTCGTCGCAGTCTGCAACGTCTGAGAACCCATCACCGTCACGGTCTGGCCCGCGTGCGTGGCGGCTCTGCAAGCAAAGGCCACGAACACATCCATGGTCACAAGAAAGGTCCCGGCAAGGGTTCGCGTCTTGGCAGACGCCGTTCATGCAATACGCCGGGCAATCGATCGCGTCGCATGGATCGGGCAAGCATGCACCGCCTGTGCAGCCGAAGCTGCAGGGCTGCAGTGAGCTTTCATCTTCGCAGGCGATGGCCGTTGCCGCGATCTTAAAGTGAATTGAGTTTATCCCTTCGCAGCCGTCGACGACGAAGCCGTAGTCGCGCCCGGCGGCGAATTCGGCGCTCCACTCGGGACACCAATGGTTGATGCAGATGCGGTTTGCTTCGCCTTCGACGAGCAAGAAAGTTCCCATAAAGACGGGATCTACCGGGACGCAGCAGCGTCCGTGGGAGTTCCCTTCTCGGCACACTTCGCCGTCGCCGCATTCCGTGTCCGACGAACATGGAGGGCTGTTGTCCGAATCGAAGACGAGGAAACGGTCGTCGGCGTTTCGCTCTGACGCCCAGCCCTCGGCGTTGCACGAGTTGACGATGGTGAGATAGCCCGTCTCGTCCTGTTGGTCGCTGCAGCTCTCGCTCAGCTCCGTATCGAAGATGGTGTAGTATCCTGTGCGGTCGACGCGGAGTGTCCCACAGCCTGCTGCTCCAGGGTTGAGAGCGACGATCTGACCGTCCGCGGCGCCGTCCATGTTGTCTTCAAAACGAAACGGGGGGGCCGCGCTCGGCTCGCACGCGGGGGGAGGCTCGCGACAAATGTCGATGCCAAACTCGCTCCAGCATGGGTTGGATGTGCATGTAGGATCGGGGTCGCAACCGAGCTCACCGGGGCGGCATTCGGGGTCGCACTCCGGGTAGTCCGGCGAGCGACACGTGCACGCAGGATTGCAGTCGGGGTTTTCCGGTTCCCGATAGCAAGGCGGGGGCGCATCGCAAAACTCAAAGCAATCATCCCCCTGGGCTCGAGCATCGCTGCTGACACACAGGGTGCCGATCGTGAACAAAAGAACAGCGAACCGGGAAGTCTGACTCATAGGTCACAGTATGCTAGTTTCGTGGACGGCGATAGGCTAGGTGGATTTAAACACGGCTGGCGTACGCAGCGTTCCGCAGAAGCTCACCAAGGATCCTCGAATCCAAGTTCCGACCAGGCGACGATTCTTCGTCCAGCGCGCGGCGTGCTGGGCGGAGACGCAACCTACTCGGTGCGAGTCAGCACATGATACCCAAGCGCACTCTCAACGGGCCCGCGCACCTCGCCGACCTCCATCGCGAAGAGCGCGTCGTCAAGTGGCTCCGGCAGGAGCCCTTGTTCAAGGAGCCCCATGACGCCGCCGTGCTCGTTGTTCGCCCCGTCGTCGCTGACATCCGCGGCCACAGCCCCGAAGCCTTCGTCGCCCTGAACTCGCTCAAGTGCCTCACGGGCCAGCGCTTCGGCGGCCTCCTTTGTGCGAGTGACGCCCTCGGCGCGCTCGGCTCCTCGGTAGCGAAACAGAATGTGAGCAAGACCGCGCTGTTCCGCGGCGACGCGAGCTGTCGTCTCATCGTCGAGGATGAGCTCTTCGGACTCCACGTAGAGTTCGCCTTCGGCGGGCGGCACATGGGTGTCGTGCTCGGCGTGCTCTTCGTCCGTCTCGTCATCGCGATGCTCGAGGTCGTCGTGCTCGTGCTCTTCGGACTCACCCTCGTCGCTGGGCTCGATTTCGACGTTCTCGGTTTCGTCCGGATCTTCTTCGGCGCCGCAGCCCCAAGATAGAAAGAGCCCGGAAAACAGTAAAGGAACGAGAAATCGCATCATCGCCCTACTCTGCCCACTTGGCCGTGAAGGTCAACTACTCCGGTTTCCCAAAGCCGCCGCCGCCGGGCGTTTCGATCTCAAAGCGTTCGCCGGGTTCGATTTGAGTCTTCGCGCTCGCGGGAAACTCCGTGACGATGCCATCACGGGCGATCTTTCGGCTGTGTCCCACCGCGCCGGGGCGCCCTCCCGCCATTCCGTAGGGAGGCACGCGCCTGTGCCCCGAAAGCACGTTCACCTCCATCGCCTCTTCAAAGCGGATGCGGCGGACCACGCCCTCGCCGCCGCGGTGACGGCCCTCGCCGCCGGATCCTGTGCGCAAAGAGAACTCTTCGAGGACGACGGGAAAGCGCCACTCGAGGACTTCGGGGTCCGTCAGGCGACTGTTCGTCATGTGCGTCTGGACGGCGCTGCATCCATCGGCGCGGGGCGTCGCGCCGGCGCCGCCGCAAATCGTCTCATAGTACTGGTGCGTCTCATTGCCCCAGAAGAAGTTGTTCATGGTGCCCTGAGCTGCGCCCATCACGCCGAGGGCGCCGAAGAGCGCGTCGACGATCACTTGGCTCGTCTCGACGTTGCCGGCGATCACCGCGGCTGGGTAGCGCGGGTCGATCATGCTGCCCGGCGGGAGCAACAAGCGCAGTGGCTTCATGCAGCCCGCGTTGAGGGGGATGTCGTCATCGACGAGGCAGCGAAAGACGTAGAGCACGGCGGCGTGGGCGATGGCGGAGGGGGCGTTGTAGTTACCCGGATGTGTGCCGCTCGTGCCGCGGAAGTCGATGGTCGCGCTGCGGGTTTCATGGTCGACGGTGATGGCAACCTTCACGGAGTGCCCATCGTCCATCTCGCAGACGAACTCACCGCCCGTGAGCGCGTCGATGACCTGGCGAACGCACTCTTCGGCGTTGTCTTTCACGTGGCCCATGTAGGCGTGGACGACGTCGAGGCCGTAATAATCGATGACGCGAAGGAGCTCAGCGCTGCCGCGCTCACACGCCGCGACTTGAGCCTTGAGGTCCGCGATATTCTGCTGGGGATTGCGCGCGGGGTAGCGCGCCTCGGTCAAGAGCGTCGTCGTTTCGGCGAGGAGGAAGCGTTCGTCCTCGACGAGGAGAACGTTGTCGATCAGCACTCCCTCCTCGTCGACGTGCGTCGAGTCCGCCGGCGCTGAACCGGCGGCGGTTCCGCCGATGTCCGCGTGATGTCCCCGGGAAGCGACAAAGAACACCGGCGCGTCGCCGCCGCTCAGAAACACGGGCTTGATGACGGTGATGTCCGGCAGGTGCGTGCCGCCGTTGTACGGCGCGTTCATCATGAAGACGCTGCCGGGCTTCATCTCGCAGTCACGCATCACGGACTTGATGGATTCGCTCATGGAGCCCAAATGCACCGGCATGTGCGGCGCGTTGGCGACGAGCTCACCGCCCGCGTCGAAGACCGCGCAGCTAAAGTCGAGGCGCTCCTTAATGTTCACCGAGGCCGCCGTGTTCTCCAGGACCACGCCCATCTGCTCGGCGATGTTCATGAAGAGCATGTTGAAGATCTCGAGCTGCACCGGGTCGACGCTCGTGCCCAAGGCCACGTGGGAAGGCAGCGCCGTCTCGCGCTCCAGGAGAAGCTCGCCGCCGCTCAGCGCCGTCGCTTTCCATCCTGGTTCGACGACGGTGGTCGCCGTGGCTTCCAGCAGCACGGCAGGGCCCGCGAGGCTCTCGCCCTCAGGGAGCGAGCGGCGGTCCACAAAGGGCGCCGGCGCCGAGCGGCCAGCCATCGTGGCCTCGTGGGAGGTCGATTCATGGACTGGAAAGTGATCGCGTGCGGCGCCCGCCGAAGTTTCGCTTTCCCCGATGGCTTCCACCTGAAGAGACTCGACCACGAGCGACTTCTCGGGGCTGATGAACCCGAAGCGTGCTTTGTGCGTCTCCTCGAAGCGTGCAGTGAGCTCATGAACTGAACCATCGCCGACATGGATGGCGAGGTCTGAGCCGGCGTAGCGGAGCGCGACGCGGCGCGTGATACGCGACACCTCGACGCCTTGGCCGCGCACCACGTCACGGGACGCGCTCTCCAGCGCTTCCCACGAGGTAGCCAAGGATGCGAGGAGCGCTTCGTCGAGAGCCGCATCCACGGCAGCGTCCCGCACGTCGCGCACATCGGCGAGTCCGATGCCCAGCGCGGAGAGCACCCCCGCTTGCGGATGGATGTAGATCTTCGAGACGCCGAGGCGGTCCGCCACGAGGCACGCGTGCTGGCCGCCAGCGCCGCCAAAGCACACCAGGGCATACTGAGACACGTCGTAGCCGCGCTGCACCGAGATCTTCTTGATGGCGTTCGCCATGTTCTCCACGGCGACGGTGAGGAACCCTTCGGCGAGGGCTTCGGCGCTCTGTGCGACGCCGGTGCGCGAGGAGACCTCAGCGGCGAGGAGATCAAATTTCCTTCGCACCACCGCAGCGTCCAAGGGCTCATCGCCCGCCGATCCAAAGACCGAAGGGAAATACTCCGGGCGCACTTTCCCCAAGAGCACGTTGCAGTCGGTGACGCAGAGGGGGCCGTCGTTGCGGTACGCCGCGGGGCCAGGGTTTGCACCGGCGGATTCAGGCCCGACGCGCAAGCGATGTCCGTCGAAGCGGAGCAGAGAGCCGCCGCCGGCAGCCACGGTGTGGATGTGGATCATCGGCGCTCGCACGCGAACGCCCGCGACTTGGGTTTCATACGTGCGTTCAAGTTCGCCGGCGTAGTGCGAAACATCCGTGGAGGTCCCGCCCATATCGAAGCCAAGGAGTTTCGTCAGACCCGCTGCCGTAGCCGTGCGCACCATGCCAACCACGCCGCCGGCTGGACCCGAGAGCAGCGCGTCCTTGCCTTGAAACGAGCGTGCGTCGCAGAGACCCCCGCTGGACTGCATGAACATGAGCCGGGGACCCGTTTGCGAAGCGCCCGCGGGCTGCAGCGCCGCCTCAACTTGGCGAACGTAGCGGCGTAGAACGGGCGAGAGATACGCGTCGACCACCGTAGTGTCTCCGCGGGAGACGAGCTTCATGAGCGGTGACACCACGTGGCTCATGGACACCTGCTCAAACCCGAGCTCTTCGGCGAGCGCGCCGATGGCTTGTTCATGGGCGGGGTACCGATACCCATGCATGAGACAGATGGCGACGGACACGAAGCCGTCCTCACGAAGCGCTTCGAGTTTCGGGCGAAGCGCTGCGACGTCGAGGGCCAAAAGCACCTCGCCATGCGCGCCGATTCGCTCCTGCGCTTCAACGACGGCGGCGTACATCATCTCCGGCAAGACGATGTCGAGGGCGAAGATATCCGGGCGCGCTTGATACCCAATGCGCAAGGCGTCGCCAAAGCCCTGGGTGGTTACGAACGCGGTGCGCGCGCCCGTCCGCTCCAGCAGCGCGTTCGTCGCGACGGTTGTTCCCATCTTGACGGCGTCGATCTCTTCGAAGGGAATCGGTTCATCATCCAGGATCCCCAGGATCGCGCGGATCGCCGCAATCGCAGCGTCTGCATACTGACGCGGATTCTCCGAGAGCAGCTTGTGCGTGAGCGTCGTCCCATCCGGGCAACGCGCCACCACATCCGTGAAGGTTCCTCCGCGGTCGATCCAAAACTGCCAGCCCATCGCGGGCGCAGTATGTCACGTGTTCGCCAATCCGTGGGCAGTCTCGTCCCCCCCCTGACTAAGCGAAGGTCAGGCGCCGGACATAAACGCGCCTCGCTCCAGCATCCACCCCAACAGCCGCGTCCGCAGCCGCCCCGTCAAAGTCCGGAAGCGCGCTGGAGAAGCCTCCTCCATGGCAGCCCGTCGATGCCGCTGTCCGTCTAAGGACAGTTGCCCGACGTCACGGTTTCACCGCGATCCGGGACACCATCGCCGGGGACATCGGCGAAGACGATGGCCACGGACTCGCAGCGCAAAGGCTCGCCGCAGAGCGCCTGCCGCATCACATGCGCATGGGGTCCCGTGGAGTAGCCCGTCGACCCTGAGAGTCCGATCGTACTTCCGGCGGGGACAAAATCGCCAACGCGGACGTCCACACGATTGAGGTGCTTGTAGATGGAACCGGTTCCGTCGCCGTGCCGCAGCGCGACGTAGTTGGCGAAGCGGAAGCAGGCCTCGTCGCCACCATCATAGCAGCGGTCACCGGGGCCGGTCTCCGCGAAGACCTCGTCGACAATCGCATCCGCCATCGCCACCATCGGTGTGTTGAGCGCGATGGCAAAGTCGAAGGCGAAGCGCGAGCGCCCACTGTGGCTTGTCGTGCCGTTGTTGCCTTGGCTGATTCGTGCGCTCTGTCCGCAGACGAGAGGCAGGTAGTACGCGGCCGGCGGCATCAGCGTCGGAATCGCATCCGTGGTGCACTCGGCGAAGGCGCCGGAGATGTATCCGCGCAACCCGGCGGAGTCGATGAGGAACCACTCGATGTTGCCCATCACCGCTTCGCCCACCACGCGCTCGACGACGGTGACGATCTGACCGTCGCCGAGAGAGCCAACCATGGCGCTCGCGGAGTTCGACGCCTCGCGGACGTTGAGGGTGTTCCCCGCGGAAACGCGCACGATGACGCGAGGACATAGGTCTGGCCCTGCATCGACGCCGACGGGCCCGCCATCACGCGCGCCGGCGTCTCGAAGTTCCAGGCCCACATCCTGCGTTGGACCAGCATCGCGTCCTGCGTCGAGCATCATCGGAGCATCCGCCGTGGGCCCGCCGTCGGGTTCCGACGAGGCATCCGGCGCTATCGAGTCATCTCCGCATGCGCCAAAGAGCAGGGAGGAGCAAAGAAGAAACCAGCGCGTCATTCAAAAACAGTAGCTCCATCGACTTACGAAAACGAGCGCGGAGACGGCCCAACGCCGGGGACACACATTTCAGGGGACGACAATGGGCGACGGGGGTAGAGTCCCGCCACCCATGGCACACGGCTCGAAAAAGGTCATTCTCCTCGCCCTCGGCGCAAACGCCGGAATCGCGGCGGCGAAGTTTGGCGCGTTCTTCATGACGGCGTCCTCGTCCATGTTGGCGGAGGCGATCCACTCTCTCGCCGACACCGGCAACCAGCTGCTGCTCTTGCTCGGCATGAAGAAGGCCGCGAAGCCACCCGATGAACGTCATCCCTTCGGCTACAAAATGGAGAGCTACTTCTGGAGCTTCATCGTCGCCATCATGCTCTTCTCTCTCGGAGGCCTCTTCGCCATCTACGAGGGCATGCATAAGCTCGACGAGCTCAGCGCCTCCGGGGGGGAGCATCACACGATGGACAACCCAGAGATCGCCATCGGCGTTCTGATCATCGCCATTTTTCTCGAGGGATTTTCCTGGTACGTCGCCACCAAAGAGGTCAACCACCTGCGCGGCAAAGAGAGCCTGCTGAGCTTCATCGAGGGCAGCAAGTCGACGGAGATCATCGTGATCTGGATGGAAGACACCGCCGCCCTTATCGGTCTCTTCCTCGCCCTCGGCGGAATCGTTTTGGTGATCCTGACGGGCAACCCTTACTGGGACGTCTACGCCACCTTCGCCATCGGCGTGCTGCTTGTTCTCATCGCGTTCTTGGTCGCGCGTGAAACAAAATCGCTGCTCATCGGCGAAGCCGCGACGCAAGAGTCCCAGGACGCGATTCGCAAGATCGTGGAAGAGCACGAGGACGTCACGCAGCTGATGAATATGCGGACGATGCAGCTCGGCGAGGACGAGTTCCTCGTCGCCCTGAAGGTGCAGTGGAAAGACGAGTTGGACATCACGCAGATGATCCAGGGAACCAACGACATCGAGAACTCGATTCGCAAAACCAACCACCGCGCCCGCTATATTTTCATCGAAGCGGACCGCTTTGATGAGGAGAAGGCGAAGCTGCCCGCGTTCCCGGCATAAGCCGAGTCACCCATCATGAAGACGCTCCTTTGACCCACCGGCCCCAGTCTTGAGCCTACGTCTTTCCCTCGTGGCGGCGCTCGTTGTTCTAGGCGCCAATAGCGTCGGGGCGGCTCAGGCCTACCTACGCGAACCGGCAGAGATCCGCGTCGTGGGTGAGGTCGCCGAGGGCGAGACCGTCCCCGTCGTGGTCTTTCTCCCCGCCACTGGGGGCACCTCCGAGTGGCTCTTCGACACCACCGCCCATCTCATGCCCATCGACGCGTTCGTGGCGGTACTCCCCCAAGGACGTCCCCGTCGCAGCGACTACTTGCCTCGTTTCGGCGCCTTCATCGACGCGTTCCAAGAGCGTCTGCTCCCCGATGTCGAGCGCGCCATTACGAACTTTCCCGGCGACCGAGACGCGGTCCACCTCATGGGCTTTTCCCTGGGAGGCGACCTCGCTTGGGCGCTCTTGATGCGCCACCCCGAGGTGTTCGTCGCCGGGCTCATGATGGGCGCTCGCTGCAGCCACCGTGTACCCCGCGCCACCATCGAGACCCTTCGCGCGCGAGGCGGGAGAACCGTCTTCGCCATGGGTGAGAGCGACTCCGCGGTCCGCGTGCGCGGCATCGAGCGCTCCTATGAGCGGATGCAGGACGCACAGATCCCCGCATCGCTGAGCCGCTATCCCGGCGCCCACCGCGCTCCGCCCGAAGACATCATGCGAGAGCTCCTGGGTGCGCTCTTGCTTCAACAAGACTAAACGGGGGCATGCGACGGTCACGCACGGCTTGGGCTCTCTTTGCGTTCGTGCTCGGCGGCGCGTTCGTGCTCGGCAGCGCGTTCGTGCTCGACAGCGCGCCGGCGTTCGCGCAGGACGAACCTGAGGACAACAGCCCCGCGCGCCCCTCACTGCGCGCGGAGCCCCTCATCGAGGGCGACGCGATCACGGTGGACGGCCGCTTTGACGAGGCGATTTGGTCACGCGCCACGGAGGTAAGCGGCTTCGTTGAACGGCGACCGGTGCGCGGCGCCGTCCCGCCGGTCAACACGCGCTTCAGCGTGGCATTCGACGAAGACGCTCTCTACTTCGCCATCACCTGCGAGCTCGCCCCCGGCGAAACACCCCGAGTCGCGGAGCTCACGCGCGATACAACACGCATCTTCAGCGACGACGCCCTCAGCGTGAAGCTCGATGTTCGCGGTGACCAGCGAAACACCGTGGGCTTTGTCGTCAACGCCGGAGGCGCTCGCCTCGACTACATCGCCATCGACAACGGACGCTCCTTTCGACCTGAGTTCGACGCCGTGTGGGAAGCGGAAGTCCGAGTCGACGAAGACGCCTTTCGCATCGAACTTCGCATCCCCGCCCACGCCCTTGGCCTCAGCGAAACAGGCGATCAGCGCGTGATGGGGCTCGAGCTGTCCCGGGACCATAACGCCCGCCGCGCCACCTACGATTGGGCTCCGATCCCCGTGGAGTTCGGCGCCATGTCCGCGATCCACTATGGGCGTCTTGAGATCCCCGGTCGCATGGCGGGCGGACGAACGCTCAGCATCGTCCCCTACATCGCCGGCGGCTTGCGCGAAGACGCACCCGGGCGCTTCCCGTCGAGTTCCCCCTGGACCGTCAGCGCCGGCGTCGACGCTCGGCTGCGCCTCGGCGAGGACATCTGGACGGAGCTCACGGCGCTCACGGACTTCGCCCAGGTCGACCTCGACAACCCCACCGTCAACCTCGATCGCTTTCCGCTCTTCTTTCCTGAACGCCGCCGCTTCTTTCTTCGCGGCGCGGACGTCTTCTCTTTCGGCGAAGAAGGCAGCCTCCAGCCTTTCTTTACGCGCCGCATCGGCATTGGCCGCGAGAGCGAAGAGGTGCTGATGCTCGGAGGCGCCAAGGTCTACGGGCGCGCTCCACTTCAAGGGGGCCGCAGCTTGGGTTTTGGTATCCTCGAGGCCCTCACCTACGACGGCACCACCGCATCCACCACCGTCGCACGGCTCCGACTCAACCTCGGAAAAGCGTCCTACATCGGCGCCATCAGCACGCTCCTCGCGGACGCCGACAACCGCGCCGACGTCACCACCGGCGTGGACTTCTTGGCGCGTTCGGGGCGCTTTGAGATCTCAGGTTTTGCCTCGGGTTCCTTCGGCGAGCGCCTCATCGACGAGGACGAAGAGGATGGCCCGAAGCAGCTCGAGCGTGGGTACTCGGGGCAGGCCACGCTGAGGTGGCGCGGCGAGGTCTTTCGCCCGCTGCTTCAGATGCGCTACGTCGATGAACGCTTTGACCCCGCCGTCGGCTTCGTTCGGCGCGGCGATGTCTTTCAAGCGCGAACAGACCTGAACCTTCAGTTTCGCACCAGCGCCTACGGCCTCGAGGCCATCGACGTGATCCCCTACGCCAGCCAGCTGGTCGACTCGGACTTTTCCCGAGACGTCGGGCGCAACTATGGCCTCTCCCTGCGCGCGAACTTCGTTAACGGCATGTTCTATTACGTCGGCGTCGAAGGCATACACGATGTCGTCGACGAAGACTTCACCATCGCCGACCGCGACGTCAGCGCCGGCATCTACGACGGCGTCACGATGTATTCCGGTCTCTCCCGTTCCGGGGCGCGCAACCCAAGCTTCGGCATCGAGTACTTGGGGCAGGCGAGCTTCTTCGGCGGCGTCAAACAGACCCTGAACCTTCGATTCGGCTTCTACGCAACGCGCCATTTCCGCTTCGAAGCGAGCGGCGCGAGCAACTTCATCACGCTCCCGGACAACAACCCCTTTGCCACCTTCAGTGGCAGCGCCACCATCGTCGTCGCGCCGACCACGACGATTCAACTCGACGCCGCGCTCCAGCTGAACACCGCCAGCGAAGAGACCATCGCTCTCGCGCGCTTTCGTTGGCGCTACACCCCTGGGTCCGACCTCTTCTTGGTCTATCGCGAGCAGCGGCCCTTCGGCGCGGAAGCGGACCCCGTCGAGCGGCGACTGCTCCTCAAGTGGACGTACCGAGCGGACATCCTGCTCTAG
>JBLHKB010000181.1:0-11802 GCA_047619315.1 Polyangiales bacterium
TTGCGGCTCCCCGTGCGCCAAGCGAACTCCCCGAACGCGGAGAAGCCCCGAAACTTCAACAACGCGTCAACGAATACGTGCTGCGTATCCGTTGTGCCCCCGTCGGCGGGGGCGCTGCCGCGAATACCGCGGTCACCGCGCGCTCGGTCGATGTAGCCATATCCCGCACCGAGGGATAGACGTGCACCCGCACGCTCAAAGTCCGACTCGCTGTAGTCGTTGAACATTCCAAGCGGCAAGAACTCGAGGCGCGCCAGATAGAGCATTCCAAAGTCGTCAAAGCCCTGGCTGTCTCGCCCACGGGCCATGAACACGCCCGCGTAATACCGGAGCATGTCGAGCCCGAGGAAGTCGCGCGAACGAATATCCACGCCGATGTCGCGGTCGAGGGTGAACTCAGAGTTCAAGAGCGCTCGGTCGACGAGCTGGAGGTTCCCCGAAGAGATGACGCGTTGGCGGTTGGAGAACACTTTGGACTGACCCACACGCACCTGAAGGTCTCGGAGCTGGCGAAAGTCGATGTAGAAATCGAGGAGCGGAGACAGAGTCGGTAGGCGGTCGCTCGCCTCATCTGCGAAGTCGTCGCGAATGCCTACATCATTGGGCGAAAACGCGAGCTCGAACTTGTAGCGCACGTCTGGATGAAACGTGTTTCCGCTGAAGACGACACGAGCGCGACGAATACGAAAGCGATGCGCCCAGTCGTCACCGCTGTCGGCGAGGGTCCAACGAAACTGTGCGCGAACACGCGTCTGCAGCCGGAAGCGCCCATCGGCACTGGTGAGCTCAAGGCCCTTGCCGGGAACGAAGCGAATCGTCGTGGTTTCGACTTCGTGAGCGCCCATCATCTCGGCTTCGCCGGGCGGCAGGAGAGACTCCTCTTCGAAAGCCTCCTCTTCGAGGGCGGCGCTTTGAGGGCCTAGAGCGGGTTCGGCGGCTGCGGCTTCGACGGCTGCGGCTTCGACGGCTGCGGCTTCGGCGGCTGCGGCTTCGACGGCTGCGGCTTCGACGGCCGCGGGTTCGCTCGGTTCAATCGGGGCTGGTTCAACAACCTCCTCCCCGTCGACAGGAAGCTCGCCCTCAGCGATCGAGGGAGCCTCCGTTTCCTCGACGGAACTCGATGGGCTATTTGACGCTTCGTCGGCCTCCTGGGAGAAGACGGGTGAAGCGAACATCGCCGAAAGGGCCACGAGCGCGAGGATGAGCCGAGGGGAGGCATTGTTCGTCACGAAACCTAGGTACGCCTAGCTGCACCAAAAGCAACGCAGGAATGCCAAAACTGTCGCCAAAACAAGATCTCGTGATCATCGTCTCCCGGTTGAGCGGCTGCTCACGAACTTTCCTCGATGCGGCGACGCCGCTTAGGTTTGGCGGAACCCAAGCGGCCAATCACGCTCAGTTCTCCGGATACGCCGTCCATCCAGCGGTCCAGTCAGTACCGTTCGGCGCGATGGCTCCGGCGAAGGTGCCCGCGGCGTCGAGTCCAGCTGGCGGCGTCGCTTGGCCAGCGAGCATGTCGTTCGTGGGAACGTAGTCTGGGTCCGTTACGGAGGTGCTTCCGACGCCCGGGTCCTGGTCAAGAGTGTTCATCCGCGCGGCGTCTTCGATCATCGTCTGCTCCGGAAAGCCCATGTCGTCGTCTCCTTCACCCATCTCCGTCGCGTACTCGCCGTTGCCGAAGAAGAAGCTGTTTTCAATGGAGAGGTTCCCTGGCCACTCCATGGTCAGGTCCACGGTCTCTGCGCGAAGGTCGACGGACTCCCCGCCGAAGTCCTGGATGATGAAGTTGCGCAGGATCCCTTGAGCGCCCTCGCGAAGAACCATCCCGCGTGTGTCGGGCGTACCGATAAAGGTCGCGTTGAAGAGCGTGGGGCTCGTCCGTGGCGTCGCCGCTTCGTTACTTCCGAGGTTGTCGCCTTCGATGCCGTTATCACCGATACCAGGGTACTGGTGCACGATGAGATACTGCACAGAACCGCGCCAGCCCAGGTCGAAGTCGAGGGAGTCGTCGGACGCGCCGGTGATGACTACGTGGTCCATGCCAGTGGTGCCGCCGAAGAACTCGATGCCGTCATCTTTGCCGCGGTGAACCTGAACATAGCTGATCTCTGTTCCCGTCCCGCAGCCGGCGATGGTCAGCCCGTTGAGTTCGTTGTCCGGGGAGAGCTCAGCGCCCGCAAACTCGATGCGTACGTAGCTGAGGGTGCCACAGTCGCTGGCGTCGTTGGCGCCGCCGAAGATGGCGCGGTCGTCGCTGGCATCGATGCCTTCGAGGCGCCCTTCAAGAACGCCCCCGTTATCAGCGCCGTTGTTGATGGTGGCGTCCCCGAGGAGAGCGACGCCGGCCCAGTCGCCACTGGCGCGCGCACCGTCGGCATTTCCGGACGAAAAGACGATGGGCATCTCGGCGGTACCGACGGCGTTGAGCTGCGAGCCGCTCGTCACGATGAGGCTGGAGAAAGGTGTGCCTGGGTCTCCGAAAATTTGTACTCCGGGCTCGATGGTGAGGGTGGAGTCACCCGTGACAAAGACGATGCCCTGGAGCACGTAGCTGGGACACGTCCAGGTGGTGTCTCCCTCGATGGAACCGCTGACGATGATGTCACCGTCACCGCATGTCACCGGACCGGCGTCCGTGCCGGGGACGTCGGGTCCTGGACCCGTGTCGGTCACCATGGAGGAGTCGTCGCCGCAGGCGCCGAGAACAATGGAGAGAAGGAGCGATGGAATCAGAAAAGAGCGAGACATTGTCATGCCTTTCGTTAGTAGGAATACTCGAGTCCGAGCTGGAAAGAAGCGCCGGGGCGAACGGTTCGTTCGATGAAATCGCCCATGCGGTAGCGCTGTGTTTGGAACAGCAGGTTTGTGCACTTGAGTTTGACTTTTAGGTGTTCGATGGGTTCGTAGCTGGCAACAAAATCAAGACGATGAAAGGGGCTCTGCTCGATATTTGGGAGCAGCGTCCCAGCGTTCAAAACGCCCACGTCTGTGATTCGGCTTCCGACAACGTTGTAAGACAGAGCGGCGGAGAAGCCCGTGTCATCATTGTCATATCGAAGTGACAGATTTACGACATAGGGCGCCTGACCCGGGATTCGAATTTCGTCGGCGACGGCACCGGAGAGTTCTTCGGGGAGCGTCAAGTTCGAGTGAACCAACGTGAAGTTGCCGTAGAAGGAAAAGTCGCTGAGAGCGCTGTGAACTCGCTTGAAGTCGAACGCGAGTTCGACCTCGCCGCCGACGACATAACCCTGGTCTGCGTTGATCATCTGCGTCGAGAACGTCGAGGGATCGCGGATCTGCGGGTAGATAAAGTCGTTCAGCTGTTTGTAAAACAACGAGAAGGTGACGCGTTCGCTTTCGGAGAAAAACCACTCCCAACGAAGGTCGGCATTCTGCACGCGCATTCGCTCCAAGTTCGGGTTGCCGATGAGGTTTCGATCGCGCTGAAAGTCGTAGTACTGGTAGGGCGCAAGCTGCCGGACCTGTGGGCGAACAACCGTCATGGAGTACGCAGCGCGGATGTTCATATCGTCACGAAGTGCGACCTTGAGAGACGCCGCGGGCAGCACATCAATGTCCACGCGATCCGTGGCCAGCTCTGGGTCCGGCGCTGCTTCGGAGAAGGGGTCGCGGCTGGCGACGAGCTGGTCAAAAATCTCCAGGCGCGCCCCGGCGACGAGCGAAAGAGGACCGGCGATGGGCGCCTCCAGGTTCGCAAACGCCGAATACAAAGACTGACTCGCCTCATAGCTATCGGTGGCGCTGGTAAATTCGCGAAAGCGCGTCAGTTCACCGAGGTTCGCCGGCGAAAAGAGGTCCTCAACATCCTGCGCGTACAGCGTCTGGTCCGGCGGTGGGGGTTGCTGCTGAAGCATGCGAAAGCGCCGATTGATGAGGCTACGGTCCATGCGTCCATAGCCAGCGCCGACGGTGCCGTGCGCTTCGCCAGCCGGCGACGACCAGAGGGGAAAGCGCAGATTCATGTTCGCGCCGGCATCGCGCTGATCCAGGTCGCTAAAGAAGCGTTCACCAGAGCTCGCCTTCTCCAGCCAGCGAAATCCGCCCCCCTGCGGACCGTAGACGATGGTCCGTCGGTCCGGTTCGTCTCGACGGCCGAGCCCGGCGTAGGCAGACCACCGAAGGCGGAGTTCATCGCTCCGCCCAAGGTTTCGGTGGTCACCGCGCAGCTGCGAAAAGAAGAGGGTTCGCGCGGTGTAGCGCAGCTGCCACCGTTCCGTGACTTCGCCGGCGGCGAGCTCAGCGCTGGTCCCGATGAGCCGCTCGACCTCGTCCGACGTAGAGCGGTTGAACATCGAGAGAAAGCTGAGGGAGTTGTTCGCGGTCAGGTCGACGGACGCGGTTCCCAGAACGTTGACGCCCACCTCATCGACGCCGCGTTCCGAGTCGAAGTCGTTGAACACTCCGAGCGTCCCGTCGGGCTGGACCGTGGGCCTCGAACGATTCGTACCCACCTCGCGGGTCTGGCGATTTCCATAGCCAAGGGTCACCAGGTAGCCGAAGCGTCGACCTTCACCGAGGCTGTGAGAGTCTCCGACGGTAGCGCCAAAGCCAACATTTGGCAGCGCCGTCTCCCGACGGTACTGCCACTCGTTCTCGAAGGTGGCACCGATGGCGTCGATCTCTTCCGCGGTCAGATCGCCGCCGCGAGTCAGCTGAAGCCGACGGTTTGGAACCGTGGAAGGCAAGTTCCGGGACCGGTCAAAACCAGTAAAATCTGCGCTGCCGCCATCGTAGTCGAGCTGCGGCTGAAACGTGGTGAGCGTGTCCACCCCCGCACTCATGCCGAGCTCCAAGGTGAACTCCCGAGGAAACTGAACGGTGCGAATATCCACCACGCCGCCAGCCCAAGACGCCGTCATGTCCGACGTCATGGTCTTGAGAACGGCGAGGTTCTGAATGATCGAGGTCGGGAAAAGATCGAGGTCGACGCCGGGACGGTCGGGGTCCGTGCTCGGCACCGGTGTGCCGTTGAGCAGCACCGCCACGAACTGTCCGCCGAGACCGCGAATGATCGGCTGGTTGTTACTGATGGTGACACCAGCGACCTGTCTTGCGCCATCGGATGCGTCACTCGCCCCGGCCTCGCTCAGAGCTTCGGCGCTCGCGAGATCCTGAACGCCCGCGGCCTCCTGTTGAAGCGCCTGAGTCGCGGCGGCGCCGGACGCGTCTGCGCGGTAGGTAACCTCGACTTCATCGACGGCGACCTCGGCTTCTTCGTCGAGAGGGTCCAGTACGAGCGTCCTCTCCGTGAAGCTCCCGCGAAGCACTCGAACACGCGGAAACGAAGCGCCATGATAGAGGTCGTAGTAGCTCCGAAGCACGTAGCGCCCTGGCGGCAAAAAGAGACGATAGGAGCCATCTTCTTCCGTGAGCGCGGAGTGGGTACCGCTTTGACCTTGAACGATCACCGGGGCCATCGAGAGTGGCTGGCTCGTGGCCGCGTCAATGACACGCCCTCGAATACCGGTTTCACGATCGGCACCTGGAGGAAGCGGTTCTTCCGCCTCCGCGTCCGCAGCGGCGCCCTCCAGAGGCGTGTCCCCTGCTGCCTCGGGTGTATCCACACCATCAGATTCGACCTCGGGAGGAGCCTCCAAGGCACGGTCCGTTCCCACTGGGGCCGTCGAACCATCGCTCTCGCCGTGAGCAACGTCGCTGTCCTCCGCGCCGCTGTCCGCAGCTCCCGCATCTGCAACGCCGCCCTCGGCGACGCCGCCGTCCGCAATACCGCCGTCCGCAACTCCTGCATCTGCAGCGCCGCCGTTCTGGGCGAGCAACATGGAGGGGACGAGTAGGTAAAGGGATGCCGCAAGCAAGATGCTAGTGGGGTAAGCACGCATGGAATTTTCCTTGAGTGTTCGGGCGCTTCGCGTGTGCGAGGTGAGAGCTAAAGCTAAAGCTAGAGCTAGTTGAGTCTCTCGGTCATGACAGCGATGTGAGCGGCGCCGCCGCCGCGAGCGAGATCCATGACCGCCATCGCGCGTTCGAAAGGCACGGCGTCGTCGGCGTCGAAGTACACTTTGCGCGTGTCCCGTGCGATCAGCATTCGTCGCAAGCGATCGGGAAAGACATCGTCTGGGTACACGTCTTGGTTGATTCGAATATGACCCTGCTCGTTGACCGTCACGGTCAATGGCTGAAGCGCGTCCGGGTCTGGGGTAGCGGGCTCTGCGTCTTCATCCGGCTTCGGCGGAACATGGACCCAAAACTTCGCGTCCATCATCGGCATGATGACCATGAAGATAATCAGCAGCACGAGCACCACGTCGACGAGGGGCGTGACGTTCATCTCCGGCTTGCGGATTCCCTTGTTCTTTCCGCGTTTTTTACCGCCGCTATCGAGGTTCATTCCCATGATCTAGCTCCGCCTACCGAGATGCCACTGTTTCGCCGGGCTCGTCGGAGCGGGCGTTGACGCGAAGAGAGACACCTGGAAACCCGACTTGCCGGCAGGTATGCATCATCTCGCGGATCCGTACGTAAGGTGCTGCGCCATCCGCGCGAATGACGATCTTGCGGCTTGGTTGAGACGCATGCTGCTCGGTGAGATAGGTCTCGAGTTCGGGGGAGCGAATGGCCGTCGTGTCGAAGTAGAACGCACCATTCCTCGCGATAGTAAGAAGGAAAGGTTCCATCTCACTGTCCTGAGCGTCGTCGGCATTGTCGACCGTCGGCAGAGCAACGCTGACACCCTCCTGCATGGCCGGGAGAACCACCATGAAGATAATCAAAAGCACGAGCACCACATCCACGAGGGGCGTGACATTCATGGCTGGACGAGGGCGTCCTTTTCCGCGGCGTGAGAGGCTCATTGTGTTTCTCGTTTGGGGGTGCTTCGCAACTACGCAAGCGCAGCATGAGTAGGACGCTCGATGTCGCCGTTTAGATTGGGCGACTTGTTGTTGGCGTTCTTCTTTTCCGTCATCTCGATGCCGTTCTGTTTCGCAGAGCGAGCCGTCGTCGAGGTTGGCGCTCTTTCTGACGTGACAACTCCGGGTCGCTCAAGCTGAGAGAACGCTTCGACCTCGAGGGTGTCGATGAGTTCGGACCCTGCGTTGTCGAGGGCCGCTTCGTACTTTGCGATTCGCCCGGACAGGTAGTTGAAGATAAGCACCGAAGGGATAGCGACCATCAATCCGTACCCCGTCACGATGAGTGCCTCGCCAATGGCGGCACCAATGGTGCTCATTCCACCTCCGCCCTCACTTGAGATGAGCTTGAATGCGTTGAGAATACCGAGAACGGTTCCGAGCAGCCCAACGAAGGGGGCCGTCGACCCCGTGCTTGCGAGCACGTTCATGCCTCGGTTAAGACTCTCGCTCAGCTGTTCACCACGTCGCTCGACGGCGCGACGGGCATGCTCCGCCGCCTTTTCGGGAGAGTGTCCGTCGTCGCTTCGTGCCTTGAACACCGAGAGGCCGGCTTCGATGATCTTCGCGAGATACGCGGTGCTGTTCTTCTTGTCCTTCGCGAGAGCGATGACGTCGTCGTGCTTTCCGTCCTTGAGTAGCTTGCCCGCCTGCCGTGCAAAAGCCTTCGAACGTCGACCGCTAATCGCCAGCAAGATAAGCCGATCGACGACGACCATGAGGCAAAGCAGCGCCTGCACGGTGAGCACAATGGCAACCCCTCGAACGAGGTTGTTCATGGTGCTCCACAAATGAATGATATCGAGATCCATAGTGTTTCCTTTGTGCGTTTTACGTTCGCGGACGAATAACGAAGGTGCGAATAGCGGGGTAAGGGACGGCGGTGCCGTCAGGAAGAGTCGCCGGCGCAAAGACCCACTGCTCGGCACAACGGATGAAGAGTTCGTCAGGAATCAGGGAGTGACCATTCGTGACGCTCACGCTTCGAACCGTTCCGTCCACATCGACGAGAGCTCGCACGCGGACACGGATCGTTTGAGCGCCGAGAGACGCGGCGATGTCGTCGGGAATATCAATGCGGCGACACGCCGAGCGGTTCGCGAGATAGCGAGCCCGGCGAATCGTTTCTCGGACCTGCTCTGGAGGCCTTGGTGCAGGAGCCACAGGCGTAGGAGCCGGCGTTGGCTCTTCCACCGGCGGCGCATCTCCTTCGCCTCCTTCGCCCATTGTCGCGTCGTTTTCGATTGGGCCTGTGTTCACTGTGTCGCGAAGCTCGCCATCTGCTTCTTCGGGTATTTCGTCGGGGATGCCGCTTGGCGGACCATCCAACACAGGCCTTTGACCGGCGGGGCGGTCGCGCCGCGCCTGTCGGGGCGGTGGTGGCGGCGGTGGCGGCGGCGGCGGAGCTTCGGCTTCGACGGGAGCGGGCGGAGGGAGAGGTAGGTCCGCAAACGAAACCTCTTGCTCGCGCTGGCGCTCCGCGACTCGCACGGTGGCGAGGGCCGCGGCCACACCCGATCCAAGGAGCAGTAGGATCACCGCCGCGACGCCAAGAGACGCAGCGCGGCGACCGCTACTCTTCTCTTCTCCCGCTGAATCTTCGAAGTCGTTGAACACGCTTTGCTACCTGCGACCTTGTTAGGATCGAAGCGTGTCAGGAGCGTGACGAGCCCGTCTCTCTTATGAAACCAAGGTCGCGTCTAGTTTACGTGTTCGTCACGTTGGTGACAGAACGCGGCGCCACCACTTGGAGCGCTTTTCACTCAAACCGATGATGCTCGATCAGCAGACGAGCGAGCGCACCTATGAGAAACAGCGCTCCGCAAGCGCTCAAAGATCGTGATGAGCGAATAAGTTCGCGATGCTGACATCGCGCGCAGAACAGCAGGTTGGACTGCGCACTTCGGTGAATTGACTCAGGAAAGGAGCCTGTCGACGACACACCGAAGCTCGTTGGCCTCGGGCTGCCCAATTGGGTACCGGGAACGGGACTTGAACCCGTAAGGATTTCTCCGAGCGATTTTAAGTCGCCTGCGTATACCGATTCCGCCATCCCGGCCAGATATCACGCGTTTATATACCTCTCAGGGCAAAGCGCAAAGCGAGCGACCTTGTGCCCGTGTCCCCCTGGCGTTAGAGCCCTCAAGTGACGCAACCGCAAAAGACCCCCCAACGCTGGGCCATTTTCATTGGCCTCGGTGTCTTACTCGTCCTCCTTGTTCCTGGACTGGCCGATTTCTTCCTGGACCAGAAGTGGTTCGAATCCCTCGGCTTTGGCTCGGTCTTCGCGACCAGTGTTAAAGTTCAGCTGGTACTTGGTGTCGTTAGCGGGCTCTTGATGGGCGGGTGGGTGTACCTCCACGGGCGCATCGCCCTGAAGCTCACTCCGAATGTCCCGCGCGCCTTTCCCGGCCAGAAGTGGGACTACACTTTTCTTCATTCCCTCGCGGATCGCGTTCCCCTCATCGCCGCCGTCGTTGTCGGTGCTCTCACAGGTTTGAGCATCTCGGGAGAGTGGCAGACGCTCCTCAGCTATATGAACGCCGTCGACTTCGGAACGCAAGATGCGCTCTTTGGTCATGACCTCGGGTTCTTCGTCTTTAAGCTGCCCGCTCTATTAGGACTGCACAAGGTTTTGCTCTTCGCATTCGGCGCAGCGCTTGCGATGGCCATCGGCATCTACAACCTACGCGGCGCCATCCACACCTTCACCGGGAAGATGTTCATCGCGGCGCCGGCGAGAAAACACCTCTTCACCGTCGCAGCGGGAGCGTTCGCTGTCTTCGCGTTTGGCTCATGGCTCAGCTCGCGAGAACTCGTTTTCTCCACCACGGGGCCCCTCGTCGGCGCGAGCTACGCGGATGTTCATGCCACCCTCCCCGCTCTTCGCATCGAAATCGCCGTGGCGCTGCTCGGCGCAATCCTCATGGGCGTTGCGAGCGTAAAGAAGGGCTGGACCTTCCCCATCGCGGCCGTCGTACTTCTGGCGGCAACACACTTCCTCGCCGTTGGCGCATACCCCGCGGCCTTGCACCGGTTCAGTGTTCTTCCCAACGAAGCAGAGCGAGAAGCGCCATTCATCGAGCGCAACATCGAAGCGACGCGCGCGGCCTTTGGCCTCGCCGATGTCCAAGAACAAGACCTCGAAACCGACGTTCAGCTCACCTGGGACGACATCCAAGCCAACCAGGCGACGATACGGAATGTCCGGCTCTGGGACCATCGGCCGCTCCTCGACACATTCGCCCAGATTCAGGAGATCCGCACCTACTACGAGTTCGAGAGCGTCGACAACGACCGCTACATGATCGACGGGGAGCTTCGCCAGACCATGCTCTCTGCGCGTGAGCTCGCATCGAGCAGCCTGCCGAATCGCACCTGGATCAACGAGCACTTTACGTTCACGCACGGCTACGGACTCACCCTGGGTCCGGTGAACAGCGCCACCGAAGAAGGTCTGCCCGAACTCTTCATCCGCGACATTCCTCCCGTGTCCACCCAGGAAGACATCCAGGTGACACAACCCGCGATCTACTTCGGCGAGCTGACGACGAGCCACATCTTCGTCAACACGTCCGCGCGTGAGTTCGACCATCCACAGGGCGATGACAACGCATACACCGAATACGAGGGTGCCGATGGCATCTCCCTCGATTCGTTTTTCTCACGGCTGATTCTCGCCACGCATCTTCGGAACTTCAAAATCTTGCTCTCCGACGACGTCGGTGACGAGAGTCGCGTTCTTCTCCATCGCGAAATCATGGAGCGTGTACAGCGCATCGCGCCCTTCCTCGACTTCGACGAGGACCCCTACCTCGTCATTCGAGATGACGGACGTTTGACGTGGATCGTCGACGCCTACACGACGAGCGACAGCTATCCCTACGCGCAACGAGTCGGCGGAAGGCTCAACTACATTCGCAACAGCGTGAAGGTCACCGTAGACGCCTACGAAGGAACCACGACGTTCTTCGTCAACGATGAGTCGGACCCGATTGTCCGTATGTGGCGAAGTGCGTTCCCTGATCTCTTCGAGTCGATGGACACGATGGACGAGGACCTCGTCGCTCACCTTCGTTACCCCGAAGATCTCTTCCAAATTCAGACGGACATCTTCTCCGTCTACCACATGGGTCGAGCTGAAGACGTCTACAACCGAGAAGACCAGTGGGACATCCCGTCTCTCTCCAACGGTGGAACCGCGTCTCGCATGGAGCCCTACTACACGGTGATGCGCCTCCCCGGTGAAGAGACCGAGGAGTTCATTCTGATGCTGCCCTACACGCCCCAGAGCAAACAGAACTTGGCGGCATGGATGGTCGCTCGTTCAGACGGCGAACATCGCGGCGAACTCATCGTGTACCGCTTCCCGAAGCGGCGCCTCGTGTTCGGTCCCGAGCAGATCATGAGCCGCATCAACCAAGATGCCGAGATCTCCCGGCAGGTATCCCTCTGGGACCAGCGTGGTTCCCAAGCGATCTTTGGAACGCTCCTGGTCATCCCCATCGGCGAGTCGCTCATCTACGTGGCACCGCTCTACCTTCGTTCGGATGGAGGTCGCATCCCGGAGCTGAAGCGCATCATCGCCGTCTACGACAACAGCATCGCGATGGAGCAAACACTGGATGAGGCGCTCGCCGCTATCTTCAACGCAAGGGATGACGGTCCTGACACCGATGACACGGACGACACTGAGCTGAGCCCAGACATCGAAAGCGACAGCGCGGAAGCCGTCGCTGGTTCCGCGAGTGCAACACCGAACGGCGATGTTCGACTGGAAGCGCAGCGGCTCTTCGAGACGGCGACGCAGGCACGACGAGAAGGAAACTGGACGGAGTACGGAGCCGCCATCGACGCCCTTGGTGAGGTGCTCGAGGCTCTCGCCGGCGCCGCCCGTCAAGACGCCGTC
>JBLHKB010000182.1:0-11796 GCA_047619315.1 Polyangiales bacterium
AAACTGTACGCCGAGGCCATTCGGCTTCACCCATCGGACCGTGCCGGCTACCGTGGCGTCCTTCTTCATGGCCGGGACCCGGAAGCGAACATTGACGAGGGTGCCGTACGCCATCTTCGCCTTGGTAATAAGGTACACGCCGCCCAAAGAGATGTTCGTAGCCACCGCTTCAAACTCTTCTTCGTGCAAGAGTGCGACGGGCAGGTCACATTCGAATCGTTCATGAACGCGGCGGCCGGTCACCAGAAACTCCTTGCTCCCACGAGTGAGAGGAAAGAAGAAGTACACGTTGGCGAGCGATAAAGTCAAGTCACGCGAATTGAGTAGCCCCGGTATTCGTCTCATTTTGACGAGCGTTGCAGCGGGGTGCGCGGCGGTGCTGCTCTCGTTGCCGCAGGGCGTGCTGCCGCTTAGCGGACCGACCCTTCGCTTTGACCCAGGCGCCGCCAGCGCCGCACGCAGAGCGAGCGCACAGGCTGCTGAGGCGGCAACTGGGTGGGAGACCGACTCTCCACTTTGGGGTCTCTACGAAGCTCAGGGTCTGGCTGAGGTCGGGGAGGGTGAGTCCGAAGAGGAGTTCGAAACGCGGGGACGTTCGATCCAAGCAACTGTGGCCCAAGTGCGCGCTGAAGGAGGTGATGAGGTGATCGCTTCATTGCGCGCCCAAGTCGTGGAGGGTCTTGATGGCGCGTTGCGTGGAGAGCGGGATGACGAAGGAGGCTTCCTCGGGTCGTTCCCTCGCATGCTCGAACGATACGGCGCGATGCAAGACGGGGAGCGGGTCGCTCCGGACATCGTTTTACGGGCGCTCTTCGCGGCCCGCTTCAATGGAATCGTCGGCGCCGAGCTGACCGATGGACTCTCCGACGTCGAACTCCAAGGCTATTGGGGGTGGCTTGCTCTCGGCGCGACGGACGTGCCCAGAGAGCGCCGAGCCCAAGCACTGGGTGCTTATGTCGAAGCCGGCGGCTTGGATGGCAATGAAGCGATGGCTTGGTTTGCCTATGAAGATAGAGACTACGCGAACGCAGCGCGCTTCTACGGGCGTGGCGGAGATGACGGAAACCTGCGGCTTCGCAACCACGCCATCGCTTGCCAGGGCATGGTCGAGTAGCGCTACGCTTGAGCGTTAGGCGTGGACGTTTGAGCCACGCGTCGCCATGTCTGAGACGGCTGCGTCTTGAAAGTGAGTGCGAAGCGCGTCGTTGATGGTGTCGGCGCGCTGGAAAATCGCTCCATGACCAGCATCGTCGAGTTCGATGAAGGTCGCATGGGGAATACGTCGCCGTAGTCGGTCGCTGTTGCTTGGCGGAATGAGAATGTCGAGCGTTGGCTTCACGATGAGCGTGGGCATACGCAGCCGGTGAAGGCGCGGGCCCGTCTTGTGGCGAATGACGGCGGAGAGCTGCCCGAGCAGCGCCTCGCGTGGTGCAGGAGTCCCAACCTGGGCTGTCATCCGCGCTTCGAGGGCGCTCATGTCGCACTGTGCGACGTACGCTTCCGGGTAGAGCAGCTTTCGAAGAGCCGCGACGCGCTCTCCATCTCGCCTTGTCTGTGCTTCCAGGAAGCAACGCAGACCTTTTGCGCGAGGCGCCCAACGCAGTGGGTTTCCGCCTTCATGAGTGGCGAGCAAAGAGAGGCTGAGAATCCGCGCTGGCGAAAGCAGGGCCACTTCCTGAGAGACCATGCCGCCCATGGAGACGCCGACCAAGTGGAAGCGTTCCCAGCCGAGGGCGTCCGCCACGTCGAGGGAATCCCGGGCCATGTCCGCCATCGTCCACGTACGGGTTGGGCAAGGCCCGCTCTTGCCGATGCCGCGATTGTCGAGCCAGGCCAGCTGATGGCCGTTTTTCAGGCCCTCGATCTGCGGGCGCCAAAGCGAACCGCGCATTCCAAAGCCCATGAGTAAGAGGACCTTCGGACCCCTATCCCCAAGCTGCCAGTAATGAATCGGGGTTTGTCCGGCGGTAAAGCCCTCACGTGCACCGTGCATACCCAACATCATGGGTGAGGTAGGCATGAGACGCCAGTGTTGCCGCGTTGAAAGAGCGCTCGGATAGCGCATCTTCAGAGACGTGAAGAGAGAAACCGAAGTGACCCGAGACTCGCTCGAGAAGAGAGCGCTTCGAATGCTGAGCCGTCGTGATGCGAGCCGCCAAGAGGTCTCAACGGCGCTGCGCCGGGAGCTCTCGAAGAGCCGGGATGCTCCACGCGAAGCGACCGAATGGATAAAGTCCATCCTCGATGATTGCGAGGAGCGCGGCTACCTGTCGAACTCGCGCCTCGCGGTGAATCACTTCGCTGCGCTCCGACGACGCGGAAGCTCCAGGCGTAAAATCGAGGCGGCGCTCCATAAGAAGGGCATCGACGGCGAGGCTGTGGCCTCTCTTTTCGCGGAAGAAGAGACGGGCGCAGAAGCAGTCGCCGCGTCCCGCACCGTGGCGCGTCGTCGTTTTGGCAAGGACCGCGAGAAGTTCGAGAAGGAGCTCGCCTCCCTGGCGAGGGCCGGTTTCGGCTATGATGATGCTCGACGCGCTCTCGAAGAGGCGGCCAAGGAAGAAGAATGACGCGAACGATTTGGGCGCTAAGCGTGGGTCTCCTGCTGGGATGTGGACCCAGCCGGATGCATGCACCGACATACGCAGGGGAAGAGCCGGAGCCGGAAGTGGACGAGGCTGCGGAGGCGCCGCCGCCGGCTCCACGTCGTCAACACCGCGCTGTCGCGCAGCCCTACCTATGGCGGGTCGGTTCGGGTGCGCGTCCCTCTTATCTCTTTGGCACGATGCACGTAGGTGTGGCTTTTGACGAAGCGTTCCCCGCCGATGGTCTTGAGCACATCGACGCGGCCCGGATTGTGTTTCAGGAGGTCGATCCCGAAGCTGGAACCTTGGCGGCCTTGGCGGAAAACGCGAGCCTGCCGATCAACAAGATCCTCGAGGACTATATTACGCCGCGAGCGATGTATCGCCTCAGCAACGAGCTGCTTCATGTGACCGATGTGTCTCGGCTTCCCAACCTGCGACCTTGGGTGTCCATGATCTTCCTCCAGCAGAAGCGCGCGGATGCGATCCGGAGTGGTGGTTTGGCGCACAGCATGGACGAAGAGTTCCATCGCTACGTACAACAGCAGGGAGTCCACTTTCAGCCGCTGGAGACCGTTGAAGACCAGGCGGTCGCTCTCGGAAGTGTGAGTGATGAGATCATGGGACACATCGTTCGCGACATGGTCCTTGAGCCCGAACGACTCAACCGAGAACTAGACGCTCTTATCGAGGCTTACTTGTCTGGAGATGCCGCCGAGGTACGCATGCTTCTTCATGACAACGGTGACGCGGGCGTCAGGGCGTTTCACGCGGCGCTCTTTGATGGTCGAAGCGAACGCTGGTTTGAGGTCATTGAGCCGGAGCTCGAAGAAGGTGGCCTCTTCGTTGCTGTGGGTCTTGGACACATTCTTGGGCCAGGCGGACTCTTGCGTCGCCTCAGGCAAGCTGGGCACGCCGTCGAGCGACTCTGAGGCCTGCACGACGCGAGTGTAACGGCGAGCCGCGCTTAGTTTTGGCACGCTCCGTTTGTGACGATCACTCGGTGGTTTCCTTTAGCTCTTCTCATCGCTTGTGACTTACGTCCTCTTAGAAGCCGACAAGAAGCCAAAGTACGACGAGAAACCCGCATGCGATCAAAGCGACGGGCAAGCGCGGAATGGGCGAGCGACCTTCGTCCATTCTAGCCAGAGGCAAGGGAGCAAGCTCGCCATTGCTGGTCTCGTCGCTTTTGCTGATGCCTTGCATGCACTCACGGACAAGCAGTTCTTGCTGTACGCGCTCGCCTTCGAACGTGTCGCCGATGAGCGCGGCGACGTCCTCTTTGACAATCTGTGTGGTGCGTTGCGCCAGCCAGTCATCCAGCGCCTCGGCCATCGCATTTGCGCTCTCATAGCGTTCGCTGGCATCCATACGAAGAGCGCGGGCGACGATGGCTGCAAGAACATCGTCCACCTCAGAGTTCTCTTCCTGAATGGAAGGGGTCTCACCTTGGACTAAGGCTTGGAGGGTGACGACGTCATTGTCGTGAGGTCGCAGACGCTTTCCGGCGAGCATTTCCCAGAGGACGACGCCTAGGCTGTAGATGTCCGCTTGCTGATCGACATGTCCGCCGGTGACCTGCTCTGGTGCGATGTAGGCGAACTTGCCTTTGATGACGCCAGAGTCCGTGTTGGTGCGTCGCATCGCGGCTTTGGCGATCCCAAAATCGATAAGACGAACGACGCCGTCCCAACTGACAAAGATGTTGGAGGGGCTCACGTCACGATGGACGATGGAGAGTGGAGTGCCGTCGTAGGACTCGAGTTTGTGGGCGTAATGCAGCCCCGCAAGAACCTCGCGGGCAATGAGCGCTGCGACACCTGGGTCCACGCTGCGCTCACGTCGCCCTAGACGCGAGAGTAGCCGGTTGAGAGGAATGCCTTCAAGGTAGTCCATGGCGATGAAGTGACTTGGGTGGGCCACTCCGACTTCAAAAGTCTGGACGATGTTTGGGTGATGGAGATGTGCGGCCAAGCGCGCCTCGTCCATGAAAGACTCGATGGAGTCCGGGTCCTCTTCGAACTCTTGACGGAGGGTCTTGAGGACGACGAGTTTGCGGAAGTCATCGGAGCGGCTGACGGCGAGTGAGACCTCACCAGAACCACCTTTGCCGAGGACAGCCAACACTTCGTAGTGCCCAATACGTTGGTGTCGGACGCGGCGAAACCCTTGCGTGGGGACCCGTAAGCGTTTCGCGTAGGCAATGGCGTCGCGTTCGCTCACGCCTCAGTCTAACAGGTGCGGTCTAGGGCCTTGCCTCAAAACGTCTCGACGTCGTTGCGGCGAGATCGCGCAAGCGCTTAAGGGTAGCCGACCATCTGCTCGGCTTCTGGGTCCCAGAGCTTGCAGCGGAAGCACTTCGCGATTTCCCAGGGCCAAAGGCTCGTCTTCCCAGGGTTTTGCAGCTCTTCGATGGCCTTCATGGCTTCGGGTAATCGGTAGAAAGGGATGGTTGGGTTGAGGTGGTGCACATGGTGGTACCCGATATTGCCGGTGAACCAACGCATGATGGGCCCTAGCTCCATGTACGAAGAGCACTCAAGCGCTGCGCGGGTGAAGCTCCAGGTGTGACGCGGCTGCACCATCATGAGCTCGAAGTTGTGCTGCGCGTAGAAGAGGTAGCCACCGGCGGCGCAGGCCACGACAAGAGGGAGCACCAGACTGTAGAGCGCGATGTCCCAGCCGAAGACGAAGCCGAGGGTGAGCAAAAGCGCGATGTGAACCACGAAGGCGAAGATGGAATCCCAGTTGCCTTTGGGTCGTCGCAGAAAGGGCGCAACGCACATGCCAAATCCAAACACCGTCAGGTAGCCGACGAGAATGTTGATGGGGTGACGCGTGAAGCGATACATGAAGCGCTGCATGGGCGTCGCCGCCTCGTACATCGCAACGGTGAGCAGAGGAAAAGACCCCACATGAGAGCCCACGATCTTGGAGTTGTGAGCGTGGTGGTAGTTGTGGGTCTGCTTCCAGACCTTCGGCGGCGTCAACACTAGGATGCCGTAGACCCAGAAGAGCGCCTTTGCGACGGGTGAGCGCTTGAGAAGCGCGTTGTGCATATGGTCGTGGTAGAGGATGAATCCGCGCACGATGGTGAGGCCTGCTCCAAGAGAGCACAGCGCTCGGGCCCACCACCAACTCAGGACCACGGTGCCAGCGATGAACGCTGCGATGACAGCCATGGTCGTCAGGACGTGAAACCACGAGAGCGCGACGTTCTCTTTGGCAAAAGGTCGAGTCTTGTTGATGAGCTCCTTTTCCTTCGCCTTGACCGCTTTGCGCGCGGCTGCTGCATCGCTGACCTTTGGGGTGGCAGGAGCGGTGCTCTTGCTGGCACTGACCGTTTCCGTACTCATCGAGCGGAAACCTGGTCCCATTTAGGCGTAAAGTCGAGTTCCTAGCTGTGCATCTGCACACACCCAGCTTCCCAAATGGGCGCTTTTTAACACCCAACAATGCTTCGACCCACGGCGGGTTGGAGCCGGAAGTCGGCGAATTCAGCGGCTCTGCGCCCATTGAGGGTCTCTCGCCCACTGGCGAAAGACGGGTCTCAGGTCTCCATCAAGGAGATCAGGTCTGCGACCTGGAGTTTCGTGGCTGTGTCGCCGCCCGCGAGGAGGGCGTCAGCGAGGTCACGCTTGCTGCGGTGAAGCAACAGGACCTTCTCTTCGATGGTGTCTTGGGCAACGAGGCGAACCACGGTGACGGGCTTATCTTGTCCAATGCGGTGAGCACGGTCACTCGCCTGGTCTTCCACGGCTGGATTCCACCATGGGTCGAGGTGGATCACGGTGTCCGCCGCTGTGAGGTTGAGTCCCGTTCCGCCTGCCTTGAGGGAGATCAAGAAGATCGGGTCATTGCCGTCTTGCCAGCCATCGATGAGGGCCTGACGTTTCTTCGCCGGCGTCTTCCCGTCCATGTAGAGCGAGGAGATGCTGCGGAAGTCGAGAGCTTCGCGGACGATCGCGAGATGCGACGTGAACTGCGAGAAGACGAGGGCGCGGTGGCCGTCGCGGATGAGCTCGCTCGTGAGGTTGAGGAACGCATCGAGCTTGGCTGAGGACTCGCTCCAGGAAGGAACGACCAGGCGCGGGTGACAGGCGAGGCGACGAAGTCGCGTGAGCGCTGCGAGCACCGCGAAGCGCTCAGGAGAGCCCAGGGAGGCGATGGCTTCGTCTCGCGTGGCGTCGTAGAGGCGTCGCTCTTTCTCGCTGAGCTCGACGGGCACGACCACTTCGGTGCGTGGCGGAAGCTCCGAGGCCACTTCGGCCTTGGTGCGGCGAAGCAAGAAAGGCCGCAGCCGTCCGATGAGCTTCTGTTGAACGACGGCATCGCCATCTCGCTCGATGGGAAGGGCGTAGTGGCGACGAAAGTGCTCCCAAGGGCCAAGGAGGCCTGGGCTAACGGTGCGGTAGATGCTCCACACTTCGCCAAGATGGTTTTCAAGTGGGGTACCGGTCAGAGCCACTCGCCATTTGGAGTTGATCAGGCGCGCGGACTTCGCGCGACGCGTGCGAGCGTTCTTGATGGCTTGGGCTTCGTCGAAGACGACGCTGCCGAACTCGATCTCCGAGAGCAGCTCACCGTCGCGTGCGAGGACGTCGTAGCTCGTGATGAGAACAACGCCGGGGCCGAGGTCTTGAAGCTCTTTGTCGCGCTTCGCGCCGCGGTACATGCGGATATCGAGGCTTGGCGTGAACTTCGCGGCTTCGCTTTCCCAGCCTGGGCCCACCGAGGTGGGCGCAACAACGAGACTTGGGCCTTCATTGGCGCGATCCAGGAGCATGGCGAGGGTCTGGACCGTCTTACCGAGACCCATCTCGTCGGCGAGACAGGCGCCGGCGCCCCAAGAAGCGAGCCGCGACATCCACTCGAAGCCTTCTTGCTGGTAGTCACGAAGCGTCGCGACGAGACCTTCCGGAAGCGGTGGCTTGATGTCTTTCGCTGCCTTCGCGCGGGCGATGACGTCGCGCCATTCGTCGTCCGCTTCGACGACGCCAAGCTGGTCGATTACCTCGACGGCACCAATGCCGACTTTGACGTCGGCTCCATCGACGATGAGCGCATCGGAGGTCGTCTCGATACGTGAGCGGAGGTCCTCTTCGATCTTCGCGAAGCGGCCCTTGCTGACCCGGACGTAGCGCTGACCACGGCGGACCGCTTGAAGGAGCGCCGTAAGCGGCACCTCTTCGCCATCGACTTCGACGCCGCCTTCGACGCCGAACCACTCGCCAGCACGAAGCACACGCACGCGCAGATCGCCTGTGGCGCCGACGCTCCACGCCTTGCGGCCTTCGGGCCACTCAAGTTCGATGCCTTCTTGACCCTGGAGGAGGCCGATGACGTCCAAAGCTCGGTCGAGACCTTCGATGCGCTGCGTCGCGGACAAAGGAAGGTCGATGGCGTCGAGGAGTGCACGCATGCGCACACGCTCGGCGTCGAAGTTACGAAGGGCGTGAACCCGTTCGTTGTCTTTTTGGCCAAAGGCCAAGCGAGGTCCGTCGCCGGGCGGCCAGGTGGGCCCGCCTTGAAGAGGACGGGTGCAGACGTCGAGCTCGAGGCCGCTCTCGTCCGGCGTTAGACGAACGACGAGTGTCTCTTGGGCGTCGCATTCTACGCCGCGAAGTTCCGTGGGAATGACCAGGCCCGCATCGGGCTGGAGTCGCGGAAGAAGCGAGAGGACTCGTGCACGCGCAGCAGGTGGCAAGAGCGCGGGAAAGGACTCGGTGGCGCGAATGAACGCACCGAGCTTGTCCGAAACATCGGCGACGTGAAGGGTTTCATCACCATCGAAGGCGACAAGTCGTGCGTCCGTCTCGTAGTTGGTGACTTCGTAGTCATCGACGCGAATGGTGAGCTTGTGCCCGCCTTCGAGGGGCTCGAGGGCCACTGTCGGTGGTGTTCGGCGCACGCGAATGCGTTCTTTGGTCTCACCATGTTCGACGCGTGGATGACCGCGCAAGGCCGCCGCGGCTTCGGCGAACGCCACGAAACGGTTTGAGCTCGCGTTCTCGGCGATGGAGATGAGGTCGAGGGCGACGAGGTCTTCGCGTCGTGCCGCGCTGTGTTCGATGAGCTTTTGTGCAGGCTTGACGGCGCCGGCGGACCAACGGCCGTTCTTGCCACGCTTTTGCACAGCGCCGCTGACTTCGATGCGTGTGAGCCCGCTGTCGTCGTCGAGGGGATCAATGCGGAAGACGATGCGTTCGGTGACGTCTTTGCGTGAGGGCTCTTCGGCCTTCTCGAGGACCGTCTCAAGTTCGTCGACGAGGCGGGCCCAGCTTGGTTCGGACAGGACCTCGAGGAGCGCAGGGCGAATGGGGCTCTTGCGTTCGTGGATCGCGTCGAGGGTCCATTCGAGGACCACACGAAGCTCGGCGGGATGCTCCATGTCCAAGCGGAGAGGTAAGTGCTCGTAGCCCGCGAAGGGTACGCCCACGCTCTGCTGACCGTGCTCTGTGCTCTTGAACATCGTCGCAGTGCCGCCGATGTCGGGAAGGACAACGATGCCGCCGACGGGAACTACAGGGCGAATATGGGAGTCATCAAGGATGCGGAGGGCCGCTTTGATGCGGTGAGAGAGCAGCTGAAGCTGCGGCTCTTTGGGGCGTGAAGCCCAAGTCTTGACGCGTCGCTGAGCGAGGCGATGACGTCGTTCAGCCCAGCGCAGGTACTGCGTGGCGGCGGTCTTGGCGGCGTCTTCGACGGCGCGGTAGCCAACCTTGGCGCCTCGGACGAGGTCGCCGACGGTGCCTTCGTAGTGATTGCGAAGGTGCCAGCGCACATGCTTGTCCGAGAGCGGTGCTGCGTTCGCTGCAGGGTGCTCAAGGGCGTAAACCACGTCGTGATCTTCGGCCCACTTCACCGCTTCGTCGGGGCGTTGGGGACCTTTGATGGCTGGTACTTCGGTGGCGAGGTACGCGTTTATGTCCCAACGCCAGACGTGTTTGCTCGGCGCGTCGAGCCAATCACTCAAACCGCTCACCACACGCTTTTGCGTCGTGACGGGGATCGAATGGTTGAAGAGACGTTGCGCCTCGGGGTGTCCGACTAGCTCTCCGAGTTTCGAGACGGAAACATGGTCCGCCAAGTAGGCGACGAAGTCGGCCACGTCGGAGTCTGCCAGTTGGGCGACGACATCAGAAACCTGTCGTGCTCCCTGACGCTTGGATCGAACTTTTTGTCGTAACTCGTCTAGGCCTGGCACGGCGCGGAGGCTAGCAGCCTGTGGCACATGAGGCACGGCTTCATTGGCGACCCCGTGAAGACGCGCCCGCGGATGAATCGGGATCGCGAGGAGGAGTCTGCTACGCTGCCGCGTGCCGTTTGAGTTCGCTAAATACGAAGGTCTAGGAAACGACTTCGTTGTGGTCAGCGGGGTTGAGATGAACGCTGAGCGTGCACGAGCCATTTGCGATCGTCATCGTGGAGTGGGCGCAGATGGCGTCCTCATCATCGACGATGAGCCTTCCATGGTGGTTTGGAACGCGGACGGCAGCCAAGCCGAGATGTGCGGCAATGGTCTTCGGTGCGTCGCTTGGCACCAGGCTCGCGTTCACAGCATCCAAAAGGCCACTTGGAACACGGGAGCCGGGCCTCATCGTACGATCGTTCATGGGGACGAGGACATCGAAGTCCTCATGGCCGTGCCTTCATTCTTGCCGAAGGACGTGCCTTTCGTCGGCAAAGACGTGCTCGTGGAGGCAAGCATCGAAATAGAAGGGTCTTCGTGGGTTGTGACGGCGGTGGGAATGGGAAACCCCCACGCGCTTCTTTTCGACCAAGGAGACGACCGGCTCACTTTGGGGCTGGCGATTCAGGCCGCGTCGCTCTTTCCGCAGGGCGTTAACGTAGGTTTCGCGGCATCGATGGACGGGGGCTTCACACTCGATGTGCTCGAACGTGGAGCTGGCTGGACCATGGCGTGTGGAACTGGAGCCTGCGCCTGTGGTGCAGCAGCCGTCCGAAGTGGTCGCTGGGAGCGCGGCCACCCCATGCAAGTACGACTACCTGGCGGGGCGCTGACGATCACCATTCATGGAGACGATGAGCCCGCTTCCATGCGCGGACCTGCACGACACGTGTTTGATGGTGTCTTTGCGGACTGACTGATCTGCTACGCCGAACTTGACGTGTTCGTTGGCGTATTAGAGGCTGTGCGTTGGTGTATCGCGACAGTACCGACGCGCACTATCGTGCGTATTCCCGACTCGTTCGGGCGATCATCATTCTACTGACGACCGTCTCTATTGGGACGATGAGCTACTATAACGTTGGAGACGGCCGCTGGTCGCTCTTCGAGTGTTTCTATATGACGGTGATCACCGTTTCGACGGTGGGTTATGGTGAGGCCCTACCAGGCATGGAATCCATGCCTGAGGCGAGGGTTATCACCCTCTTCATCATCGTTATTGGCAGTCTGACGCTGATCTTTTTTCTCTCCACTTTTACCGCTTTCATCATCGAAGGCGACCTGCAGGGTATTCTCCGACGGCGACGTATGCAGAGAGCGATCGATAAACTCAAGGGGCACATCATCGTGTGCGGCGCTGGCAACACCGGCGAACACGTGATCGCAGAGCTAATTCGCGATGGTCACCCTTTCGTCGTCATCGACACGAATGAAGAGCGGCTCATGGTGCTCTCTCAGGACCTCGGCTCTGAGATTCTCTATCTCATTGGTGATGCGACAGACGACCATCTGCTCTTGGCGTCTGGCATTACGCGTGCGGAGGGTGTCATCGCGGCGCTCCACACCGACAAAGACAACCTTTTCGTGGTGGTTTCCGCCAAAGCGCTCGCCGAGGAGACGCAGCTACCTGATGAGGAAGCTCGCGAGAAACCGCTCCGCATTGTCACGAAAGCTATCGATTCGTCGGCCCGTGGCAAGCTTAAGAGGGCTGGAGCGACGGCGATCGTGAGTCCCAACGAGATCGGCGGCTTGCGGCTGGTCAGCGAGATGATTCGTCCAAACGCCGTGGAGTTTCTCGACCGCCTCCTCCGTACCGATCGGCAGCTTCGGGTGGAGGATGTGGAGATCCCCGAAGACAGCAACCTGGTGGGGCGAAGGCTGAAAGACGTGAAGATCCGGGAGACCGGCGCCCTGGTCATCGCGATCAACCAAGCTGATGGCGAGACGGCGTACAACCCCGGGGGCGACCATGTTCTTGAGTTTGGATGCTCCCTGGTGGTCATCGCTCACCACGAAGATCTG
>JBLHKB010000183.1:0-11764 GCA_047619315.1 Polyangiales bacterium
TCGGTGCTTGTCGTTAGCTTGGCCCTCGGAGGAATGATCGCGGTCATGACCGCGAGCGGAGGCGCCCGTGGCCTAGCGGAAAAGGTCACGAGGCGCGCAACTACACCTCGTCGCGGGCAGGTCTCCACGTGGCTGCTTGGCATCGTCATCTTCTTCGATGACTACGCGAACTCGCTCTTGGTCGGCTCGTCGATGCGACCGATCACAGATCGCTTACGCATCAGCCGTGAGAAGCTCGCGTTCCTCGTCGACGCAACAGCTGCGCCGGTTTCGAGTATCGCTCTGGTCTCATCATGGATCGGCGTGGAGGTTGGCTATATTCGAGAACAGCTCGTGGCCCGCGAGATCGACATGGACCCCTATCTCGCGTTCCTACAGACGCTCCCGTACCGCTTCTATCCATGGCTCATGCTGGTGTTCGGCCTCGCGCTGGTTCTCATGGGTCGAGACTTTGGACCAATGTACAAGGCGGAACGACGTGCCCGTTCGACGGGCAAGGTTCTCGCCGACGACGCGAAACCCGCCTCTCGCTTTGACGCTCAGCTTCCTGATGCGCCACCGCGATTTTGGCTCGCCATCGCTCCCATCGTCACCGTCGTTGGCGTCGCGCTTCTTGGGATGTACTTCACCGGCCGAGCCGTCGTCATCGAAGAAGGAAAGCCACTCGTTCTCGGCACCATCTTTGGCAACGCCAACTCTCTGAATGCGCTCCTCTGGGCCGCGTGCGCAGGTGGCGTCGTGGCTGTCGCCGCTGCGATCATGAGCGGAGCACTCAAGCTCGGCCCTGCCATTGAAGCCTGGATGGAGGGCCTCAAGTCGATGCTTGTGGCATGCGTCATCCTGGTCTTAGCGTGGTCCCTTGGTGCCGTCTGCAAAGACCTACACACGGCGGACTTCGTGATTCAGGCGATCGGCGCAGGGCTCTCCCCGTCGCTCCTGCCGGCCATCGTATTCATCGTCGCTGCCGCGGTCAGCTTCGCGACGGGCACCTCATGGGGCACGATGGCGATTCTCTTTCCCCTCGTGGTCCCACTCGCCGACGGCCTCGCGCCGGGCGAAATGCACATCCTCCTCGGCGCCATGTCGTCGATTCTCGCCGGCAGCGTCTTCGGTGATCACTGTTCGCCGATCAGCGATACCACCATCATGAGTTCGATGGCGACGAGCTGCGACCACATCGACCACGTGCGAACGCAGCTTCCATACGCGCTTGTCGTCGGCCTCATCGCTATTGTCCTTGGCGAACTTGGCACTGGGTTCGGCCTCTATCCCGCGTGGGTAGGGCTGCTGCTCGGAGCCATTGCCGTGGTTCTGGTCGTTCGCTTCGTCGGGAAGCCCGTCGATCTTCCGGGAGATGAAGCGGCGCGCTGCGCGCTTGAAACCGGGGAGCTCGAGACAGACGGCTAGTCCGCCCGAAAGAAAGAAACCACAACGCGTTTGGCGAAGGGCTGCTCCGAAGACACCACGTCGATGGTGCCTCCGTAGCGGTGCACCGCCGCGGCGACAAGGCCAAGGCCACGGTCGATGCGGCGATCAAAGAGGATCTCTGGGTCGAAGGTCTCGTTGCTCGAGTCGTGGACCTCGAAGGTGACGGTCTCCTCACCGGTGTCTTCCATCATGACGGCGACGGCGAAGCGGATGTGGCGCGGTTGTTCTTCGGCTCCAACAGCCAGAACAGCGTTTCGAAGGATATTCTTCAAAATTAACACGAGATCCACGCGAAACACATCGAGGAGCACTGCGCCCTCCTCGCTTTCTTCTCGTGGACGAGGTGCTTCGATCTCAAGCCTGTCTAACTCGATGGCGCCAGCGCCATGCTCCGAACGTACGGCCAAGACCACTTCTTCCATCAACGTCTCATCCACGAGAGTTCGCGCCAAGTCGCCGATCATGGATGCGAGGTGAGCGTCGAGCTCCATCAAGGTTCGGTGAGCTCGCGTCAGCCGGTTCATCGCCCGCTTCGAGCCCGAGCTGATGGCGTCCTCAAGGCGAGCGATCGTGCGCACGGCCCGATCCGCTCTACGAAACCAGGGATCACGTCGCAGGTCGACGCGATGGCCGAGGGCGCCCTCAAACGCGAGCAAGTGCCCTTCCCACGCGCCGCGTAGCGGTTGGCCACCGTAGAGGCGCTCTCTCAGGAATACCCGGTCTGTGTCCTTGTTTTCGCGGAGTGAATCGGCGGCGGCGCCAATGCGGTGCTTGAGGAACTCGTGCCGGAGGGAACCCACAAGGTACGCCACGGAGGGATGAAACTCCGGGCTCTTGTCCACGAGCTGAGCCAGGCGCATTCCGCGCCCGCCAAACCACCGGTAGAGCACACCGAAGACCAAAGTAAGGGCCATACCGAAGAGCGCGCCGGCGAAGAGCGTGCCCCACGGGGTCGCCGACTCGTGAGCTTCCTCGGGCGCAATCGGGTTGGTCTGAAACACGCCGGCGAGTCGCGGGTCGAGCTCGGAGAGTTCATCACGCGCAGCCTCTGCGGAGTCGCTTTCAGGGAATGCCGTGAGATACTTGGTGTAGTACTCTGCCGCGCGCAGCGTTAAGCCTTGGGCAGCGCAAGCGCGAGCGAGTGGCAGGTAGAGCGCTGGGTTGATGGGCGCTATCGCCACTCCGGCGGCAAGGTCGGCGCGCGCGCCCTCTTCACCGCGCTCAAGACGAGCGATGCCCAAACGATAGTGTTGGTCTGCTGCGTTGAGCCGGCGCTTCGCCTCACGACCTTCGGGGGACTCGGGTTCGATGGCTTCCCAGAGCGAATGAGCACCGACGTTGCCGCCGACGAACGCCTCTTGGGCTGTGCGCCATAGCGCGTCCTGAGGCACGGCTTCCGGAGCGCATGCTTCTACCGAGACGAGCAGTAGAAGTAGAAGACAACGTCGCACGTCTAGATCTTGGCACAGTCCGCGGCTGGAGTACCAAAAGACGTCCCACAGTAGTATTCTGGGAAGGTGCCTCGACTCTTAGTCATCGAAGACGGTACGGAGTACGAGGAGTTCGCCCGCGCCTTCCTGTCCGACTACACGATCGACACCGCGCACTCCGCAAAAGAAGCGCTCGCTCATCTCTCGAAAGAGTCCTGTGATGGACTGCTCGTTGACCTTCGCTTTGAACGTTCTCCCGCCATCGACCTTGTAGGCGGTGTTGAGTCGACGGCGCGCCGTCGATTCGGAGGCGACTCTCACCGGGCGATTCGGCACCTCAAAGAACAGCAGGGCACGCTTGTTCTCGCGGAACTTCGTCGTGGGGGCCACCACCAGCCGGCGGTATTCGTTCACGACTTTCCGCCGCGGCGTCTCGCGAACCTTCGCAAGCTTTACGGCGCTGTCTTTGCTGTTGCGGCTTTTGATGCGAAGGCCATCGTCGCTGCCCTGAGAGGCCGGGATGAGTAGTCCGCTCTTGGCCCTTGAGCACGACGTGGCGAAGTACATCGTTCGGACGGCCCGCAACTTACCGGAGGGCCCCATCCCCAAGGGGCTTCGTTCCATGTTGATCCGTGACCTCTATGGCCGGGAGGGTGAAGCAGGCCCGTCGCAACGGTTCGAAGAACACGCCGCGGCGCTCGACGCGGCCAGGCGTGACCAATGTGTCGCGGACTTTCGTCGTCTCTCGGAACTTGAGGTTCAAGTTCGCGGCGGGGAGAACGACGCCACGCACGAAGCGATTACCCTGGCGCGGTCCATTGCCGCCAGAATTCACGAAGCGAAGTTGGAGCAGCCATGACGTCCACCGCGCCGAAGGTCCTCGTCGTCGACGATGGCGATCAGTACACCGAACTCTTCCACGCCCTCATGCGTGATTATCGCTATGCTACCCGCTGCGAACTCGCTGGGCCGTGTTGGACATGTCCACACCAAGAGGGCTGCCAGTTGACGCATGCGCATGATTGGGCAGAGACCGAGCAAGCCCTCGCTCGTCATGAGGACCTGGACCTGGTGTTGCTCGACATGAGCTTCGATCTCCCCGCGTCCCGCCTGCTTCCGTCCGCCGGGCCGCTCGCTGAACGTCGCCGCAGCGAGGGGCTTCGAATCCTCGACCGAATTCGCGCGGTCCGTCGTGATCTGCCCGTCGTGCTCATGTCTTCGGAGCAGAACATCGATCTGGATCAGCGAGGTGCTCTGGGGGCGGATGAGTACCTGACTTTTGCGGGCGAGTCGGCCTTTGATGTCCGCGCGCTCAGTCTGCTTATTGAGCGCATTCTTGCTTCTCGGACAGAGGTCGCGAAAGGCAACGACGGCGACGACTATGTGTGGGGGCAGACGAGCGCCATGGGCCGCCTGCGGCGCAGCGCCAAAGCACTCGCCCGAACCTCGCTGCCGGTACTCCTCCTCGGCGAGACGGGTACAGGCAAGAGCGCGTTGGCTCGACGCGTGATTCATTTAGCAGGCCGCGCCAAGGGACCCTTTGTGGCCGTTGATCTCGCGGCTATTCCCGACAATCTTATGGCCGTAGAGCTCTTTGGCTCAGCCGTGGGTGCGTTCAGTGGTGCAGTCCATCGACCAGGGCGCTTCGAAGAAGCGGATGGCGGCACGCTCTTTCTCGACGAGGTCGGAAACCTCCCGCCTTCGGCTCAGCGAATGCTGCTCCTGGCGCTTCAAGATGGGAAAGTCACGCGCCTCGGCGAAACGAGAGTACGCGAGGTCGACGTGAAGGTGGTTGCCGCAACAAACGCAGACCTCGGCGAGATGGTTCGCGGCGGGACGTTTCGCGTGGACCTCTTGGCACGCTTGAACCCAGCTGCGGCGCTTCGTATTCCACCCCTTCGAGAACGCACGACGGATTTTGGGGCGTTGATGCGAGTGTTCACGCAGAAGCGTTTCGCTGCAGGAAGCGACCGCGAACTCCTCAAAGAGTATCAACGCACGGTCGACATTGAAGGGCCTCCGACCGCGGCTCTGGTCTTTGGCCCGTCTCAGGGACCACAGTCCGGCGTCGTCTTTTCGTTTCCGGCGTCGACGCTCAAACGACTTCGTCAACATGCTTGGCCAGGCAACGTGCGGGAGCTTGAGCTCCTGGTTGGCAATGCGCTCCTGATGACGCTGGCGGACGCGATGAGCGCGGCGGAAGTGGGTCGACCGGGCGTGAACGCTTCGCGTCTTCCGGTGTCGGGACGTTTGGTCGCCGATCTTTTGCGAAACTCGTGGCTGGATGAAACGACTCCGAGTCCTGAGGGTCTTCAGCTGCCCATCACTCTCGAACCTCAGGAGCACCTTCGCGATGTGGTGCGTGAGCTCGAACGCGCACTGATGAAGAAGCTCTTCGCGGATACCGACGGGAGCCTTCAGGCGATGGCCCAAGTGCTCCTGCAGGGAGATGACGCTGAGAACGTGCGCCGTCTGCGAACACGTCTTCAACAGCTCGGGCTGAGCGTCCGGGAGATGAGAAACGATGCTTCTGGCATCACGGATAATGCTAAAAGCATCATTTCTGACGAATCAGAGCTAAATTAGACTTATTTTATGTCTGATTAAGTTGGCTCGGCCGTTGCATTGATCTCTCCCCAAGAAGGAGAGCCACCATGGCCAACGACAACAGCTTGCTCATCGCACTCGCAGAACTGAAGGACATTGAGGCCCAGCGCCTCGCCGGCGAGCGCGCCGCGGAGGCGAAGGAGAAGAAAGACGCTGCCGAAGCCATCGCCCAGAAAGCTGCGTTCGCCGCAGAAGAGAGGGCTGAGCGGCAAGCCGTCGCCGAAGCCAAGGCCCGCTTATCGCTGGAAGCCGAAGCGAAGTCATCGATGGAGGCCGAGGCGTCAAAGGCACGCTTGGTCGCACTTCAGGCGCAGCTGCACTCGATTCAGGCCGAGCGTCGAGTTCTTCATGAGCGAGTGCTCCTCGCGGGGACTCCCACGGCGGCCGCTCCTTCCCGTTCTCCCTGGCCCGTTGCGTTTGCCGCATCGACTGCGCTCGCCATGGCGCTTGGAGCCTGGCTTTTCGTTCGTGGCCCCGAAGTTCAAGTACGTGAAGTGCTCGTGCCCGTCGTCGCTCCGGTCGCTGCTCTCGAATTGCCGGAGCCATCGCAGAACATAGAGGTCGAAGTTCCCGTCGAGGAGCCCGTCGCTGTCGCGGAGCCTGAACCGGCACCGCGTGTTCGCACCCATCCACGACCTCGTCCACGCCCTAGGACACCAGTGACCCTCGCCGAGCTCGATTGCGACGCGAACGATCCACTCTGCGGACTCTGAGCCGCACCCGATTTGGCTCCCGCGCATCTGGAGAAACGTGTCCACCATGGTGGTGGCCCACGCTGGCAAAACTCCAGATGCGCGGGAGCTTTTTTTATTCTTCTGCGTGGTATAGTTCGCCGATGAAGATCGACCGACGCCGTTTCCTTACGCTCGCCTTAGCGATGGGGGCATCACCTGGCTGCATCATTCGCGAGGAGCCCGCAGAGAACACGAGCGGCGCTGAGGTCACGGCTGAAGTGACCACGTCGTCACCCAACAGTGGCGTCGCAATTCGCGGGGTCACGCCTGGATGCGCTGAAGCTGACCCAACGGGCGAGTGCATTCGCTGGACCGATGAGCCCGGGGGAAACCGGGGTCCCTACGCCGCCGCGGACGAATGCATCGACTGGTCGCCTACGGGTGAGTGCATCGGTTGGGAGCCGCGCGATGAGCAGTACGCACCCGCGAACGAGTGCATCGACTGGTCACCCACGGGCGAGTGCATCGGTTGGGAGCCGGTCGTGGAGTGCATCGACTGGGATCCATCCGGCGAGTGCATCGGCTGGAGCTAGAGCACTAACCGCTTGATGAAGCGTCCTCCAAACGAACCCCTGTTCTTCGCTCGCTTTGAAGCTGCGCGCACTAAACTGCGCACCGTCGCAGTCACCGGCACGAACGGAAAGACCTCGACGACAACCTTCATTGGATCCGTCGTCGAACAGCATGGTCCTGCGGCGACGGTGACAACGCTCGGTGCGTGGGTCGATGGTTCGCGAGTCCCCGGCAAGGGCACCGCGGAGTTTCTTGCGACCGTCGAGGGCGCCGTGAAAGCGGGAGTAGAGATCCTTGCAGTGGAGATGACCAGCAAGGCGCTGCTTGGCGGCTTGGCATCTCGGTGGCCGGCGGAGGTCGCTGTCTTCACCAATCTTACCCACGATCATCTCGACCTTCATGAAACTGCCGAAGCCTATTTGGCAGCGAAGGCGCAGCTCTTTCTGGCTCTGCCCAAAGGTGGCACCGCTGTTCTCAACGCCGATGACCCAGCCTGCGAGCTCTTGGCCGAGGTAGTGCCTTCCCACGCACGTATACTTTGGTATGGGTCGAAGCCATGCGATCTGCAGATCGTGTCCACGCAGGCAAACGGGACTGGTCAGCTTATGACACTTGCACCTAGCCAGGAACTTCGTGCCCACGGCATCGCCTCGTCGATCACCCTTCGTGTCGGGGGCGGTTTCCAGGCATTCAACGCGGCAGCCGCGGCGCTTGCCTCCTTCGCTCTCGGGTTGGACGCCGGAGCGATTCGAGTCGGGCTCGGCGCTGTCGGAAAAATTGATGGTCGCTTTGAGGTTGTGCAGCAGGACCCCTGCGTGATCGTCGACTTCGCCCACACCCCCGATGCACTTCGCCATGTGCTTGCTTCAGCCCGGGCTCTTGCCGGCGAGCATGCGAGACTGCACTGCGTGTTCGGGTGTGGTGGTGATCGTGACCGAAGCAAACGCGCTCCCATGGGCGCTCTGGTCGATGAGCTTGCGGATGTCGTTTGGCTCACAAGTGACAACCCACGGAGCGAAGACCCGGCTCAGATAGCAGCCGACGTCCTTGCTGGCAGTTTGGGTCGCGCCGAGTGGCATCGAGAGCTCATGCGCCAACGGGCCATCATCCGTGCTCTTGAAAATGCCTCGTCGTCCGACGTGGTCGTCATCGCCGGAAAGGGACATGAAGCGACTCAAGAGATCGCGGGAACACGTCACCCCTTCGTCGATGCCGACGAAGTGCGGCGCTACTTTCGGGGTGAGGCGTAGGGTCTAAGGCTTCGAAGTAGGCCATCGCGATCCATGGGTTTAGTGATCCAGGCATCGGCGCCGAGCAGCTTCGAACGCTCGCGGTTTGGCGTGACGCTGACCAGAAGCACGGGGATCTCAGCGGTGGCGTCGAGCGTCTTGAGCTTCTCTAGAACATCCCACCCGGCCAGGCTCCATCCTTCCGGGTCGAGGATGACGGCTGCGGGCTTGAGCGACTTCGCCATGGTCAGCCCCTCGCTCATGACGTGTGTCGACTCTACGCGGTAGCCGGCTTTTCGGAGCACACGGACAAGCAAGTCTTCCGAAGGCGGATCTTCGTCGATCACGAGAACAACATCGCCGCCACTAAGGCGTGGAGGTACCGTAGGGAGTGGTGCGATGCGGGGTTTCGGAAGCTCAGAGAGTGCTGGCAGATGCACCACAAAGGTTGACCCATAACCCGGCTTCGAAGAGGCGCTGATGCTTCCGCCCATGATCTCGGCGAACCGCTTCGATATCGCAAGACCCAGACCGGTGCCGCCGTACTTTCGTGTCGTCGACGCGTCCGCCTGGGTGAAGGGCTGAAAGAGGCGAGTTAGCGTCTCTGCATCGATTCCAATTCCTCTGTCGATGATCTCAAACGCGAGCTCTTCTTCGCCGTCGCGACCCCAGCGCCGCTCGCACAGAACGTGGACGACGCTATTCTCCGAGAACTTATTGGCGTTGCTGATGAGGTTGATGAGGATCTGGCGGAGCTTCGTGGCGTCTACGAAAGTATCCCCTAAATCGTCGGTCTCAACGACGAGCTGGTTGCCGCGCTGCGCAGCGATCGGTGCCAGTGTTTCGATGACGTCGGCCACCACCTTCTCGAGTTCCACGTGCTCCCAATAGAGCTCCATACGCCCCGCTTCGATCTTCGAGAGGTCCAGGATGTCGCTGATGAGACCAAGGAGGTGCTTGCCGGAGCGTTGAATCTTGGAAAGGTCCTGGGCCGTCGCCTGCAACTCAGGGCTGTTGGTCTCGAGCGCATCTTCCTGCAGCATCTCCGCGTAGCCGATGATTGCGTTGAGCGGCGTACGAAGCTCATGACTCATGTTTGCGAGGAACTGGCTCTTTGCTTGGCTCGCTGCTTCGGCTGCAACCTTTGCCGCCTCGAGCTCGGCGGTCCTCACCTTGACCTGGGCTTCTAGGGTTTCCAGCAGCCGTTGTAGATTCTCTTCCGCACGACGCTGGTCTGTCATGTCGAGAGCCACCACGATCATTTGACGGAGGCGGTTCTCCGCACGTTCGCCGAATACGACGAGCTGAACGAATACATCCTTGCCCTTCGCGCCCATAAAACGTTGACCACGCCGCATCACCTCAAGCTCGCCGTGTGTGAGCAATGTGAGGCCAACGTGTAGGTTATGCCTGTCGTCAGGGTGGGCAAGAGAACGCAACCCCGTCGCCTCAAGTTCTTCTGGAGAATCGAACTGCATCATTGTGGCGAACGCAGCATTTGCATCCCTCAGAACACCTTCCTCGTCGGCGATGGCCATGCCGACAGGTGAACTCTCGAAGAGGAAACGAAAACGCTGAACACTCTCACGAAGCGCTTCATCAAAGCGCACACGATCTGAGATGTCGCGAATCACAGCCACAAAAAGACGCTCCGCTTGTCCTTTTACTAGGCTGTCACGCTCAAAAAGTGCGGTCCGCATCTCCGTGTGAAAGCGGCTGCCGTCTCTCGACAGTGCGCGTGAGCGCCTTGTCACCGGCGACCCAGACTCCAGCTGCGCGAGGGCTCGACGAACGCCTTCGTCATCGAGGGATGCGAAGGTCGCATCGATGTCGCCCAAGTGCTTTCCTGCCAACTCCCCTGGATGGTAGCCAAGGCCGAGGCATGCCTGGCGATTCGATTCGAGGATCCGCCCCTCGCCGTCATGAAGGAGGACGGAGTCCGCGGCGCCGTCGCTCATTTGGCGAAGGCGCTTGATGGTCTCCCCACGTGCATCGAGCTGGGCTCGAAGACGCGCATGTTTCGACTCCAGCTGCAGGAGTCGTGTTCGGAGCTCTGCGATTTCCAGCATCTCCTTGGTCAAACTCGTGCCCCCCAGCGCAAGATTAGTAGCCGCTACGAACTGCGGCTTCGACCTCGCCCGCACTCTTTGGGGCATCAGAGGTCATCACGAGGGGGGCGATCGCAGTCACGAGAATGTCGTCCTCAATACGGATGCCGCGGACATCGGCAAAACGCGCTAGAGCAACTCGATCGAGACAGTCTTCCGCGAAGGCACATCGGGAAGCGTTATTCAGGATCGCGGGGACTTGGTAGAAACCAGGCTCGATGGTCACAGCCATCCCCTCGAGCAGTTCGCGATCGAGGCGCAAATACGAGAGTCCAAACTGTGGATTACGCTCTCGACCCTCGGGGTAGCCAGCGCGATCTCCGAGGTCTTCCATGTCGTGTACATCGAGGCCAAGAAGATGACCGACGCCATGAGGAAAGAATAGTGCATGGGCGCCGCGTTCGACCAGCGAATCCACGTCACCGCGCAGAATCCCCTCATCGACGAGCCCCTGGGTCAACGTTCGTGCAGCTTGCAGATGCACATCCCGGTAACGAACGCCGGGTCGCGCCCGGTCGATGGCATCTAACTGCGCCGCGAGGACAATGTCGTACATTGCTCGCTGGGTGGGCGAGAAGGTTCCGTTGACAGGCCACGTGCGAGTGACATCACCCGCCCAGCCTCCAGCGGTCTCCGCACCCACATCGGCAAGGAGAAGGTCTCCGTCACGGCACTCATTGCTGTGCGAGTGGTTGTGCAGGATCTCGCCGTGAACCGTGACGATCGAACCATACGCTGTTCCATAACCGCGCTTTGCGAGCTCAAACTCCATCGCAGCACACACCGCGGCCTCGCTGAGCCCAGGGCGCGTCGCGGCCATACCGGCTTTGTGAGCGGCCACCGTCGCCTTTGCCGCTTCAGCCAGCGCGCCTTGTGCGCTGTCGTCATGGACGCTGCGAAGCGCAACAACAGCGTGCTCGAGCGTTGCGTCGTTGTCGGACCGTTGAAGCACTCGACCCAGCAGTGATGCTTGCTCTTTGCGTGTTGCCGCGTCCGGCGCAGGGATCGTTGCCACGCTCTGAGCTCGCTTGAGCGCCTCGGGCAAAGCCTCGATCAGAGCGACCTCGCAGCCAAGCGAGCGTGATAGCTCTGCTGTACTTGGTTGGGCGCCGTGCCAAAGCGCGTCGTCCGAGTCCGGTGTTTCGATGAAGACACGCGTTCGCTCTTTCTCGATGAGCACGTAGGCGCCTTCGAGGCCCTGGCCGACGAAGTAGAGAAAGTGACTGGAGGCCCGAAACGGATAGGTGTTGCCCTCATAGTTGCGCCCAATCGAGCGCCCGGCTGCAAAGAGCGCGGCCCCAGAAACGCGTTCTGCAAGTCTCGCTCGGCGTTCGACGGCGGCCTTCACTCGGCAACGATGCGGTGTACTTCGCCGCCGAGGTACGCAATGTAAAGTTCACCGTTTCCGTCTTCACCAAAGGAAGCGAGCTGGCCTTGGATGCCTGAAAGCCCTTCGATGCGCTGCACGCTGTTCGCTTCGCCATCGCAGTAGCGAAGCGCAGCGACGTCGACGCTGGTGATGTCGCTGAAGAGGTAGAACCCGTCCAAGCCTGGAATGGCGGAGCCGCGATACACGTAGCCGCCGGTGATGGAGACGCCGCCGCGCACGCTGGCGCCATCGAAGTCGCCGTGGCGGTACGTGTGAATCGGTGTGAAGTGCTCGGCAACATCTCCGACACTTCCCTCGTCGAAGACGTCGTTGCCCTCGTACGCCG
>JBLHKB010000184.1:0-11717 GCA_047619315.1 Polyangiales bacterium
TCATGGGGTGCGCATAGGTTTTTGGGCGGTCCAAAGTGTGGCATTCGGGGCCACATGCTAGAGCTGACGCGATGGCTGCGCCCCTCATCCCATGGAACCTTGGCGCGGTGCCCCGGCCGTGGGGAGAGCATCCGTCGCTCTACTCGTATCTCGCCAGCACAGCCCGCGGCGAAGTCGCCGAGCTGCGACTAGCGGACGACGACGCGAGCAAGCTGCACTTTGCGCCCGGCGCCGTCGACAGCCTGAGCCTGGCTCATGGCGACACGGCGGCGCTCTGGCCGAGACAGTTGGCCCAAGCCCTCGTGGCACTTCATGACGACGCGACGCCGAACCATTTTGAGCACCTCTATCGTCTCGCTACCCGAGACGGCACGGCTCAGGTCGCCAGCGCCTTCCTGGACGAAGTCTACGCCCGTCGCACTACGCTCGACCCCGATCGACTCGCGTCCATCGCTCGAGTTTTCGCCCGCGAAGCTCCACAACGTGATGCCGTAAAGCTCGGCATCGTGCTCTTTGCTCTCTTCAACGACGAGCGGTCCGAAGATAGCGAGCTCTTGCAAACGCTTGGGCGTCACGAGGAGTTTACGCGCTTCGTGGGTGGAGCCATGGAAGGCCGGGGTGCAGGCGAGCGCGCGCTCTTTGAGCTGGCCCAGGAGGTGCACGGCTGGGGACGCATCGATCTGGTGGAACGCCTCGCGAGCACGGAGGACCCAGAGATCCGGCGCTGGATGCTCCGACACGGACACGAGAACAACATCAACCATGGATACAGCGCGCTGACCTGCGCGGAGACCGGCGGTCTACTCGCGGCACTCAAGACGTTCCAAGTCGAACTCGATGTCTTGCGCGCGGCGCAGAAGATCCTCTCATCGCTTCTCGACGGGCTGCCTTTCCCAGGGTTTGAGGCGTACAAGGACGGCGAAGACGCCCTTCGCCTCTTCGTGCGCCACGCCTGCCGGCTGTCGCCGAATCTCACCTTCTACTCAACGGTGATGGAGGCGCGGGCTCATCTCGCCGAGGCAGCGTCCGTGTACAAACCGCTCATCGCTCAGTGCGATCGGTACCTCCATCACGACGCTTGGCCTGCCTTGGTCCGTGACGCGTTGGCCGACCCCGAGAGCGCGGTCTTCGACGACGCCGAAGACATGGCCAAGACCTTTGGCATCGACAGCTTTGACGCTCACTTCGCGAGGGCGAAGCAGGACCCATATCGCTCCCTCACTTGGTTTCAACTCACGCAGGTCAGCGACGACGCCCGCATCGACGTCGTCCTCGCCCACGCAGCGTCCGTTCTGCCGTTGAGCAGGCTCTGCACCGGCGCCGCCAATTCGACGGGCGCCGGGCCCGACTACCCACTGTATTCGGTTCTCGGCTTTGTCCTTCAAGGGCTCGGTCGTTTTCCCGGCCGCGGGGAGCCCTTCGTCATCGCGGGTCTACGTAGCCCCGTCGTTCGCAACCGACACATGGCCATCAGAGCCGTCTCCGCATGGGGGCGTGAGCGCTGGTCCGACGCGCTCCGCGGCGCGCTCCAGGACGCCGCCGAAGTCGAACCCACCGACGAAGTCCATGAGTCGCTTCAGCGCTGCCTCCGCGGCGAACCCTGGGATCCCGGCTGAGGGCGAAGAGCTTCAGCGTCGCGGGTGACCCTCAGGCACGCAGGCGAGGGGGCGTCCCTGCGGCGCATGACACGTCCCCTCGAGGGCATCTCCCTCTCGGCCCGTGAACGAGCAGGTCGAGCCATCGCTCTGACCATCACAGGCCTCGATGGCTTCCGGTGGCGGCCCGCCTCGGGGAGGCTGAGCGAAACCAATGGACGATGTGGCGAAGGTGGTGATGATGGCGAGCAGCAGCGCATTTTGGGTCATGCCTCTATGCAAAGCAACACTCGTGCCTCTTCAAGAAGCACCAGGATTCGACACGGACTCGGCATCAGGAGATGCAAATCTCGCGCGCCCGGTGCGTGATCCGCAGCCCCGCATCCGTCCTAGCCGCAGGGCCCACACCAAGGACGCGATGGTGCGAGTCCACCCTATTACTTCGGTTTCGCCGGATGTCGTTCAGCGCTGACTCTGCAAAGCCCCGTGGGTTTCAGGGAGCATGCGCGGAGGAGTCTACCCCATCCCGCCTCGGCGCTACGTCAGCGTCCGAGCCCTCACGCTCAGCGCATCCGCGAGCGCCTGGACCCGTCGCCTCCCCGGTCTCTCCAGCGCATCCACCCACGAGCGTGGTATGGCCGACGCGCCGTACGTAGCGCCCGCCATCGCCCCGGTCATCGCACCGATGGAGTCGGTATCGCCGCACGCCGACACCGCCTCGACGAGCGCGGCCTCGAAGGAGGTACTGTGGCAGTGGGCCCACAAGGCGAGGGGCACAGACTCGAGCGCCAGCACGGCGTGGCCAAGAGCGGCGATAGCTTCCTCTGGGGGAGCCGTCGCATTCACGCGCTGCAGCCGCTCATCGAGCTTCGTACCTGTGCTGAACGTTGGGAGAGCCCGCAGGAGTTCGCCTGGCTCGCACCTCTGAGCGCGAGCCAGACCGCCAGGGAGACCATCTCTGCTCCCGCCACCGCGTCCTCATGAGCATGCGTCGGCAGCGCACTACGCCGCGCCGCGTCGCGCACGAGCGCAGCTTCGGACTCGCGGTGCCATACCGCCACCGGCGCCACCCGAACCGCCCCGCCGTTACCGCGCGACCCTTCCGGCCAAAGCGCCCGCGAGGCCATCTCCCAGGACCCCGTCTCCCTCCACTCGCGAAACGCGGCCCGCGTCCCCTTGCCGTATCCGCGTGCGACGTCGTGCGACGTGGCCATCGTCTCCAAGATGTGCGCCTCATTCACGGCGCCGCACGCGACGATGGAGTCTCCCACCGCGAGCATCATCTCCGCGTCATCGCTGTAGCCCCACGCGCGCGGCGCGTTGACTCGGCCTTCGATGAGGCGTCCTAGGCGGCGCCGGTCGCTGACCGGCGTTCCCTCAAACGGGCGGCCCAGTGCGTCTCCGATCATCGTGCCGAGGAGCGCTCCTTCGATTTTGTCGAGGCCGATAGCCACAGACGTGAAACGGCGCCGAGGCAAATCCTATTCCCCTACGCCGCGCGGGTCGCTTTCTACGTCGGGGCGTTCGCGACGATGCCGAGGTTTCGAGGGCTCGTGCCGGGAGGGAAAAGCGTGACCACATCCGTGCGCCAGCCGGCCTCCTCGAGGTAGCGAGCGCGGTCCAGTACGATCGCGACCTCGAGGGGGCGCGAGAGCGCGTGGCGGGGGAGGGCGAAGCGCGCCACATGAGCGTGTGCGCTGATCGCGCGGGCCTCGGCAAGGTCCAGCTCGTCGTTGGTAGGTGCGCTCAGTCCTCGCGCAGCGAAGGCGCCCGGCGCGATGACGCTGAGTCCATGACGCACGCGTCCTTTGCTGATGCCGTTTCCTTCGGCGCCCTGCTCGAGGACGAGTCCCCGCGCTTCGAGGGCGAGCCGCAGGGCGAGGCGCGTCCGTCGGCCCGTACGTTTTACATCCAAGGTGCCGCTACCATCGAATGACCTCGGGGACAGGTTTGCCAAGCCGAGCGCTTCTCGCGGCACTACGAAATTCGCCGCGCGGCCTTGTTCGGAGAGCGGTCGCCGATACGCGCTGTCCGTTTTTTGATAGCAGCAGCTCACCGCCAATACGTGCGCGCCCGCGGTTCGGGCTCGAGTGACCAGTGCGTCGCCGAGTGCCCCACATGGATGAAGTCCCGTGACGAGGTCACGAGTTTTGACGTCGTCGCGATGCGCGCCAGCGTCCGCTCGGCTCGCGTCGCCATGCACAAAACGTGGCGCATCCACCGGGGCATCGTCCGGCGATGCTGCGCTCAAATCGATGGCTCGGGCGATGCGTGCGTCGTCCCAATCGACGCCAAGCGTTTCGTGGGGGCGAAGCGTGAGAGCCAGCGCGCGCGTCAGGTGACCATGCCCCGATCCAAGGTCGATGATGCGCTCCACTCCCTCGAAGCGAAGGGCTGCCACGGTGCATAGGGCATGAAGCTGCGCCGATTTTCGTTTCTTGACGTGGCGGCGAGCTTTCGGCGCCGTCGTCGACTCCCCCGAAAACTCATAGCGCTCTACGATCGCCGTCGCGCGACGCCCCAGCGCGCGCAGCGATGCCGGTGCCTCGGCGCATGCCGCCAGCCAGACGCCTGGGTCGTGCTCCGCCTCGACGACCTGGGCGTCCGTCAATCGCGAGAGAAACCCGCTCCAGTCCCGCGACTCAGCCCACTCCGGCGGAGCGTCGTAGTGCGGACGGCCGCCGACGATGTCTTGCGCCTCGCCGAGCAGCGCGAGAGTCTCTTCAAAGTACAGTGCGAGGGGGCTGGCCACGGCGTGGCAATGCCACGTCAAAGCGTCCGAAGCGAAGAGACGGCGTCTGGCGACGGTCAGCGCTCGTCGCGTGCGCATGTCCCCCATCGAAGGGAGGATGTACGAAGTGACAACCAACGTTCATAGATCGCCATATCACTATGACCGGCTGTTCACTGCCACTAAAGTCTCCAGTCCCAAACGAGCCTAATAGGCCCTCGCGACGTTTGCCACATACCTCTGGCACGCTCTGTGCTAGTGCTGCTGCGTGCCCCGACGAACGGTGGCTGAGGAATGAAGGAACAAAACAATGAAACACATCATGATGCTGGTTATCACCAGCCTGCTCGCCATCACCGGCTGTGTCGTCGAAGAGACGAGCGGCCGCGGATCCGAGACCATCGCTTGCACGCCTTTCGCAATCGTCACGGTTGCTTGCGGCTCACTAGGCCTCGGCAGCTGCGAGGGCGACCCCATTCTCACCGTCTGTGACGGTGATTTTGAGAGCGAATTCTCGTGTGGCGAAAACGGCGGCAACTTCCTTGCGCGCAATGACGACCAGGCTGGCTTCTGTCCAGGGCTCGACGTCGAATGTCCAGCATCAGGCTTGCTCGCAGTTCGCCCCACGGCGTTCTCCGGGTTCCCAACGTGCTTCTGGGAAGCCGTCGAATAAGTGTGCTGACTCGTCTTAGCCGGTCCGCCGGCGGACTTGTCCCACGGTGTGCCGTGGCTCCTGCTTACCCCAGAGGGAAATAGCGGAGCCAGCAGCCGCTCCAAAACCAGGATCCAGAACCCGCAAGAACGCGGCGAACTCTCGCTCCCTGCGTGGCCGAACTCCGGCTAAGCTCTTACGCGATGGCACACACCGTTAACATTCAGTACTTCTCCGACGTCCTCTGCGCGTGGGCCTACGTCGGGCAAGCCCGCCTGAACGAGCTCGAGAGTCACTTCGGCGATGAAGTCGTCACGGACTCCCACTTCATGACCGTCTTCGGCGACGCAAGAGGCAAGCTCGAGGCGCGCTGGAGGGATCGTGGAGGGCTCGCGGCATACGCCGAGCACGTCCGATCCGTCATCGCGCGATTCGATCACGTCAGCGTTCACCCCGACACCTGGGCGAAGGTGGCGCCCAGCTCGTCCTTGAACTGCCACATCTTCTTGGCCGCTGTGAAACTCCACGACGTCGAGATGTTCCGACAAGCAGCGTGGGCGTTGCGCTTGGCGTTCTTTCGCGACGCCGTGGACATCTCCTTGCGCAAAGCGCAGCTCGAGGTCGCCGAGAACATCGGGCTCTCGGTTCCGAAGATCGAAGAGCTGCTCTACAACGGCAAGGCTCACGCGGAGCTGTCTCGTGGGCTCAACCTCGCTAAGCAGTACTCCGTCGATGTCAGCCCGACCTTCGTGTTCAACGAAGGCCGCCAGCGCCTCACCGGCAACGTGGGCTATCGCGTTATCGAGGCCAACGTCACCGAACTCTTGCGCGAGCCCGAAGAAGGCCAGACTTGGTGCTGAGGGACGGGGACACCCGCGCCCTGGACGGCTCGTCGATGGGTCTCGCGGGCGACTAAGAGTACGTCGGGCGGACCATGTGACAGGCCCCGGATGACGCCTGGCACCATTCGGCACCTCCATACGATAGTGCCCATTCTGTTGTGAGGCTACGCTTCTCCCACGGGAACGCGTGCCTGTTGGCCGACCTCAAGTTCCCTGTTTGCAGTCCGTTTCTCTGGGCACGCTCAGCATTCTTCCCACCGGTCACTCGAACATCTCGCGCAAGACCGGCGAGAAGTTTGGCGTCCGGCAGGCCTCGACGCTCTTCACCGACGAAGTCGCCGCCGTCGATGAGTTGCTCGAACAGCTGCACACCAACCCCGACGTGGTGTTCTGTTTTGTCTCGCCTGATTTTGACCTGGAGATACAGGGACCCATGCTCGCCGCGGCGTTTCCAACGGCGGACGTGGTGGGCGCGACGACCTCGGGCCAGATCGGAAACAGCGGCTACGAACCGACCGGAATGACGGCGGCCTCCTTGTGCGGCACCGAGAGCACGATCCAGTTTTTGGTGTCCCCCCTGTCTTCTCTCGCAACGGACATGGGGATGTTGACGAGCCACATCTCCGCACACCTCTCCACCATCCCGCGCAACAAACACGCGTTCGGGTTCCTGCTCTGCGACGGCCTCAGCATGATGGAAGAGCGCCTCATCGCTGCCCTCTACGCAGGTGCCGGTGAAATGCCCATCGTGGGCGGCTCCGCAGGAGACAATCTCGCCTTCGAACGCACCCACGTTCTTCACGACGGGAAGTTCCACAAGAACTCCGCGGTGCTCTCCGTCGTGGTGAGTCCTGTGCCCTTTGGAACTCTGACCGTGACCCATCACGTGCCCACCGCCCAGCGAATGGTGATCACGCGAGCGGACCCGCAAAAGCGTCTTGTCCACGAGATCAACGGCCGGCCTGCCGCCGAAGTCTATGCTGAGATGGTCGGCAAAACGGTCGAGGAGCTCGGACCCGATGTGTTCTCGCGGAACCCGGTGATGCTCTGCGCAAACGGTTCAAACTACACCCGCGGTATCATGCAGATCCAAGAGGGCGGCATTATCCGATTCGCTTGTGCCATCGAGACCGGGCTTGTTCTTCGCCTGGCGAAGCCGACCCGCATCATGGAATCACTTCGCCAAGCCTTCGACGCCAACGAGGCGGAAGTGGGCGTCCCCGACGTGATCCTCGGCTTTGACTGCATTCTTCGTCGATTGGAGTTCGAGTCTCTCGGGATTAGCGACGAGGTCGGCGACTTCCTCGCCGAACATCACGTCGTCGGCTTCTCCACGTACGGAGAGCAGCTTCATGGCGTTCACGTGAACCAAACGTTTGTGGGCATCGCACTACGCGGTGAGCGATGACCGACATGAGTGACTACGCGCAGGTCTGCCGCGATCGCGACGCGCTCCAACGGACCGTCGACGCCTTGATGGACGCCGCCGAGGAACGGCAATCCGGTCGGCTTGAGGGATCGTCGTTTCAGATCTTCAACGAAAACCTACAGCTCCAGCAGATCGTGGCCACGAAGACCAAAGCCCTCAAGAGCTCGCTAGAGGAGCTTGGAAATACCCAAACGCAACTACTCCACGCCCAAAAGCTCGAGGCCGTCGGTCAGCTCGCCGCCGGCGTGGTGCACAGAGCCCGGTGCGATCAGCGCTGAGAACGCGGACCGGCTGCGGAAAAAAGTCAAGCGCGCGAGACTCGACTTTATCCGAGAGCAATCCCCGATTGCACTCGGACAGGCACTCTACGGCGTCGAGGCGGTGAGCGCGATCGTGTCGGCGATGAAAGAATTCTCGCATCCCGGCATGGACGAAATGGAAGAGACGGACATCAACCGTCTAGTCGCCACAACTCAAACAGTCTCGCGGAATGAGTGGAAGTACGTAGCTGATCTCAACCTGGATCTAGAGCCCGACCTTCCGCTGGTCCTGGCCCATGGTGGCGAGCTCAACCAGGTCATCCTCAATATGATCGTCAACGCGGCTCACGCCATCGCCGAGACTGGCGTGGTCGAAGCCGGGGCCAAGGGGAAGATTACGATCACCACACGCACCGAGGACGATGGGATACTACTCTCGATCCGTGACACCGGAGCCGGTATTCCGGATTCGGTGCGAGCCCGAATCTTCGATCCGTTCTTCACAAGTAAAGAGGTGGGCAAAGGCACGGGCCAAGGCCTCGCCATCGCACAGTCGATCATCAAAAATCATGGAGGCCGAATCCACGTCGACTCGGAGGTGGGCTCAGGCACATGCTTTCAGATTTGGCTTCCCCTCGCGTCACACTTGGAGGCGCGTGGTCAGGTAGCGACGAGTCCGTGGCGTACCGCGTAGCGCGCGATGTCAGCGTTCGTCTCGAGCCCGAGCTTCTGGAGAACCCTGGCGCGGTGAGTGTCGACGGTCTTGTTCGAGATGTGGAGCATTGTGGCGATCACTCGATTCCGCGTGCCCGCCGCGATGAGCCGCATGACCTGAAATTCTCGATCGCTGAGCCGTACCTCGGAGTCCTGCCCCGAGGTGGTTCTTTGGGCGAGCCCAACCGTGGCTTCGTCGGTGAGGTAGCTGCCCCCGGTTGCGACGGCCGTCACGGCGGCGACGAGCGTTTTAGGTTCAGCGTCCTTGGGCAGGAAGCCTTTGGCGCCGGCTTGAAGCAAACGGCTCACAAACTCCACCTCTTCATGAGCGCTGAGGACAAGGATGCGTGCGTCCGGATGGTGGATGAGCAACTCCTTGGTGACGTCGAGGCCATCTTTCTCCGGCATGACGATGTCGAGAACGAGCACGTCGGGCTGTGTGGTCGCGAAGAGCAGCAGCGCTTCCCGTCCGTTCGACGCCTCGCCCACCACTTCGATCGTGGCCTCGGCGTCGAGAATACGCACGAGCCCCTTTCGTAGAAGGGTGTGATCATCGGCGATGAGCACTCTAATCATGCGCAGCTCCAGCAATGCGGTCTATCGCATCGTCTAAAACCAAACGCGCGGAGAGCCATCGAAGAGTGTTCAAAAGATGTTGTTTCACGGGTTAGAAGAGAGCCAGGGTTGTTCGTTCAGTGGAGACGGGACCGCCGCACTACGGAGCGGACGGCGTGGACCAGCGCTTGATGATCAAAGGGCTTCTCAAGGACGCTCGTCGGGCCTCCCAGAGTCTGTTCGAAGGATCCCGCCGCGATGCCCCCGGACATGATGACCACTGGCACATCGGGCCTCTTCGTACGAAGATCGGCGAGTGTCGTGCGCCAGCCGAGAACAGGGATGCTCGCGTCCATCATGACCAGGTCGATGACGTGGCCATGTTCGCGAAATAGCTCAAGACCTTCGATGCCGTCGGAAGCCAACAAAACGGTGAGACCAAGGCTCGCCATCACGCGCTCCATTCCCTGACGGACGCTTGGGTCCGTCTCGATGACGAGCACGGTGTTCATCGTCGCGACGGACCGCTTGTCCTGCTCTTCATCGGACCTGGGCTGAAGATTCGCCGCGATGGGAAAAAACACCTCCACCGTGGTTCCTCGACCAGGCTCGGTGTCGACGTAGACGCCTCCTCCGTGCCCACGCACCACCGCCAGGAGCGCGGCGGATCCGAGCCCACCGCTTCGCTTCGTCGTGAAGAACGGGTCGAACATTCGGTCTTTTGTCTGAGCGTCCATACCTACCGCCTCGTCCGTGACCTGGAGGCAGATGTAATTCCCGGCCAGGAGCCCATCGGCGAGCTCGGCCTTCTGCAGCTGCGCTCGGTCGAGGTGACGCTCGTGCGTGATGACCCGCACCGTCCCCTCCTCGCGCTCGTACGCTTCTCCCGCATTCATCACGAGGCTTGTGACAACTCGCGTCAGCTGCGCTTCGTCCATTGAGATCCTCGGCAAGTTGGCGCCGAGATCGAACGCGATCTTCACGTGTTGCTCCGTCGCCTGCTTCAAGTGCGCGACGATCCCAATGACGAACTCAGAGATATCGAGGGTCTCCGCGAGGCTCTGTTTTTGCCCCGCGACGACAAGGAGCTGCTCGGTGAGTTCATTGGCCAGATCACACAGACTCTCGATCTCCTCAAGATCGCTCCCCGCGGCTGAGCTGCCGTGGATCTGAGTCTTGGCCGACTCGGCTCTCATCCTCATCGCCTCGACGAGGTTCTCGAAGTCGCCAGCGAGCCCCGAGGCGAGCCCCTCGATGCTCCGGCGTTTCATCGAGCGATACAGCTGCGCAGCGAGCTCCTCCCGCTCCGTCTGTGCATCCTTGAGCGCGCTAATGTCGCTCACTCCGTAGCGAAAACGCGGCCTGCGTGGCTCCGTCGTGCCGTCCTGCGTTCGGCCACCGGTCAGCTCCACCCAAAGCGGTGGCCCGTCAGCACGCACGAGCCTCACCTCGCAGTTCAAGCGGCGTTGGGGGCCGCCGCGGTGCAGGTGGAGCGTGTCTTGGTCTTCGGGGTAAACAAACTCGTTGAGCCGATGCCCAAGGAGCTCGGCACACGACCTCCCGAGCATCGTACACAGCGTGCGATTTGCGGCGGCGATGTGGTTCGTATCGTCGACGGTGATGTACCCAACTGGGGCATCGTCAAAGAGGCTCTTGAAATGTTCCAGTGACCGCTGCAGTTCGAGCTGTGTCTCACGTAGCTCATCGTTTTGCATCTCGAGCTCGATCTCATAGACCCGAAGCTCTTGGACCGCCGCTGCCCAGCTCATCGATCCAGCCCGGCCGTCCGGGCTCTTCGCCGACGCGGCCACCGCCGCTTCCGCTCGTTGGCGCAGTCGCGCGAGACCGTCCGCCTCACTCTCGACGGCGCTCGCCTCACTCTCCACAGAGGTCGCGTCCCCCCCGTCGTTTTTGCCCGCCCGATCTTTCGGGCTCATGACGGGTTTCTGCTCTTGGAGCCCACAGAGTCTTGATCGACGGTGATGAGGATCGCCGAGGTCACCTTGCCAGCGCTCCATATCGGCAAGGCCTGGGTCACGGAGTGAATCGCACGGTCGTCGCTGTCCGCCGCCGTCGTATCGAGGGTCTCGGGAATTCCACTTTCAAAGACCCGTCTCAGCGTCGCCCGAGTGGCCTCATGGAACTCCTCCGGCCACACGTCGAAGATCCGTTTCGCGGGCGCCTCGCCCTGTTCGCTTGAGTTTGGACGATTGGAATAGAGAATCGTCCCGTCTCTGTCCACGGTATGGACGTCGTCGCGGGTGTGCTGAAGCACGAGCCGAACCATCCGCTCACTGGTCTCCAATGAATCGACCAGCTTCATCTGAGTCGTCGTGTCGTCGAAGGTGATAACGACGCCGTCGACGGCGTTGTTGCTCGTCCGGTAGGGGCGAATACGAAGACGATATCTGCGCCCCGCCTCCGTCCGCACGGCTCTCTCCACGGTGACGAGCGTATCCAGAACCTGCGTGGCCCAGACTTCGATCGTGGTATCGACCAGTCTGCACGCGAAATCCCCAATATGGCGACCAGCGTCGGCAGGAACGAGTGGAATAATCGACGTTGCGCCGGAGGTGAATCGGCCGACTCTGAACTCTTTGTCGAGAAAGATGGTGGCAGTCTCTGTGCTGTCGAGGAGGTTCTTCAGGTCGTCGTTGATGTGGGTGAGGTCGTCGTTTCGGCTCTGAAGCTCAGCGTTCACCGTCTCCGATTCCTCGTTCATCGACTGCAGCTCTTCCTTCGACGTCTCCATCTCCTCATTCGTCGATTGAAGCTCTTCATTGGTCGGTTGGAGCTCCTCGTTCACCGTTTGAAGCTCTTCGTTCGTGACCTCGAGCGTCGCGATGGTGCTCCGCAGAATCTTCTTCACGGAACGAAGCTCTTCCGTGAGCTGCTCAACGCTCCTCGGCCGAGGCCTATTCGTTCCATCGATTGAATGA
>JBLHKB010000185.1:0-11600 GCA_047619315.1 Polyangiales bacterium
CGTGCCGGATCATCCTCCGCAGGCTCCAGGCGATGGAGAAAAAGTCGTCGCAAATCATCGGTTCGAGATTCTTGTCGGTAGAGACCGTCCAGGGCCTCGATCGCTTCGGCGTCCTTCGGATCACTTTCGAGGATTCGCTCAAGCTGAAGAATCGCTTCATCCCGCTTACCGAGTTCTGCACCAGAGAGCGATGCCAGACGCCGGCGAAGTGCTTTCTTCTCGTCGCTCCCGATCTCGTCGGCGGCGATACGCGCTTCGTATAGCTCTGCCAGACGTGCGTATGACCCCGCGGACTCTGCCGCCGCTTCGACTTGCTGTCGAACGTCGACGCTCTCGGGGGCCAAGCGATAGGCTTCGGATGCAAAACGGAATGCCGCGTGTTCGTCTCGCGTTTTCGTCGCAGCCAATGAGCGAAGGGTATCCAGCGCTACAAGCCGTGCTTCAACATCCTCTTCGTCGATCGTGTCGAGGAGGACCTCATGAAGCGCTAAGAGCCGAGGCCACTTTTCCTGCATCTCGTAGATCGGGATAAGCTTTTCGGCGGCGAGCTTGTTGTTCGGTTCGACCGAGAGCACGCGCTCGTAGGTCCGAAATGCACGTTCTGGGTTCCCAATTCGCTCCTCGTACACGGCAGCCGCGCGAAAACTAAGCTCGACTCTGAGCTTGTCATCATCGGTTCGTTCGGCGGCGTTTCCGAGGACATCGACGAGGCCATCCCAATCTTCGGTCTCAGCGTAGAGACCCTCAAGTCCTGCCCAGTCTCGTCCTTCGACAAAGGACTCACGAAGCGTTCGAGTCGCCTTCCCGTTCTTCGGGTCAAGCTCCAGGACGCGTTTCCAAGCTGCCGAAGCTCTCGCTGGATCCTTCAAGTGCTCACCGCAGGTCACGCCCAGGCGCTGGAGAAGCTTGATGCGCTTCTTTTCATCTTCTTCGAGTCCCTGCGCATGTTCCAACGCTTCCGCGTGTACTGCCCAGTCCTTCTCACGCTCGGTGAGCTTCAGGAGGGATTCCAAGGCGCCGTCGGTGCTCGGGTCTTCCGCGACAACCTCGCGCCAGAGGCGAATCGCATCGGAGTGGTGATGCAGTCTGTCACCAGCCAGCGTCGCCAGCTCAACCTTCATGAGCAATCGCGTGCTCGGGTCTGAAGCGAGAAGAGACTCTTTCTCCAGCACCGTGAAGAGCGACTGCCATGCTCGCTTCTTCGTGTAGATCGTCTTGAGTTCGGAGAGCGCGTCGCGGTTCTCCGGCTCGATCTCGATCACCTGCTCCAACGGCGCCGTCGCCTGATTGTAGTTGGCAAAACGGTCGATCCAAAGACGCGCAGTGCGCATCAAGCGCTCCACCTTTTGAACCGGATCATCCGTGGCTTCGCTCTGACGAACAAGCACAGGAATCAGGTCGTTCCAGCGCCCCATCGACTCGTAGGTCGCAGCGAGCTGGTCGAGAGCTTCATGGTCGCGCGGGTCTTCTTCGAGGAGCGTCGCCAAGGTGCCCGTCACCATCACGTCAAGCTTGAGCCGGTCGCGGTAGATTTCTACGAGTTCACGCAACAACTCGATTCGTCGGACCTTCGTGTTGGCGTCATCCGAATTCGCTGGGAGCGCATCGAGCTCGGCACGCATGACTTCGACAAGAGCGTTCCACTTCTCGCCTCGTCGGTAGAGAGAGCGAAGCGCCTCACCGGCTTCTTCATTCGCACCATCCAAACGCTGAACAGCTTTCCACGCGTCGATCGCGCGCTCCGTCGCGCCCGTTTCTTGAGCGATGCGAGCATGTTCGAGACTGAGCGCGAGCTTCGCGTCGTCGCCTTTGACAACTCTCTGAGCGTCGCCCAGCACCGTCACAAGACGCGTTCGTGCCTCCTCCGCTTCTTCGCCCTCACCCTTGGTCAGTGCGCCAAGGTAGTCACGATAGAACGTGAGCATCCCTTCGTGGGCGGGATCGATCTTCCGAAGTCGTGCGAAGTACGGCTCCGCGTCCGCTGGGGCCTCGCGGATGCGCCAATGCACCATCCCGATCTGCAGCAGAATACCCTGTTCGCTTTCGAGCTCCTGACGTGAACGAAGAGCATCTTCGTACAAGGAAACAAGACGGTCCCAGTCTTCACGTTCCGTGAAGAACTCGACGAGATAGTGAAGGGCCTCTTCGTGCCCAGGTGTAAAGTCGAGCACACGCTCGTAACAGCTGGAGGCCTTGTCCGCGTCCTCCACTTTGCGTGCATAGGCACGCGCCGCGGCGAGGAAGAGATTAAGCTTCTCGTCTCGCGCCCGCGCTGAGTTTGCGGTCTTGCGAAGAACGCTGGCCATGTCCTTCCACTTACCGCGGCTATAGAGAGCCTGAGCGAAGAGTCTCGCTGCGCGCGTACTGGCAGGATCGGCCTTGAGGGCCTGCTTGAAGAGCCGGTCGACTTCGCTGACCTTCCCCTTCTTCTGGTATTGCCACATCAGCGTCGCTGCTTTCGCGAGCATGGATGCCTTGAGCTCCGAGTCGCTGGCGTCGTCGGCCTCTTCGATGAAGCGATCAGCGATCTCTCGCCACTTGGACGCAGCTTGCTCGATCTCTTCAAGCGCCACCTCCGCATCCTCATCACCGGGCACCGCCACGAGCGCCTGCCGGTAAGCTTCCGCAGCCCCTGCATCGTCGAGCAGTTCTTCACGTCGAAGCCGCCCGACTTCTTTCAGCAAAGTCGCGCGGAACTTCGGATCGTCCTCCGTGATCGTAGCTTCCAGAGCGATGAGTCGAGCCACCGCGCGAAGTTCGCCATGTCGTTCATGGCGTGCCCTTGCTGACTCCATCAAACGAAGCGGGCTCTCGCCCATTCGTTCCGCGTCGCCGCTCGAAAGCGCCTCCGCAAGCCCTTCAAAGGACTCCTCATCATCCGGGTCTTCCTGAAGCATGCCCAGGTAATTCGAGACTGTTAGCGACGCCATCGAGTGCGGTGCTCCATTCAAACGAGTGTAGTTTTGCGCGTGTCGCATCCCTTTACTCGTTGCTTGCCCTCGCGAGACTCACGGGGGACTAAAACTTAAAAACACAGAGTTTTCGGCGGGTAAGCGACCCAACCGGAATGCCGCTGAGGGTAAACGGGCAGGCCGTCTTCGATCAAGACCCAAATCGGGTGCAAAACGGATGCAAATCTGATCCAACTTCAGCATATACTCCCCGCATGGGCACTCTCGCCGCGCTCCTCATAGCCACCCCTATTTTCGGGTTCCAGCTTTCGCTGGATCCTGGGTACATGCCTCAGACTCCAATGTCCCATGGCGCCGCGGTGCAACTCGCGATGCAGTTGCCGGCCGACGACTCTGTCGAAGACGACGGGGAAGGGTCCGAGAGCTCGCCCAGTGCGACCGGCGGGAGCGTTGCCGAACGCATGCAGACCCGTGCACGCCTCACACCGCTTCATAAGTGGATGGGGATCGCAACCTGGGCTTCGATGACCGTCACCGTGGCGTTGGGCTGGTTGCAGTACAATAACCTCTACGGGTTCTTCAGTTCCGCAGCGGACACGCCCTGTGTGAGCGGAAGCCCAGCCTTTGGGCAAGCCGCCTGCGTCGACACGCCATGGCCTCATTTGGCGACATCCATTCTTACCGCGGCGCTCTACACATCGACGTTCACCCTCTCCCTTCGAATGCCGGACCCGATCGGTCTGGACAACGGCGACGGTGAGTACGCGCGAAACCTGCGGCGCCACAAACGACTCCGCTGGGTGCACTTCGCCGGGATGGTCCTACAGATGGGACTCGGTATCGTTATCGCAAACGCCGAGTCATTCGGTATGGACCGCGCCAATAACTACGGAGCGCTCCAAGCGCTGAGCACGGTGCACCTTGGCATCGGGCTCATGACCTACGCGACGATGACGTGGGCCGGACTCATCTTTCTTCTCAACTAGCGAGCAATGGAGCAAGGCATGCTCCGTGGAGCAGGCCCTCAAACATCAGTTCGCGAGGGAACGCACGCCTGCTTGGTGCACCTTGCCGGGTAGCGAGCGTCCGCAAATTGCTTCGGCTACCTGGCCGGCGTGCCACACCTTCTCCATGTCGACTCCTGTGTCGATGCCCATTCCAGCCAGGGTGTAGACCAAGTCTTCCGTCGCAAGATTTCCCGCTGCGCCTGGAGCGTAGGGGCAACCGCCAAGCCCACCGACGGACGCATCAAAGTCGCGGATGCCGCATTCCACACCGACCAACATGTTGGCGAGCGCTGTTCCACGTGTGTCATGAAGATGGAGCGCTAACTTCTCCGTGGGAAGGCGTGCCAGGAGGGCATCCAGAATACGCTTCGTTTGAACTGGAGTTCCTACGCCGATGGTGTCGCCAAGGCTCACCTGATAACAGCCGCGATCGATGAGTTCGACGGCAAGATCCGCTGCCGCGTTCACATCGACATCCCCTTCGTAAGGGCAGCCCCAAACCGTCGAGACGTAGGCGCGGACACGCTTCTTCGCCGCAAGAGCTGGGGCAATGACTCCTTCGAACGCGCGGAGAGTTGTGGCGATGCTCTTGTTTACGTTCTTAAGGTTGTGGGTCTCCGACGCAGAAATGAACACGGCGACTTCGTCGAGATCCGCCGCCAATGCGCGTTCCAGCCCTCGAGCGTTCGGGACGAGCGCCGAGTAGGTCACGCCTTCCTTGCGGTTGAGCATTTGGCAAACCTGGTCGGCGTCCGCCATTTGGGGAACCCATTTAGGCGAGACGAAACTCGTCACTTCGACGCGTTTCAGGCCGGCAGCGACCAGGGACTCGATCAAGCGCACCTTCGCATGCGTCGCGACCATGGCGGACTCGTTCTGCAATCCGTCACGCGGAGACACTTCGTAGATGGAAACAGACTCAGGCAGGTTTTCGAACATCGCTTCCAGGCTGTGGTCCGGAGGCCGAAGGGTCAAGGGCCTCGATTCCCTCACTTCTCAGGAAGCTCCCATGCGACCCTGATCGCATGCACCGCTTTTGCGTCCTTCCATGGTGTCTACTGCTGACGTTCGGCTGTAGCGATGAGCCCGAGCCCCTTCGACTCCCACCGCCGCCACCCCCGCCGACGCGAGTTGCCGTGGCTGCGCAGCGCTTGGTCGCTGGGCCGGGGTCATTCGATCTCGCGATCGGAGATGAAGGACCCGTGCTGCTATTTGGTCCGCCGTCTTCCAACGGAGGGGGCGTGCGAGCGCTGAGTCTGGGGCCGATGGGCGAGGCACTCGGCCCAGAGCGGGTGCTCCTCGGTGGTGGCGGAGTGGCACGCGATCTGGCGCCGCAGGCGGACGAAATCGTCGCCCTCGCACATGGTGGACGGCTCCGGGTGGCGTGGGTGGAGCGTGATCAGCTGAGCTTCAAAGTTCGCTCGATGCTTCTGGACGCGCAAGCGACAAGTCCCGGCGAAGCGACGTTGGTCGACTCCACCACAAGGACTTACACCGGACGTGGCTCGTTGGCTCTTGCGGTTCACGATGGCGGATTTGCGCTCTTTCATCGACGGGAGGACGGTCCTTGCGAAGATGGGGGAAGCTCAATGTGCGCTCGCTTTGCGGTGCACCATGAAGGCTCCACATCTGGCCGGCGAGGCGGCGGACTGGCAATTCCAACACCGTGTCATGCACCCATCGTTGGCTTCGCCTCGACGGGTGCGGTCTGGTACCAGACTGTTTGCGCGCTCGAAGACGGCGTGCCGCGCTCGACGGTTTTTGGACTTCAGTTTGAGCCTCAATATGCCCACGCTGAACACGTTCTTAACGGCTGCACACCCAGAGCGATGGCTCAAGTCAACGAAGGAGTCCTGATCACCTCGGAGTGCAACGGAGGAAAAGGCGCGTACATCGAGAATGCCGGACGCAACGTGGTCGAACTTAGCGGTACGCCACAGCTCGAATGCACCAGCGAAGGTGTCGTGTGGCGTTGGGGCTCTATATCTCAGCCCCTTCGTGCTCCAAGAGCACAGGTGGAAGGAATGCTGCCCAACGTGATTCTAAGCGAGCACGCCCGCGCAGTATGGACCGGCGAGTCACTGCTGATCGCCGAAGCTCTGGGGGATGAGCTCTCTTTGCGACGCTTTGAGTGCGACGACGGCCGGTTTCGACGTACCGACCACGAAGCGCTCTAGTAGATCGAAAGAAGCTACTCGCGGGTGAGTCGAATTTCCGGCGCGTCGGCGCTCACGAACGCGAGTCCAAGTTCAAGAGCGCCTGCATCTGGAAAGTAGCGATAGACTCCACTCTCCACGATGAGCTCACAAGACCCCTCGGTCCGAGTCACGCCTTCGGTGGCTTCAATCTCAAAGTAATGTTCGAGATCGACAGGAACCGTTACCGTCGCTGACAGATTGTTGGGACAGCGAGCGACGGTTTCGATGGTGGTGGGTGTGAAGTACCACTCGATGGTGGCACCGTCGTCATTGACGAAGGAGCGTCCACCGAACAATCCGTTCACCTCAGTGTACGGCTGAAGAACGGTGCCCTCCGTTCGACCGATGGTGCGAACGCCTTGGCCATCCGCGTCGAGTGCTAATTCGGACCCGACCATCGAGTACGAAGCCATGCAGTTGTCCCCGCCGACCACCGTGTTTACGGACACAGGCCGCGTCACGTAGACGATGTAGCGATGGGATGCGGGGACGACGGCCTCAACTTCCGTCTCACCGCAGTGCTGGGTGACGACGAGGCTATCCGACTCCAGTCGATAGGTACGCCATTGCTCCTCACCGTCCACGATGGTCGGCGCCTCTTCCCAATCCACGCCGAACACGATGGTGAGTGGCGGGAGGTCGGCCGTACAACCCAATACCGCGGGCAGAAGTGCTAGACCAAGCAGACGAGACCAAGAAGCCATAACGTCGGTCTAGCACAGCTCCCAGAGCGCTCGTTAATCGAGATCGAACTCTTTGCAAAAGTAGAGCGAGGCGTCGGGGTCCTCGTAGCGGGCCCGTCGGTGCTTCTCAGTGGGGAAGCCGTGTGCGCAGCGCTCTTCGTCGTTGAAACGAGAGCAGTCCTCGCAGTTCCAACGAAACCCAAACTGCTTCGCTTCCCGGCGAAAGAGCTCATCTTGAGGAATGATCATGGAAACTAAGCCAGCTCGATCTTTGCGACTCGACGCGCGTGTCGGCCGCCCTCGAACTCGGCTCCCAAGAACGCCTCAAGAATGTCCTCCGCGAGCCCAGCACCGACCACGCGAGCACCCATGCACAAAACGTTTGCGTCGTTATGCATGCGGCTCATTCGAGCGCTGAAGGTGTCCGTGCATAACGCGGCACGGATTCCGGGATGTCGGTTCGCCGACATAGAGATTCCTTGACCCGTTCCGCACACCAGGACTCCCAGAGAGCCATCGTTCTCCAAGACCGCCTGGGCGACGGCGTGGCCGAAGTCAGGGTAATCGACGCTCTCATCGCCGTACGTGCCTAAGTCCGTGGTTTCAAGACCGCGGGCCTGCGCCGCGGCAAGCAGTGTATTCTTCAGCCCTATCCCCGCATGGTCGGCGCCGAAAAAGATCACGTATGTCTCCGGAAGATCAGGCTGGCGTTCGTGCCGCCGAACCCGAAAGAGTTTGAAAGAACCGCGTCCAAAGAGCGCTCCTTGGCTTCATGCGGAACCAAGTCGAGTCCGTCACCGGCGGGGTCCGGGTTGTCGAGGTTCATGGTCGGCGGAACGACGCCATTGGCGATGGACTGCACGGCAAAGACCGCCTCGATCCCGCCGGCGGCGCCAAGTAAGTGGCCCGTAGAACTCTTTGTGCTTGAGATACTCAGCTTTGCTGCGTGCTCACCAAAGACTTCGCGCACCGCCGTCAACTCTCCAGCATCGCCAGCCGGAGTGGAGGTCCCGTGTGCGTTGACGTAGCCAACCGACGATGGGTCGAGCTTCGCGTCCTGAAGACATTCACGCATGGAGCGCTGCGCACCCTCATGATTCGGGGCGGGTTGTGTAATGTGATACGCGTCCGCCGTCGCGCCATAGCCGACGAGCTCCGCGAGAATGTTTGCGCCCCGCTTGATGGCGCCCTCTCGCTCTTCGAGCATGAGAATGCCCGCTCCTTCGGACATGACGAAGCCGTCTCGGTCCGCATCGAATGGACGGCTTGCCTTGGTCGGTTCGTCGTTTCGTTTGGACAGCGCGCGCATCGAAGCAAAGCCGGAAAGACCCAGACGCGTTAGCGCAGCCTCAGCACCACCAGCGACGGCTGCGTCCATGCGTCCGTACTGGATCCAACGAAACGCCTCGCCCAAGGCATGCGCTCCACTGGAGCAAGCGCTCGTCGTTGTGAGGCTCGGACCTTTATACCCCCACTCCATCGACACCTGGCCGGGTGCGAGGTTGGAGATCGCAGACGGAATGAAATAAGGACTCACCCGCCGTGGTCCTTTGGCCATGAGCCGCTCGTGCTGCTCTTCGACGACTTCCATCCCGCAAAACCCGACGCCAATGAAGGTGCCGGTGCGCTCCTTGAGTTCGTCGGAAGGCTCGAAACCCGATGACTCGATGGCTTCCCTGCTGGCTGCCATCGCCATCATGGTGAACCGCGCCATCTCCTTCTGCTTACGAGGCGCGATGGTCTCCGACGGATCGAAGTCCCAGCACTCACCGCCGAAGGTCGTGGTGATATCGCTCGCGTCGAACGAGACGATCGGACGAATGCCACTACGCCCCGCCACCACGTTTTCCCACGTTGTGGCTGCGTTTTTTCCGCAGGGGCTCACGACCCCTACACCCGTTACGACTACCCTCTTCATGAGCCTTCTTTCGAAAGCGCCCGGGGACCGAGCGCGAAAACGTGCCGGTTGAGCTTGCCGGTTGAGAACGTCAAGCGAAGCGGAGGCGCCCCGAGGGGCGCGCCCTGCTACTTGGCGTGTTCGGTGATGTACTTGACGGCGTCGCCGACGGTACGGATTTGTTCCGTATCGTCATCTGGGATGTCGATATCGAACTCTTCCTCGAATGCGAGGACAAGCTCAACGATAGCGAGCGAGTCGGCACCGAGGTCATCGATGAACGAAGCCTCTGGTTTCAGCTCAGCGCCATCGACGTCAAGCTGCTGAGAAATGATCTCTTTGACCTTCTCCGCGGTTTCCATATTCAATCCTCCAACACGCGGGCGTACCCGCAAAAATTCAAAACTCTATTGCCGAGACTTTTTAAAGTCCCCGCCTCACTCAAACGTACATTCCGCCGTTAACTCGCAAGGTCTGCCCTGTCACGAAGGCAGCTTCATCGCTCACCAAATAAAGAACCGCCGCAGCGATTTCTTCAGGGCGACCCACGCGGCCCGCCGGTGTTTGAGCGATAATGCCTTCTTGGGCTTTACTTGGGAGAGATGCTGTCATGTCCGTTTCGATAAACCCTGGTGCTACGGCATTCACCGTCACGCCGCGCGATGCGTACTCCCGAGCGAGTGTCTTCGTCAACCCGATGAGGGCTGCTTTGCTCGCAGAGTACACCGCCTGCCCAGGGTTGCCGGACTCAGCAACCACGCTGGAAAGATTGACGATCCGGCCTGTTCGGGCCTTCATCATGGGCCGAATTGCCGCTTTTGTGCAGTAAATCGCCCCTGCGACATTTACCGCGAAGGTGCGCTCCACCTCCTCGGGCTTCACTCTTAAGAGAAGCTGATCCATCGCGATTCCGGCATTATTGACCAGAATGTGGAGCCCGCCGCAGCGTTTCGCGAGATCGCGAATCGCAGAACCGACCGATTCGGCGTCGGAGACGTCAAAAGCGAGGGCCTCCGCCCTGCCGCCCTCGGCCTCGATGGCCGCGACAACCTCCGCGGCTTCCGCGGCTCCGCTCCGGTAGTTGACGACGACGTGGGCGCCAGCGTTAGCAAGTGTCTCACATATCGCCCGGCCAATACCGCGGCTCCCGCCAGTCACGAGGGCAACTTTGCCTTCCAAGCTGAACATCAGGACTCTCCCTTTTTCATCTTTGCGGCGAGGTCAGCGAGGGCCGCCAGAGGACCGGCGGGCTTTCCCTCCGGCAGCGGGTTTCCCGTATCATCGAGGCCCAAAATTTGGTTGATGATGGGGTCTGCACAGCCGCCTTCGCACTTGGGACTCATCGGGACCTCGAGAAGGATGAACTCGCGGACGGCTGCGTCGAGCTCTATCCTCTCGCCAGCGAAGGTCTCGCGCTCCAGATCTTCCGGCGTCAGCTCAAGCTCCTCTGGAAGGTCCGTCTGGGTTCGGTTGGTGAAGAGCTGCGTGAAGTTCCCGTCCATCGTGATGGGGAGAGGCTCTGAGCATCGCGCGCAGGTTCCCCCGAGAACGGCTCGGAACCTGCCTTCGACAATGACGTCCTCCATGATTTGGCGGGCCACGATATGAAACGGCTCGCTCTGGTCATCCGGAGCCGTAAACTCGGTCCCTTCAACGGCACCACGGAGCCAAGCCGTGTCGAGAACGAATGATTTCTCGAGTGAGCCACCGGCAGTCTCGATCTCAGGGATAGTCAGGATAAAACGCGCCATCGAGAGGCCGGTCTATCGCGACAAATCTCCCTGTCAACCTGCGACGCGTGAGGCGTTGGCCCAAGATCAGGGGGAGTCAGGCTCAGCGGACCAGGCGCCGCCATCGATGCGTAGCGTGAGCGGTCCTCCAAGGAAACGTCCGCCTTCCGGGCTGACTTGAAGACCGTCCAGCGCGGAGACGACAAAGTGTTTTCCTTCCGCGCCCCGAAAACCAGCCTGTTCGGTGGGCCAGGCATGTACGCCACCTGCCAAGGCCAGCTCAGCAGCCGCTTGGGCCAGTGCCTCATCGCCGATCCGCTGACCGAGAATCCCTTCGTCGATGCCTTCTCCAGTGGGCACCATCCAGCTCACGAGGAGGTCGCCGGCTTCTGCATCATCCCCGAGCAGAGCTAAGTCTTCCGCGGCGTAGCCACAGGCGGAGTCCCCGCGCCCGTAACGGCCGTTTTGGGCGCCGGGGACGACGACCATGCCGGTCGAACCAAGGTCGACGCGCCGGATTCCAAGCAAGCTGATCAGGTTCGGCGCGCTTACTTCATCGAACGCGTCCTGAAAAATTTCAACGTCATCTTCTCCACCAAGCAAGAGAAGAGCGGGGCCGCGAGCCGCGAGCGCCGTTAGCAGCGGGACGGCGTTCGCCTCATCCCTCGCGAAACCACCAAGTACAACTTGCAGCGCGTCACTCTCGTTCTCACCCAGCCACGCGAGCGAAGACGCGCGCACAGCAAAGAACTCCACCGAGTCCACGTTTTGAAGGGAGAGCGTTTGCCCCTCGACCACGCCGCCGAGCGTCTCAAGTGGCCCCTCCTCTGCTTCGAAGGCCAGGCACCGAACGTAGGGGTGCGGGCCGTCGACCTGCTGGGACTCAGCGCCACAGTCGCAGCTGGCGAGCGTCAAGAGCATCCAGATGGGCAGTCCGCGAGACACGGGATGGGCGTAGCATGATGCTGCCATCCTTCGAGCCGCCGAAGTCCACGTGCACGACGACACCACTGGCCCTAGAGTCCTCAGCGATGACGCAATCCACTTTTCGCCGCTTCACCGGAACCGACTCCTACCTCACGAGTGAAGCCCTCGAATCCGCCGTCAACACGGCACTCGTTTTGGAACGGCCGCTTTTGGTCCGCGGCGAGCCTGGCACCGGGAAAACGCTCC
>JBLHKB010000186.1:0-11544 GCA_047619315.1 Polyangiales bacterium
TTGTTTTCCACCGGTGCGGATCAGCATCGCATCCCCGTAGCTGAAGAAGCGGTATCTCGCATCCACCGCGGCTTTGTAGGCGTCGCGGATCGTGTCGATTCCGCCGAAGGCCATCACCAGAGCCAAGAGCGTGGAACGTGGCAAATGGAAGTTTGTGAACAAGTGGTCGACTATTTGGGGCTCAAAACCAGGACGAATAAAGAGATCGGTTCGCCCTTCCCCCACGCGTAAGCCGCCCGCATCCGCCGCCGCCTCGAGAGTCCGTACCACCGTCGTTCCGACCGCCACCACGGGACGTTCTTCGCTCTTGGCCTTCATGACGGCGTCGGCAGCTTCTTGGCTGATATAGTAGCGCTCCGCATGCATGGGGTGCTCCTCGAGGGTCTCGCACTGGACGGGCCGAAACGTTCCAGGTCCGACGTGAAGCGCGACGCGCGCGATCTGGTGTCCGGCCGCTTCCATGGCGCCGAGAAGTGCCTCGTCAAAGTGCAGCCCGGCGGTGGGTGCGGCGACGGCGCCCGGCAATCGCGCGAAGACAGTCTGGTAGCGCTCGGCGTCCTCCGGCGTGACGTCCCGCGCAATGTACGGCGGCAGGGGCATCTCGCCATTTGCTGACAGGAGCTCATCAAAGTCGCCGGCGCTCGCGTCGAAGCGAACCTCGAGAATACCTCCAGCGGCGCGCGTTTCGATGGTGGCGCGTAGCTCGCCAAAATACATCGACGTTCCTGGCTTCAAGGGCTTGTTCGCCGTTCCCAAGCAGCGCCAACGCACGTCGTCGCCGACCGATGACATGGCTTCCACGAGAAGCAACTCGCAACGGCCGCCGGTCGATTTGCTGCCCCGAAGACGAGCAGGAATCACCCGGGTTTCGTTGACCACGAAGAGCGAGGGCTCGAGGAGACCTGGAAGATCCATCACCTGGTGATGGGCATGGCCCTTCTGCGCATCGACAAGCAGCAAGCGCGAAGCGCTTCGTTCCACAAGGGCCTGCTGGGCGATGAGTTCTTCCGGCAGCTCAAAATCAAGCTCGCTTACACGCACGCTCGGGAACGTGGGCCAAAGCGGCCCAGCGGTCCAGGCGTCAGAGCGGGTTTGGAACCCGCCAGTGCTGAAGATGCCCTGGCAAGGTCGTCACGTAGATAGAGCCACCTCGGCCAAGAACAGGCGCGGCATAAGACGGAGCGCCAATGGGAACTCGAAAACGAATACTGCCGTCCGGTTCGAGCACAACAAGCTCGCCGGCCCGGTTCGTAAGCAGGCATGCCCCACGCGAATCGACGCTGAGCTTCACGGCGACGGGACCGAGATCCTGCTGGCGCCAGCGGATCTGGCCGGACCCCTCCACGCACACGACGCCTCCCGCCCCAGCGCCGTAGCGAACGGAACCATCGTTGGCGACGGCGAGGCAGCTTGACGGCCGCGGCGCCACGTCGAGCTGGGTGCTGACAAGAACTTCGCTCGAGGGAGAGACCAGATGGAGTCGGTGATCGGCAGTGGCGACCCACGCAGAACCATCTCGGGCGAGAGCTGGACCCATGGAGATGGTCTGCGAAAGCGTCACGCTCGATTGCCGTTCGCCACGAAAGTTCGTGCGGATCAGTTCACGCCCAAGCGGGATCACCAGAGCACGTCCGTCGGATGCGATCATCGCCTTTCGAATGGGGGGGCCATTCAAGTTCTGCTCGTGAAGCACGCGCCCAGAGGGATCGATTCGGTGAAGGATCCCGGTTCGTCCCAGTACGACGCTCGATCCATCGTCGAGGACGAGAGGTGACCCTGTACCCGCCACACGCGCAGGCATGGTCGCGGTGGGGCCACGGAAGAAATTCACTTCGCCATTTCCAGCGATGATGACGTGGCCGCCATCTGGAAGAACGCTCGGTGTGGACAGGGGTCGTCGAAGCGGGGCCGTCCATCGTTCGACGCCAGCCGGGCTAAGGGCGGTGAGTCCATCGCGATGGGCGGAAATCGTCGCGCCGGATTCCAGGACCAAAGGAGGATACGAGGCGCGTGGACCGATGCGCGTCTGCCATACCCGATCCGGAGGGCGTATGGGGGCCTCACCACGGGATCGAAACGCCCGATGTGCGCCACCTCCGACGCTCGGCCATGGGTGCGCGGAGGAGACGCCAAACGAGATTGTGGCGAAGCGTCCAACGCGAACGGGGCGTGCGAAGGCGCGTCCAGACACGAACGCCGCTCCAAGGCCAAAACCCATGAAGGCTAGGTTCCGTCGAGAGATCTTGCTCAAGGTCGCACGACCTGAATGGTGTAGGTTTGGTTGGGATTCGACATGACCTTGGGGCCATCTCGCTTCGCGCTCACCTCGACGCAAAGTCCACGTGCCGGAAGCGTTGTGGCCTCGGGTTCACCGATGGCCCCTTCGTCCACGATGTGGGAGCGAAGCGCTTCTCGATCCATGGGTCGCAGGACGAGGTCGATCTCCGGAATCGCCGTGACGCTGAGACGGACGTCACCCTCGGTTTCACTGACACAATACACGTCCAAGTCGCCGCCCCAACCGATGCGCGCTTGAATGGGCGCGTCGATCGCGAGCGCATTTGATCGCCCGAGAGAGTCGTTGATCTCTTGCTCCCAGCCCGGCTCTGGCTGAGTCAACCGCCACTGGACGCTGTACGCATCCGAGATGTTCTCCGTCGGAGGTGTCCCGGACACCCACAGCTCGCGAATGCGCAGAATATAAGCCTGACCCGTGATCGGGAATCCGAAGATACGTTCCGTGCCACCGACGGGTGCGCTATTCGCACTCAGCAGAGTCTGGGTCTGTCCATCGCGGTACACATCGATGACGAGATCGATGTTCGGAATGCCCGTCACTTCGACTTCAAGGTTGCCCTCCCCTCCACCGACGCGGTGGATTCGGTAGAGGTCCACATCACCAATAGAGACGCTCTCACGCCGTCCAAGGTATCCGGTCACGGGCTGTTCCATCGGGAGTTCGTGCGCTTCGGCGGGGGTGTTGTTCGGCTCCATTTCCACGGTCAGTGCCGGCGCTCCCTCGTGTACATAATGCTGATATACCGCGACGGCGGCTGCGCAGAGCCCCGCTAACATGGCAACCACCATAAACGTGCCGAATGCTCCTCGTCGGCGAATTCGGCGCTCGTACAGTTCGACTTCAGCACGGGTAGCTCGTTCCGGAGGCGCTGCCGTTGGTCGCTGACTCTGACGCGGACCTCCCGGATCGGTGAGACTGATGCCAGCGCCGCTGAGAAAATCGAGAAGCGCCCCACGCATCTCATCGCACGATTGGAAACGGTCCGCGGGATCCTTTTCCATGGCCCGTCCAACGATTCGGTCGACGGCGATGGGCAACCTCAAACCGCTCCTCGTCGACGGAAGCACAAGCTCCTCTGTAAGGTGCTTTGTCAGGACGCCCATGGGTGTGGACGACACAAAAGGCGGGACGCCGGTACACGCCTTATAGATCACCGCGCCGAGCGCGTAGATATCTCCCCGCGCGTCGACTTCTTCGCCGCGGATCTGTTCTGGGGGCATGTAATACGGCGTGCCAACGATGGCCCCGGCCCTCGTCACGGAGTTGTTTCCGCCATGATCCCGAAGCTTCGCCAGTCCGAAATCGAGAACCTTGGCAATCTCACCTTCACCATCGACGCGAGGCACGATCATGATGTTCTCGGGTTTGATGTCCCGATGCACAATGCCATGACCATGCGCTTCGGCGACGGACGAACACACCTGTGCGGCAATGCGGGCGACGCGTTCGAACTCCAGCTTTCCTGCGCCACGGATCACGTCGCCGAAGTCCTCTCCTTCGAGATACTCCATCACGAGGTACATCATCCCTTCACTGCGTCCGAAGTCGAAGACCTGAACCGTATTGGGATGATTGAGTCGGGATGCCGCGTCGGCTTCACGCTGAAAGCGCTTGATGGTGTTTCGGTCTCGAGCGAGCTCACCGTGGAGGAGCTTCATCGCCATGAACTTATTGATATGAACGTGCTCGACTTTATAGACGACGCCCATCCCACCGCGGCCGATTAGCTCCATGATTCGATAGCGGTCGGCGACTACGCGTCCGACCAAAGGATCCGCCACGTTTTCACGCGCTTCCCCAACGCCGCTTCCGGTCATGTAACCGCAGCCGCCACAGAAGCGTGCATCGGGTGGGTTGCGTCGCCCACACTCCGGACAAGGACCGAGATCCATCGTGTCGGCGGTTTCGTCAGGCTTCAACGCGTGGGCTCCGGGATGACAATTGTCGCCCTCATTCGGGGGCTCTGGCCAACCTCACCATCCGCGGTGCGATACTGCTGCTCACCTTCGAGGGTTCCATACACACGTACCCACTGATTCAGTTCGATGGGAACGGCACCGTCGTAGTTGATCCACAGAGGACAACGTTGCGCGCGTGGACACTCCCTCACAACGACCTGCATCATCGGCCCATCCGTATTCTCGCCTGCATTGAATACGCGACCGACGAAAGAGACTTTTTGTCCTTGGTAAGTGGAAACGCCGGCGGCGACGCGGGCGTAGGTGAGGGATGCGTCAGCTCCGAACTCTCGGGCTTCCACCGAGAGGCTCTCCACGCGCCGAACCGGGAGGTCGAGCGCACGTGGAGCGCGCCCTTCGCGGCGGGCAACGATGCTCACCGTATGATCGCCAACGTTGGGGAGTGGTACGCTCGTCACAAAGCGGCCCTCGCTCGTTTCAACGGAGGTTCCATTCACGCTGACGCTGGCTTCTTCGTGCACGGCACCAGCGATCTCGATGCTGTCCCGGTCGGTGACCGCGTTGGCCGACGGTCGTGCGATTTGCAGGGCGGCGATCGGAATGGAGATCGTCACGTCACCTTCTTCGGCACCGCCATCGGGCTTGACGATGCGGTAGTGGAACGTTCGATCGAACGTATTGCCCGTGGACGATTCCAGCTCGAACTCTGTAAAGCCATGTCCGGAGGCATCGAGAGCCACAGCCGTTTCATCGAGGGTAAAGGCCGATCCAATCGCCGCGTCGACAACGATCCGAACCTTCGGGTCATCGCCCTCGAGGGCCGAAAGATCCGGGCGAACGCGATAGGCAACGTGCAAAAGAAGCGTCGCGGCGGAAATCTCTCCACCTGCGGAGACGACATCAACGTTGAGCTCGTTGTCGCCGATCTGGAGCGCATCTGCGCCGACGGGAAACTCAGCGCTCCCGTTTTCAAGCAACGCTTCTTCTCCCTGAAAGCGCACCTTGGTTCCGACCTCGGCGCCAGGTACTTCTAGGCGCAGGACTTCGCCGGTTCCCGAGGTCTCGATGACGGCGATCACGTCGGGACCGCGTAGGAGGTAGAGTCCGGCGAAGACACCACCTGCGACCAGCGCTCCGACCAACAAGAAGATGGCGATGAACTTCGCAGCGCCGCCTCGCTTCGGCAGTCCTTCATGAACGTACGCGTCCGGGCCGTAGTCGACGTTCGCGCCTGGAACAGCCTGCTGCCCCACCATCGTGCGGTTCGTCTGTACAGCCGCGGGCCCGGACGCTTTCATGCCGAGCATCGTGCGGTTCGTCTGCGCCTGCGCCGCAACCTGCGGCTTCACCGCTACGCCTAGCATCGTCCGATTCGTACGGGCCGCTGGCGCAGTCTTCGATGGTGCGGCCTGAGGTGCGTGAGCTGCGGCTTGAGGCGCGGCCTGATGTGCGTGAGCTGCGGCTTGAGGCGCGGCTTGAGGCGCGGCTTGAGGCGCGGCTTGAGGCGCGGCTTGAGGAGCGGCCTGAGGCGCGGCTTGGGCTGCTTGAGGCGCTTGCCGTGGAACGGCCGCCATCCCGAGCATTGTACGGTTAGCCGCCTTCCGTTTCTTCGGGGCTGCCGCGGATGATGCCGGCGGCACCGCGGCTGGCGCGATGGGTGATGACGGCGCCGCGGCGGGGTGCTGCGCCATGCCCATCATTGTCCGGTTCATCGCTTTTTTCGGTGCGGTGGCAGTGTTCGCCGGAGGACGCGCTGCGGGAGTCCCTACACCGGGCTCCGCAAACCCGGGGTCCGCGGACGGCGCCACCGGCGTCATCATCCCCATCATGGTGCGCTGCTCCTGCCTTGGCGGGGGCGAAGACGGTGGAGCTGCAACGGGCGAAAAGCCTGACGGTCCCGTCGCTGGCAGAGGAGCGGCCTCCGGTGACGCCAGGTCCGTCATCGTTGGCGGGCCATCATCAACCTCAGAAGCCGGAGTCGGAAGCGCCGAGGCAGCGAGACCAAGCATCGTCCGTTGCTTCTTCTTTCGCGCAACTGGCGACTCGCGATCGAAGCCGCACTGGCCGCAGAAACGTGTTCCTGCGATCAGTCCACCACCGCACTGTGGGCACGCGTCGTTCATCCGGCGGAACCCTACCAAATTTCACGAAGAATATGGACCGCATCCACCCGTGTCGTCGTGCCAGGCTCAGGAGGTCAATCCCATCACGTCTTTCATCGAGTAGCGGCCGGATGATTGGCCCATGAGCCACCGTGCTGCGCGGAGGGCGCCATGGGCAAAAACAGCGCGTTCGTCGGCGCGATGGGTGAGTTCCAGCCTCTCACCCGGGCCGGCAAAGACGATCGTGTGGTCTCCTATAACGCTGCCCCCACGCATTGAGAGCACTCCCAGCTCGTTCGAGGGACGAGCGCCGACCTCGCCTTCACGACCATGAATCCAGTTCGCGGCAGAGAGCCCTCGGGCGGCGGATACGCGCTCAGCCAAAAATCGCGCGGTTCCGCTCGGCGAGTCCCGTTTGTGCCGATGATGCATTTCCACGATCTCGATGTCGAAGTCAGGGCTGGCCTTTGCCGCCACCTCCGCGACGTGGGCGAGAAGCGCTACCCCTTGACTGAAGTTGGGCGCCCATACCGCCGGCGCTACCGTCGAGAGTTCATCCAAGGCACGCAGCCCGGCTTCGTCGAGCCCCGTCGTGCCACTCACGACACGAAGTCGATTGGCTTTTGCATACTCAAAAAACGACACAGACGCGCTCGGCAGGCTGAAGTCGACAGCGACATCCGCATCTTCGATGCCATCGAAGGTCGATTGAAGCGCGATACCATTTTCGCCCACGCCTGAAAGCATGCCCATGTCGGCGCCGAGGTTGTCTCGGGATACAACGTGGGTGATCTCATCGTCGCTTTCCGCGACAGCGCGGGTGAGTTCGCGCCCCATTCGTCCGCTGCCAATGAGCGCAATCTTCACAAGGACAATCCGCTCGAAAACGTGACGGCCGTCACGTGAGCGATCGCTTCCTCGGACGGCCACGCGAGAGGCAATCGCACTTCCGGCTGAATCCACCCCGCCGCGGCCATCAGCGCTTTGACGGGCCCCGGATTGGGTTCGACGAACATCGATTCATGAGTGGGCAGGAGCCGAAGATGAGCCACCCGGGCCTCGTCCCAGCGTCCTTCTCTCGCGAGATTCACGACGTTCACCACCTGTGCGGGGAACGCGTTGGAGGTCACGCTGATCACACCCACGGCACCAATACTCATCATCGGAACGGTCAAGCCATCGTCGCCGGACAGGATCGCTACCCGCTGCCCAAGGCGCACCTGCTGTTGCTGCGCCCGTGTGACGTTCCCCGAGGCATCCTTGATCGCGACGACAGCGTCCAAATCACAAAGCCGAGCCAGAGTCTCAAGCTCGAGCGAAATCACGGAGCGGCCCGGGATGTCGTAGAGAATGGTCGGCAACGGCACCGCTTCGAGAATCGCCCGAAAATGGGCTTCGACCCCAGCCTGCGAAGGCTTCGAGTAGTACGGGACGACGATCAGCAGGCCATCCGCGCCTTCTTCTTTCGCCACCTCAGCCAGTGTGATGGACTTGGCGGTGTCGTTGGTGCCCACACCCGCGACGACCGGAACCCGTCCTTTGGCTTCTTCCACGACGGCGCGGAAGATCTGCCTGTGTTCGGCCTTGTTCAGCGTCGCGCTCTCGCCCGTGGTGCCGCAGGGGACGAGCCCGTGGATTCCGCCATCGATCTGCCGGCACACGAGCTTACGCAAGGCGTCTTCGTCGACCTTTCCGTCTCGAAAAGGAGTGATCAGCGCGGTGTACGCGCCGGAGAAAGCTTGCCCGTCCATAACGAATCAATCGCACTCTCCCTCGCTGGCGTCAATCGCCCGAGCTTGAGGAGCCACGCCCCAGCTCACGCAACCATTCCATGAACACGTCGGGGTCGGGGTAAGTGTCCATTTCGAGCTTTACACGCAGCATCTTTGGGCTGCGGTCCACAAACAGCACCTCTTCTCCGGTCACTGCAACAACCCACGCGAGGTCTACGCTCGCTTGCTCCCTCAACGAGGGTGACCACCGATGACGAACCCACGTCGCGAGGCGCCATAGGCTCGTTGATTCATCCTCGCCAAGCTCGCCAATGTTCACTTCCACGTGAACCTCTAGCGGCCCCTTCGCGACAATGGAGTACGTGACCGGCTCCGACTGTCCATGAAGTTCGCCCGTCATCGCATCGACATCAACGGCACCAGCGGCACTGCCACGATAGCCATGGGCGACCTGCTTCGCCGCCAACACACGCATAAACTCACGTCCACGCCGCTGCAGCTCGCGCAGCTTGCGGACGCTGGGCTCGATGGGAACAGGAGATCGACGGGTGTTCAGTTCGGGGCCGCGCACATGCAGGCGGAGGGCGGCTCCCTCGACGGCGCTCTCGCTCACTTCGGCGCAATAGAGCCTGTCCCCGAAGGCGACGATTTCGAACGGGGACTCCACGTCTTGGAAGGGGTCCTGCTCCTGACCGTCACGTACGATTCGCCCCCGTTTCGTCGAGCTCTCCCAGGCTGAAACGACGAACCCGGTCTTGACCCAACAGACGCGCGGATTCGTCAGCGATTCGGCCCCGCGAAGTGCGGGATGCACTCGTTCGCGCGCAGCACCATCGACGTTAAACACCGCGAGGTCCACGTGATCACTCTCGTACCCCACCGCGACTGCAACACGGTTCGCCGTGTTCTCTAAGTCCAGCTCTCGCGCGTCTTCCCGAAGGGGATGAATCACCTCCTTGAGTTCCTCCGTGTTCGGCTTGTAACGGACGACGGCGAGCCCTCCCGCAACGAGAAAAAAAGCGAGGAGATTTGAACCACACGCCACGATCTTCAGCGCGCGGGCATCGGGGCGTGCAGTCAGTTCAACAACGCGGCCGCCAACGTGGGCACGCACGCCATGTCCGTCGAAGGTCGCGACGACGACCTCACTCCCCAAACGACACGCGTCGACGTTGGTCCCACCATCGAAGATAAGCGAGGCCTCGTTCAGCGTGGCAAGAGACACCCCTTGGCTATCGACATACGCAACGGCGAAGTCCGCTCCCATTCGTACGACCGCGGGTGCAATGTCTGGCCCTTCGCCGGTCCCAAGGTAGAGACTTGTTGCGCTCAGGCTCTCAGGACGTTTCAAGTGCGCGTAGGCGGCACCTCGGGCGCCTTTCCAGGCGAGAAGAACACCGTGGGAATCAATGCGCGCGCTGAACGGAATGGTCACTCGGCCTTGGGGTCCGTTTGGGTCCAGCGGAGCTCTGGCGAAGCTCCTTGCAGATGAACTCGAGGGTCGCGCTCTTCAAGCCAGGTCTCGCGAAGTCCTTCAGGCACGAGAAGGGGCATTCGCCCATGGTACTGAGCCGCGCTCCCCGAGCTGGGCTGCGTGACAACCACAAAACCAAAAGTTCCCTCCACGCCCGGAGCGTAGAGGCCCGCCATGAGAAGTAGCTGACCGCCCGCGTCTTGGGCGTAGTGAGCTCTCTTCCCGTCGCCCGCATCAAACCACTCGTAGTAGCCCGTGGCCGGAACGAGACAACGGCCCCGCCGGAAGGCGCGACGAAAAAGCGGGCGCGTGTCCAAGGTTTCAACCCGCGCGTTGATCTGCTTTCTTCCCTTCGGATGAGCGGCGCTGTCGAGACCCCAGCGCATGCCGCGCAGCGTTGGTTCCGCTCCGGGTCGCCGGCCAATGACGAGGGATTCGTCGGTGGGTGCGATGTTGCGGATGGGGACCCATGGAGTCGCGCGTTGTTCGACGGACTGAGCACGGTCAAGCCAATCGAAACTGTCGAAGACGGACTCGCCGTGGACGTCGAGTGCAAAGCGGCCACACATCACAAACATCCGGGCGGATAAACCACGAGCATCAATCGTGTCCCGCGGTGAGTTCCACGAGTCGGTCGATGAGAAAGCGGCTCTGCTCTTGAGCCTCCGCCGTGAACGCGGGTCCAAAAAACGCACGCACCTCGTCGAAGATGGCCTCAAACGCAGGCTGGTCCTTGCGGCGAAGCACATCCTGCAGTTCGGCGGCGGCTTCGAGGAACGTATCGGTGACTTCCGCCGTGCGCGGATTGCTCATTTCGATGGGCCCGTAAAGTGCAGGGTCTTGGGCAAAGTGCCGGCCCGTGACGTACGCCTCGAGGAGATACGCGGGAGACGTATAGCCGAGCGTCTCTTCCAGAGGCACACCGCTGCGCGCGAGCGCGAGCCCCATCACCTGCGTCTCAAAATGATTAAGCACCTGGACGATGGCCATCGTTCGGTCGTGTGCAGCAGCGTCCGCCTCGGTCACGAGAAGCCCGCGTCCTTCAAGCTGACGTTTGACCCAGGTGTACCAATCGTCGCCTCGACCACGGCACAAAACGACGCGCTGACTCGAGAAGCTATGCACTCCCGGACCGAACATGGGGTGACTACCCAAAACACTGGCATCCGTCGCATCCAGCATCGACTGCAGCGGCGCTTCCTTGATGCTCGTCACATCCATGAGCAGTGAGCTCTTTCGAACATGCGGCCCAAGGGTTCTAATTACTTCAAGAGTCACGCCGATGGGCACGGAGATCACCACCACGTCAGCGGCCTTCGCCGCATCGACCGGGGTGAGCTCTGTACCCAGATCCGCGCTCATCACCGCGTGGCCCAGGTCGGCGAAGAGACGCTGGAGACTCTGCCCCATCCCACCTTCGCCACCGATCACCGCCACCGTTTTCGGAGGCCCCTCCTCTCGCGGAATTCCGGCGCGCAACGCCGCTTGGCGATCGCGGGACGCCTTCATCAGGGAGCGGTAGACCGAATCGACGAAGTCAGGGGATAGCCCAAGACGAGCGCCACGACTGGCTCGATCCTCGAGAAGACTACGCTCTCGCGCCACATCGCGAATCGGCACGCCGTGCTGGCGTTTAAACGCCGCCACCTCGGATACGAGGCCCATTCGCCTGGCGAGGAGCGTCAATATCTCCCTGTCTACAGAGTCAATGAGCGCTCGCAGCACCGGCAACGCTCGCTCACTTTCGGCGGGCGGAGTGTCTTCGTCGTCGCTCATCGGGCCCCCAGAGCCGCTTTTTCGATAGCTGGTCGACAGGGTGTCATGACGCGCACCATACTGCCGCGCCGACTATGAAGCGATTGAAACTGCACCACTGGATTCTCATCGCGATGGCCTCGGGCGCCGCGATCGGGCTGACACTCAATGTTCTTGGGGCGAACGGAACCGTCAGCGCCGCGAGTGTCGACGTCGTCGCGAACGTCGGCAAAGAAATCGGAGGCCTGTTTCTCCGACTTCT
>JBLHKB010000187.1:0-11538 GCA_047619315.1 Polyangiales bacterium
GTGACAGCTCCACGCGGGAGCGTTACTGCAACGAAGGTCACTACTACAGCAGCAACGACACGAGCTGCACCATCTGCGGTGATGACGGTCAGATTGCCTGTCGTGACAGCTCCACGCGGGAGCGTTACTGCAACGACGGCTTCCGTGTCCGCAACAGCATGTGCGTTCCCGAGTAGCGATCGTCTGCGGCGTTTCGCGCGGGAAGCGCGGCGCACACGCAACGCGAGCCGGCTCAGTGCGAAGAGCCGGCGATGCTCATTCGTTCCGAGACTCTTGTCCGCTCCGTTCCGTCTGACGAACTTCCTGCCGAGTTGGCGGAGGTCGACTGCGCCCAGCTTGTGTACTTTCGGGGATCATGCCTCTGGACTCGGCCTCGAATCGGAATCGTCGGCACAAGAGCGGCGGACCCTGAGGCGCTGCGATTCGCGTACGCGCTAGGATCTGCAGCGGCACGCGCGGGCTGCACCGTCGTCAGCGGAGGCGCCATCGGGATCGATGCCGCCGCACATCAAGGAGCCCTCGACACGGGCGGTGAGACCATCGCCGTGTTGGCGACAGGTGTACGCGAAGCCTACCCGCCCTCTCATGCCGAACTCTTCGCCAGAATCGCTAAGCAGGGAGCGCTCTTGTCCGAGCATAACGACGGGCTGGGCTATCCAAGTCGATTCCTCGACCGCAACCGTCTCATCGCCGCCCTGAGTCGCACCATCGTCGTCGTCCAGGCGCCGGCAAGGAGCGGCGCTCTGTCGACGGCCCGCGTGGCCAAAAAGCTGGGCCGTGAGCTCTATGCTGTGTCCGCGAGTCCGTGGGATCTCCGAGGCCGAGGAAACCTTCAGCTGATCGATGCTGGCGCTCAGGCACTCACACGACCAACAGCGCTCTTCGAGTCCGGAAGCCAAAGTGTCCTTTGCCCGCAGGGGACGCTCTCCCTCGCCCGGCCGGAGACCCCAGAACCATCGCCCAAGCTCGGAGCGGAGCTGAATGGCGAAGCTGCTCAAGTCCTCCAGGTCCTGGGTTCTCGTCCGATGCACATCGATGAACTCAGCAAGCTCACCTCCCTGAGCGCCGCCCGTCTTCAAGGCCTACTTCTCGAGTTGTTGATCGCGGGGTTCGTCGAAGAACGCACTGGATCGCGCTACGTCGTCGCGCCGTGAGCGCAGGCTCGTCCAGGTTCTCAACTCGAAGCCTAAAGGATGACACTCGTCGCCCGTTATACTATTCGGGTATGCCTCGTCTTCGGAGACTCTCGCCATGGGGCTAGAACCCAAAGCCCTCCATCGAGGCGAAGAAGCTTGGGAGCTGGTCGTCGAGAAGCTCGTGCGGGTCGGCCCAAATTACTACAAGCCCCGGCGCCAATGTGTTCGAGGCCGCGATGATATCCTTCAGACCCTCGACCGCTTGAATAGACCGGCCCTGCTGGAGGACGCGAAGCGGGCTATGGAAGGTCCGTCGCAGGCGTATCAGGTCACCCAAGGCCGTCTGGAGGCTTTTGAGGGCGAGCGAGAGTCTCCCTCCGGGACCAACGATGAGATCCGTCGCCTGGCGCGTCGATGCGCCCGACTTGAGAGCCGCCTCGAAGCACTCGAAGGGGCCCTTCGACCCTCCAAGGCTCAAAAACAACGTCCGCGCCCCAGCTCGCCGGTGGTCGAACCCCGGACGCAAGGCGTGTCCGAGAGTCCCACCGCAGAGAGTCACGAGAGACGGAGCGGCACCCCCGCCATTCGTCCGGCGGCCCCTTCCTCGAGGCCGCAGAAAAGCGATGAAGACCCGCGCGAGCCAGAGGACATCGCGAGTGACGCGAGACCCGCGCCGCCCGAGAGCGAAGCCGCGGACGCTGCGACAGATGCAACGTCCGAGACGCCCGCGAGCGATGCCGCGGCGCCTGCGCGACTGACGTTTCCAGAGCGCGCGGCTCTTGAAACCGCCTACACCGAACTCATCGGCGCCGAGATGGTCATGGAGGAGATCCCTCCCTTCGCACTCGATGAGGGGACGTTCTACATGACGGACTTACTCGACGACAGTGATGAAGTGGTCGGGGCGCTTGTGCTCGATCTTCGAGCCACGGTGTTTCAGGCGGGTGCGCTTACGATGCTCGACGAGGAAGCTCGTCAGGCCATGCTTGAGAGTGGAGAGCCAACAGCCGACGCGCTCGACGCGATGAGAGAGCTTCTCGACGCACAAAGTCGCTGTTTTAACAATATCCCGGGCAACCCTCACGTTCATATCAACACCCTGCGGCCGACTGACGCCGAGAAGGACGCCTGGGTCTTCAACCCGGTTCAATCGATGGGGCTGCGCGATCCCTTCGACGGTCGAGTGCTCTTGGCCTCCTGCTGAAGCCCGGATCGTTGGCACAGTCCAAGACGGGGGCGATCTAAGCTGCTAAGGGGCTGCCATGAAAGCACGTGTAATCGGAGCAGGGCTCGCTGGAAGCGAGGCGGCATGGCAGCTCGCGGAAGCCGGCGTCACTGTAACGCTGGTGGAGCAGAAGCCAAAGAAGCGAACGCCCGCAGCCCAGCATGATTTCTTCGCGGAGCTCGTTTGCAGCAACTCATTTCGCGGTGCTGCCCTCGCGAACGCCGTGGGCTTGCTCAAGGAAGAGATGCGGCAGTCGGGGTCGTTCATCATGGACTGCGCCGTGGGTGCACGAGTACCCGCCGGTGGCGCGTTTGCCGTGGACCGCGAGATCTTCGGCGCGGAGGTGACTGGTCGCCTTCACGAACACGAGAACATAACCGTCGTGTGCGAAGAGGTACTCAGTATCCCCGAGTTGGACGAACCCGTGGTTCTCGCGACGGGTCCCCTGACGGGCGACGCCCTCGCGGCGGACTTGGCCCGCGTCATCGGCGACGAACACCTCGCGTATTACGACGCCATCGCGCCTGTGATCACGACCGAGAGCATCAACTGGGACATCGTCTTCAAAGCGTCGCGCTACGGAAAGGGCGACGACGCGGCCTACGGCAACTGCCCCATGAACGACGAGGAATACGCGGTCTTTCTCAAGGCGGTCCTGGAAGCCGAGAAAGTCGTACCGCGTGAGTTCGAAGAGGTGAAGTATTTCGAAGGATGCTTGCCCCTTGAGATCATGGCGGAGCGAGGACCCAAGACGTTGCTCTTTGGGCCCATGAAGCCCGTTGGACTCGACGACCCTCGAACGGGACGCTGGCCCCACGCCGTGGTGCAGCTTCGCCAAGAGAACGCCGCGGGCACGGCCTACAACTTGGTCGGTTTTCAAACGCGCATGAAGCACCCCGATCAGAAACGTGTGTTTCGTTTGATTCCGGGGCTTGAAAAGGCCGAGTTCCAGAGGCTCGGAAGCGTGCACCGAAATACCTTCGTCAACGCACCCAAAGTTACAGGCGACCTGCTTGAACTTCATGCGATGCCGGGCGTTCATTTGGCGGGCCAGGTCGCCGGAGTGGAGGGCTACATCGAAAGCGCCGCCTGTGGTTTTCTTATCGGTAAGCTCCTCGCCGCGCGCCTCGCCGGTCGCGAATTAGAGCCGCCCCCAACGACCACAGCTCTCGGTGGTCTCTACAGCCATGTGCGTGTTCCTCGAGACGGCTTTCAGCCCTCCAACGTCACTTGGAATTTGATCGACAGCGAAGACGTGCCCCGCACAGAGCTCACTGCGAATGGCAAGAAGCGTAAGATTGGCAAGGCCGAGCGACGCGGCCAACTCGCTGAGCGTGCCCTCGAGCATCTTCAAACTTGGCGCGACGCCCAAGGGTAGTTACGTGGGCTCTCGGAGAAAGCCCCGCATCATGCCGTTGAGCCCCTCGACCAGACCTGGGTCATCGAGGTCATAGTTCTCCGCCACCACCCCGGAGAGGACACCTTGGAATGCGCGAACGATGACCATGGCGCTCGTCTTCGGTTCGTCGATGACGAGCTCGTCGCGGTGCCGCTCGAGCACTTCGGTCACCAGCGCTTGGAAGGGCGCTGACTCATCCGCGGCATAACAGGGGCCGTCGATTTCGAGGAGCGCCGCCGAGAGACGCGCTTCGAGCAAAGGGTCCGTCTGCTTCGCGCGAAGCAGCACCTTGATGAGCCGCGGCGCGAGCTCGGCGAATGGAATGTCCTCGAATTCAGCCAAAGCCTCGCGGAGCGTCTGCTCTACCTGTGCACGGCGAGCGGCTCCGAGGGCACGAATGATCGCCTCCTTCGAATCGAAGTACTGGTAGAGGCTTCCTACACTCACGCCGGCCCGTTCGGCGATGGAGCGCGTCGTCAAACCCACGTACCCGTCGTCTCTCAAAAGCTGAGCGCTACCCACGAGGATCGCATCCACGGTGTCCTGCGAGCGCGCCTGTTTGGGTGCTCTGCGCTGTGCTTTTGTCGCTTTCTTCGCCGTCGGCATAAGCCGAATAGAACGCGAACAGCGCCGGTATGCAAGTCATCCTATACTTCATGATGCTTCGCACAGCGCTTGTTCCCACGGTTCTCCTCCTGTCTCTTAGTGCCTGTGTCGCTGGGACAGGCGACATCAGCGAATGCCAAAGGGCAAACCTTGAAATCGAGACGTGTGCGGGCTCCCCAGTCGAGTCGGCGTTTAGCGAGGAGTGCACCGTGGGGGAGGCGCGCAACGCGAGCGGTCTCCTCGATGAGCTTGAACGGAACGGCTGCGAAGGCTCACCAGAAGGAAAGTCCGACGGGTTCTTCTGTGGTTTCTGGGACCCCTTTGATTGGTGCGACGATCCCGCGGAGTCCCTGGGTGCGGTTCCCTCTGGGCAAGCAGCTCGCTACCCGATCCTCCTCGCTCACGGCTTCAATACGAGCACGACGAACTTCTGGCGCTTCAACGATGTGGACGTGGCCTTGGCCGCCGACGGACACGAAGTTGTCCTCGGAAGCGTTCCGCCTTTCGATTCATCACGCGTCCGCGCGACCTACTTGGCCGACCAAGTCGATGAGCTGCTCACGGACACCGGCGCCGAAAAAGTGAACCTCGTGTGCTTCTCTCAGGGCGGAGTCGACTGCCGCTACCTCGTGAGCCCTGGCGGACTCGACTACGGACAATACGTGGCCAGCGTCACGACAATCTCTTCTCCGCATCGCGGGACGAACGTGGCGGACGTCGCCATCGCGGCGCTGCCGAACGCCGCTTCGCGCCGAGGACGAATCGTCGACGCTATATCCGGCTGGTTCGGTTCGACTTTCAGCGAGCTCGCCGACGACAGTCACTTTATCGCCGCGATGGAGTCCATGAGCGAAGCCGCCATGATCGACTTCAACCGCGAGGTGATCGATCACCCAGAGGTGTACTACCAATCGTGGGCGGGGTTCTCCTACGTCGGCGGTTTCGCAAATCCCCGGGATTCCCTGGACGAGGTCTGCCGAGATGACGGTGGTGTCCTCCGGCTGCTTGCCCACGAGGGCAAGCGCGATGTCATGGATCCGCTCCTCGTCGCCGGCGCAGGGTTCACCGGACACGGAACCCAGCTCTTGCCCAACGACGGTGTTTCCACGGTGGCCAGTGCCCATTGGGGCGTGTTTCGAGGCTGTATCCCAGCAGATCACCTGGACCAGGTTGGACAGATCCGTGATGAAGGTGCCAACCGCCGGACCGGATTCGACTTCATCCGCTTCTACCGAAACATCGCCTACGACCTTGCGGCGATGGGCTACTAAGCGCTCCTCTCAGGCGTCACTCTTCTTCTTCTTCTTCGCGAGCGGATGCGCCTTGTCATAGACCTCCATCAAACGGTCCACGCTCACTTGAGTATAGCGCTGCGTGGTGGAGAGGCTCGCGTGACCGAGGAGCTCCTGAATCGAGCGAAGGTCGGCGCCCGCATCGAGCAGATGTGTTGCGCACGTGTGGCGAAGTGCGTGCGGGTGAAGGTCCGAACGTCCGGCGCCAAGGATGCCGTAGCGACGAACAACGTTCTGAGTCTGCCGCGTGCTCAGCGCCGTTCCGTAGCGCCCCACGAAGAGCGCCTCGGCGTGAACACAGCCGTCTTTCTTGCGAAGCGAAGCTCGCACCTCCAGGTACGTAAGCAGGCTCTCGTGCGCGGCGCGGCCGATCGGCACGATACGCTCCTTGTTGCCTTTGCCGATGACTCGCATCTCTCGGCGTGAGAGATCGACTTGGCTCAGCGTCAGTCCGTTCAGCTCACCAACGCGAAGCCCACCTCCGTAGAGAAGTTCGAGCATCGCCGCATCTCGCTTCGCCAGCCCATCCGCTTTCGGGCCTCTCCGTGGATGTGCCGCCGGCGCTTCCACCACGCGAAGGGCGTCTTCGACGCTAAGAAAGCGTGGGAGCTTCTGTGCCCGCTTCGGAGCCCTCAACGCCGTCGCCGGGTTGTGCTTGATGACGCGTCGTCGTCGGAGCAGGCGAAAAAATGATCGAAGGGCCGAAAGCCGTCGTGACGTTGAAGACGGGGAGAGGGTGCCAAAGCCCTTGGCGAGGAACGCGCGAACGACGGTGACATCGACACGTCTTGCGTCCAGAGGAAGCCCGGACTCTTCGAGGAATTCTCGAAGAGCGAAGAGCTCCCGCCGGTACGCTTTCAGCGTCGCCAATGAGAGACGCCGCTCCTCTCGCAGATACGAGAAAAAGAGATCGCTCTGGGCATCGAACGCCTCGCCGCTGCTCTCCGCGATGGCTTTTTTTGCCTTGGCCACCTCGGAACCCTACCAGCGAGACCTGAAAAAGCCCTACTTAGGCGCGCATGGACGTGAATCTCTGCCATGGTTTTGGCACTTATTCTGCTAGTGTCCGCGGCTCCATGGCTTCCTCCGACGAACGATTTCGCTCTACAACCATCATCGCTGTCCGTAAGGGCGGCAAAGCCAGCATGGCCGGGGACGGTCAGGTCAGCCTGGGCCAGACGGTGCTGAAGGGAAGCGCCAAGAAAGTACGTCGAATCGCGGACGGGAAAGTCGTCGCGGGTTTTGCCGGCGCGACGGCTGATGCCTTCACGCTCCTTGAGCGCTTCGAAGGCAAGCTCAAGGAGTACCGAGGTTCACTCATGCGGGCCTCCGTTGAGCTCACCAAAGACTGGCGCACCGACCGCTATCTTCGGCGCCTCGAAGCCATGCTCATCGTCATGGATAAAGAGACAACGCTTCTTTTGAGCGGCACCGGCGACGTCATCGAACCAGACGAAGGCGTCATCGCGATTGGCTCCGGCGGCTCGTTCGCCCTCGCATCAGCGAGAGCTCTTTATCGTCATACGGACATGGACGCGACGGCCATCGCTCGGGAGGCGATCACCATCGCCGGCGAGATTTGTGTCTATACGAACGGCAATATCGTCGTTGAAGAAATCACCGAGGCGGCGCAATGATCAACTTCACACCCCGTGAAACGGTTTCAGAACTCGACCGCTACATCATCGGTCAAGACAAAGCGAAACGCGCCGTGGCCATCGCGCTCCGAAATCGTTGGCGTCGCCAACAAGTCGCGCCGGAACTCCGGGATGAAATCGCGCCGAAGAACATCATCATGATCGGGCCGACAGGCTGCGGCAAAACTGAGATCGCGCGACGCTTGGCCAAGCTCGCGAAAGCTCCCTTCGTCAAAGTTGAAGCGTCTAAGTTTACCGAGGTAGGATACGTCGGGCGTGATGTGGAATCCATGATCCGCGATCTCGTGGAGGTTGCGATCCAGCTCGTCCAAACCGAAGCCATCGAAGAGGTCAAAGTTCGCGCCGAAGGACATGCGGAAGACCGCCTGGTGCAGCTGCTCGCGGATCTCGAAGCGCCCCAGCCTCAGAACCCACCACAGGCCGGTCAGATGTTTGGCCCTTTCACCATGGGCAATAAGTCCCAAGCCACGCCTCACCCTGTTTCGCGCCTCGACGACATCCGCAAGCGTCTTCGCGCCGGCGAGTTCGACGAAGAGATGATCGAGCTCGACGTTCAAGACACCGGGAATCCGTTCATGACCGTCTTCGGTCAAAGCGGGACCGAAGAGATGAACCTCAAGGACATGCTCTCGCAGGTCCCTGGGTTTCAGGGCAAGACGAAGCGGCGAAAAGCCAAGGTGCCGGACGCCCGCAAAGTGCTCGAAGAGCAAGAGGCGAAGAAGCTCGTCGATATGGATGGTGTGCAGCGACGCGCCATCGAGCGGACCGAGCAGGCCGGCATCGTGTTCCTCGACGAAATCGACAAGGTCGTCGGTCGCGGCGGAACGACCGGTCCCGACGTCTCGCGCGAGGGAGTGCAGCGCGACCTGCTTCCGATTGTCGAAGGTTCGACGGTCAGCACCAAATACGGTCCGGTGAAGACGGATCACGTGCTCTTTGTCGCGGCTGGCGCGTTCCACATCGCAAGCGTCAGCGACATGATCCCTGAGCTGCAGGGACGTTTTCCAATCCGCGTCGAGCTGGATAGTCTCAAGAAAGAAGACTTCGTCCGCATTCTGACGGAGCCCAAGAACGCGCTGACACGTCAGTATGAAGCGCTGATGGAAACCGAAGGCGTGGAGCTCATCTTCGAGGACGACGCCATCGTAGCCATCGCCCATTACGCGGCTCAGGCCAACGAGCGTGCCGAGAATATCGGTGCTCGCCGGCTTCACACCGTCCTTGAAGCGATTCTTGAGGAGCTGAGCTACAGCGCCTCGGAGCGAAGCGAACGCTTCGTCGTCGACAAAGCCCACGTTGAAAAAACTCTTGAACCGATCCTCGGTGACGAAGAACTCTCCCGCTACATTCTCTAAACGTCATGCACACCATCGCGGACAAAGCCGCCATCCTTCACGAGGCGCTTCCTTATATTCGGGCTTTTCATGGCGAAATTTTCGTCATCAAGTACGGCGGGCACGCCATGGTCGACCCGGCGCTGCGCGACAGCTTCGCGCGCGACGTGGTGCTGATGAAGTACGTCGGCCTCAACCCCGTTGTCGTTCACGGCGGCGGCCCTCAGATCGACGAGACCCTGGCCGAGTTCGGCGTTGTGAGTGAGCGTGTCGAAGGACTCCGCGTCACAGACGAGCGAACGATGAAAGTCGTGGAGATGGTTCTCGGTGCTCAAATCAACCAAGAGATCGTTAGCCTTATCGGCAATCATGGTGGCCGCGCCGTCGGTCTCACGGGCCGAGATGATGGCTGTGTGCGGGCGAAGAAGGTGGAGCGCATGAAGACGCGCTCCGGCAAAGAGGTGGACCCAGGCCGGGTCGGCGCCGTCACCAGCGTTAAACCCGAGGTGATTCACCGCCTCGTCGAAGGCGGGTTCATTCCCGTCATCGCGCCCATCGCCGTCGACGATGAGGGGCGCTCTCTCAACGTCAACGCGGACACCGTCGCAGGCAAAGTTGCCGAAGCTATCGGCGCCCGTAAGCTTGTCTTGATGACGGACATCGAGGGCGTCCGCGGCGAAGACGGCACGGTGTTGAGTTCGCTTCGCGCGAGCGAGATCGAAACGCTCCGAGAGAAGGGCGTGATCGAAGGGGGTATGATTCCCAAGGTGGCGTGTGCCCTCGAGGCTCTCGTGGGCGGCGTCACCAAAGCTCACATAATCGACGGACGTGCCAAGCATGCGGTGCTTCTGGAGATCTTCACCGACGAAGGCGTCGGTACTGAAATTATGAAATAGGCGTTCTTCTATGTCACGCATTCCACGGCACTTCCGTTCCCTTGAAGATGTTTCTCGGGAAGAACTCATCACGCTCCTCGACCTCGCCGACCGGCTCAAGGCCGAGCGCGGAAAATCTGCGCACCCCAAACCGCTCAGCGGCAAAAGCGTGGCGCTCATCTTCGAGAAGGCGTCCACACGAACCCGTCTGAGTTTCGAGGTCGGCGTCTCCGAACTCGGCGGCCATCCCTTGGTCATCATGGCGAAGGACACACAGATGGGTCGCGGTGAGCCGCTCACGGACACGGCGCGCATGCTGAGCGGGTACGTGCACGGCGTCGTGATTCGCACCTTCGGACACGACCGACTCGAAGCGCTTTGTGATCACGCTTCGATCCCCATCGTCAACGGGCTGACAGACCTCTTTCACCCGTGCCAGCTCCTTGCTGACTTGCAGACCATCCGGGCTCACTTTGGCCGACTCGATGTCACCGCCGCGTGGATCGGCGATGGCAACAACATGGCCCATTCGTGGATCTTAGCCGCCGCACGTGCGGGTGTATCACTGCGTATCGCCTGTCCCGAAGGGTACGATCCGGACCCCGCTGTGTTGGCCAAGGGACGTGAACTTGGCGGCGACATCGTCGTCGTCCGAGACCCCGCCGAGGCAGCGGATGGAGCTGACGTGATCAACACCGATGTCTGGGCGAGCATGGGCCAAGAAGACGAGGCCAAAGCTCGGCAGGAAGCCTTCGCCGGCTACTTCGTCGATGAGAAGCTGATGGCGCGCGCGTCCGCCGAGAGCATATTTCTTCACTGCCTTCCCGCCCACCGTGGTGAGGAAGTTAGCGCCGACGTCATCGATGGTCCTCGCTCCCAAGTTTGGAAGCAGGCGGAGAACCGGCTTCATGCCCAAAAAGCTCTCCTCGCGACGCTCATTGCGAACTGACGTATCTTTCGAGTCCTGCCGTGCATCGAAGTCGCGCGAGCTGGATTTCTAGTGATACGGTAAGCCCAAATGGGGGCTCCCGAAGACAGCACACGCATTCCACGTTTGACGGAAGGGACCGACATTCGGAGTTTGTCCATCGACCCCTTTGAAGGGTTCATGGTGTCGCGTATCGACGGCACGTTGACCGCCCAAGATGTTGCCGATTCGACCGGCGCGGATGTGAGTCAGGTGGTGGCTCTCGTCGACAAACTGTTGGGACTCGGCGTCGCGAGTTGGCTGTCCGACTCAGAGAGCCCAACGCCTCCCTCCGAAGAGCGCAAGCCTGAACAACGTAAGCCTGACCAACGCAAGGTTGTCTTGACCGGGTCGGCGCCCGTGACCCACGGCCCACGAGTTTACACGCGTCCGCCGCCCCGGGGAACCAGTCTTGGGCTCTACGATCCGGCTGAACTCGACGAAGCGGCGGACCTTCCTGATGAACGGAAGCGCGAGATCCTCGACCGCTACTACCGCCTGGAAGAGCTCAACTATTATGAGCTCTTGAGCATCCCGCGAAGCGCGGAGAAGAAAGACATTCGCGGAGCCTACTTCGCGCTCTCGAAAGTGTTTCACCCAGACACGCTCTTTGGAAAAGAGCTCGGCTCCTACAAGCACAAGATGGAGCGAGTGTTTGGTGCTCTCACGAAGGCGTATGAAGTCCTTGGTAAGAAACGCGCGCGAAAAGACTACGACTTTTACCTAGGCCTCACCGACGACACGAAGGCAGCGGAGCAGGGGCTTGCGGATACGGAAGTCGATGCGAAGGCTGCAGAGAAGGCGGCGCTTGAAGCCGCTTCCGCCGAGCCCCTGGGTTCGGAACCTCCAGCGCAGAGTGCTCCGTCGTCATCCACGCCGCCGCGAAGTACGCCGAGCCCTTCGTCGTCATCCACGCCGCCGCGAAGTACGCCGCGCCCTTCGGTATCATCCACGCCGCCGCGAAGTACGCCGAGCCCTTCGTCGTCATCCACGCCGCCGCGAAGTACGCCGCGCCCTTCGGTATCATCCACGCCGCCGCGAAGTAC
>JBLHKB010000188.1:0-11533 GCA_047619315.1 Polyangiales bacterium
AGAGGTCGCCTTCGTCTTGGTCACAAGCCCTGCGCCGATGGCCATCGACGAGGCCATCTTCTTCAGCGAAAAGCTCGGCGACTCGCAGATGCGTCGGAGCGCTACCGTCGTCAACGGCATGCACACATTGCTCCGCGAGCCTTCGATTCCGCGCGCCCAGCAGATCGAAACGATGAGCCAACACGACTCAAACGTCGACGCCCCTGCGATGGTGGATGCCACGAATACGGCCCTTCAAGACGAGCGCCTTCGTGCCGTCGCCGACCGCATCGAATCCGACAGGCTTCGTAACAAGCTCGGCGGCGACAGCATCTTCGTCGAGGTACCACGACTTGAACACGACGTTCATGACCTTAGAGGCCTCGCCATCATCGCGAAACATTTGGTAGCCGACGACACAACGGAGATCGAGAACCCATGAGCTCTTCCAACAACACGGTCGCTGTTGTCCTCGCCGCCGGCCAAGGCACGCGCATGCGAAGCGAGCTCCCCAAGGTGCTCCATTCGCTCTCCGGCCGAACGCTTGTCTCCTGGGCTGTCGGTGCAGCGCTCGAAGGCGGCGCGAATGAATGCGTCGTCGTCGTTGGCCATGGTCGCGAGGCGGTCGAGAGCGACCTCGAAGCTCGTTACCCAGGCCGCGTTCGCTTCGCGTTTCAAGAGGAACAGCGTGGCACCGGTCACGCCGTGCGTTGCGCGCTTGAACAAGCCCTCCCGGACTTTGAAGGACAGCTCCTCGTCACCTACGGCGACTGCCCTCTCGTCACCGCCGAGACGCTTCGCGCTCTCTTCGAAGCCGGCGCTGGCCGCGACTGCGCCATCCTCGTCGCCACCAAGAAGGATCCCAAAGGCTACGGTCGCATGCTCCGCAAAGACGGCGTCGTCGTGGGCATTCGCGAGCACAAAGACTGCAGCCCCGAAGAGCTTCTCATCCACGAAGTAAACCCAGGCCTCTACTGCTTCGACGCGAAGTTCGCGGCTGACGCCATCGCGCGTCTCAACGACAACAACGCGCAAGGCGAGCTCTACCTCACGGACCTCATCGCCATGGCCGAGAGCGTCGCCGACATCCCCGGCGACATGGACGAACTCCGCGGGGTCAACGACCGCTTCGAGCTCGCCCAGTGCGGCGACATCCTGAGGCGCCGCATTCTGGAAGGCCTCGCCCGCTCCGGCGTCGGCATCCTCGACCTCGAGACCACGAATATTGGCGCCGACTGCCAGATTCAGCCCGGCGCGACGATTCACGCCGGCGTGCACCTTCGTGGCAAGTGCCGCGTCGCCGGCGGCGCCGTCATCGACGTTGGCTCCATCCTCACAGACGTCAGCGTCGCCACCGGCGCCCACCTTCAGCCCTACTCCGTCGCCGCTGAGAGCGCGATTGGCCCCTCCGCCAAGGTCGGACCCTTCTCTCATCTTCGCCCCCACACGAAGCTCGCCGAAGGCGCCAAGGTCGGCAACTTCTGCGAAACAAAGAAGACGTCCATCGGCAAGAACAGCAAGGTCAACCACCTCGCTTATGTCGGTGACGGCATGATCGGAGAAGGCGTCAACATCGGCGCCGGCGTCATCTTCTGCAACTACGACGGCGTGAACAAGAACGTCACCACCCTCGAAGACGGCGTCTTCATCGGCAGCGACTCGCAGCTCGTGGCCCCCATCACCGTGGGCAAAGGCGCGTACGTCGCCAGCGGCTCCACCATCACCAAAGACGTGCCCGCCGATGCCCTCGCGCTCTCGCGTACCAAGCAGCAGAACAAAGAGGGATACGCGACAAGGCTCCGCGCCCGTATGGAAGCCGCCAAGAAGCGCGGCTAGTTGCCGGGCGAATCGAAAGCGCGCTCCTTCGTGCTGGCGGCTTTTCGCCCGCCTTTCGAGTCGATGCTCTATGGGTTGGCGTTGACCTTGCCAGCTGCCGCCGCACTCTTAGCGACGCTGGACAAATCCTACTTCGCCCCTCCCCTAGTAGCTGTTGGTTGCTCTATCGGACTCTGGCTTAACTGGCTAAGTAGCATCCGCTCAACACTCACGATGGGCGTCGACGGTTTCTCTGTGTGTCGTCGCGCGAAGGAGCGATTCGTGCCCTGGACCGACTTTGTGCGCTTCGAAAAAGGCCCACGCGGGATCGTCACTCTGACGAGCAACGGCTGGGTCTCCTTGGGGCGCGCCCACGTCATCTCAGACAAGGCGATGATGCAGCGAGATCGAGAGTACGGAATGGGCGAGACCCTCAAACAGCTCGAAGAAGCCGCGAAACAATGGCGTCAGCAACGAGCAAAGCCGCGCACCCTGCAGCTCCTCGAGGGGCACGACGAAAGGCAATGGTCCACCATCCTGGAGAAGGCCGCCCAAAGCGACTTCCGCACCAGCGGCATCACGCAGTCCCATCTACGCGACGACCTGCTAAACCCAGAAACGCCACCGGCCCTGCGTGAACTCCTCGCGAAAACTCTCAAGGTTCGCATCGAAGAAGACGTCGTCGAAGACACGATTGAGGCGTTCGCGTCAGAGCGTTCGAAGAAAGCGCTTCGCAGTTTGCTGGAGAAAGAGAGCTAAGCGCCAGCAGGACTGAGCGCCCCAGAGTCCCAGGTTCGCGACGCCGTTTGGTCCGCAAGATGAGCGAATGCTCAGCCTCGGAACAGTCCTCCTTCACATTGCGCTGCTGAGTCTCACAGGCCTCGGCTTCCTCTTCGCAGTCCGGCCGCATCCGAAGCCTTCCCAGCGCGGCTCGGTCCACGAGGAGACCCTCCTTCACTACGCCTGGCTCTTTGAGATGCCCCTTGTCTATGTCGCGCCATGGTCGCTGGTCATCGCCGTCATCGTCATGAACCCACAACATTGGAGCATTGTGTACTGGACGTATCTGCCGCTCGCGGTTCTGATCTTGTGGCTAGCTCCCCAGTGGAAGTTGCGCATCGGCAAAGATGGCTTCTGCATTCGCTCGTTGGGGCGCCAGCGCTTCGTCCCGTGGTCCGAGTTTGAGTACTTCGAGCAAACGAAGCGCGGCATCCGGGCAAAAACGAAGAGTGGTTTCGTCCATGTGGGCCGCCCACGAAATGACGACCCGGATCAACTGTCGAGAATCGAATCCAAGGCGGCGGAGCTCCATGCCGTTCGAGAGGCTCTGTGCATCCCAGCGCTCTTGGAAGACGACGGCGCCGAGCGCTGGCTCGCCAGCGCCCTCGAGGGAGACTTTCGTACGAGAGGCCTCAGTCAGATACAGCTCCTCGAAGTTCTCCTCGATCCTCGAACTTCAGCGACGGTGCGTGAAGCGCTCACGAACGCGATCCAGCCGGCGGCACTCATTTCGGCCAAGGAGGACTTCGTGTCGCCGCGTTCTCAGCGAACGCTCGACGCGCTCGTATCGCGGCTCTCCCGTGATTGAACGGCCACGCCAGAGTCCCACTATCGCAGCCGCTCACTCCCTAACTTGCAACGATGCACATTCCCCGAAAAACCTGGCCTCTGCCTAGATGATGCAGTTCGCGTTACCGCTCGCGCTGTTGTTGTCCTCGATGCACTCCGTGATGGTCCCGTCGGGGTCGACGACGGCCTGAAACTCGCCTTCGGCTTGGACCGGCGCCACGCAGGAGACAGGGCTGCACTCACCAGGAGCGACGGGGTCCGGCGTGCGTAGACGACAGAGCTCTTCACCACCTGTTTGGCGGAAGATGACCTCGACGCCGGCGTCCAAGAACGACGCGCCGCGGTTGCAAACGCTCGCTTCAATGCGCGTGTCCGCGTCAACGCAGACAGCAACGAGTCCGCCAACGCTCAAGTCTGGACCCGGAACATCCGAGAGACTGCCCTGGACGTTCTGGCGAAAGTTGTTGAGCCCTTCTTCGCTCCAGTTGGAACGAACAGCGCTCTGCCGCGGTACCGTGCCGTCTTCTTCGACGTTGGTCACGTGATACGCGTGTTGGTTCCAGATCCCGCGGCTCGGCGCCCAGCGGTCACGGGCGTCGCGATAAACGCGGATGCCCGTTTCGCAGTCGCGGTGGAATGAGCGGCAGACGTTGTCGCCCTCGTCACCCGCAAGAGCCGGCTGACAGTCATAGTCGTCGCCGCATTCTTCGTTGGTTGCGCACCGGCAGAGGCCGTCCACGCACCCGCCGCCGGGGCAGTCGCTCTCAACCTCGCAGCGTAGACCCCGGAAGATGGGGTCATGAGCTGGGCAGTAATCGTCAGTTCGGCAAGGACCCGTCGCACCGACAACCACCTCGGCGGCGGAGTCACCGTCCACGTCGGCGACGATGGGGTTTTCGTTCCACGTGGAGCTGAAGCGCGGCTGCGAGAAGAGTACTTCGCCGGTGGGTCCGTCGTAGACGCGCATATAACACTCGTCGGCGTAGACCACTTCCGCGCGTCCGTCGCCGTTGAAGTCGAACACGCTCGATCCGGTTCGTGCGCTAGAGCGGTCTTGGGATTCAACGGACCAAAGTGTCGCGTCGTCGGCCGGGTCGATGACCAAGTTCGCCCCGCCAAAGGCGCAGCCGATCTCGGGCACGCCATCCCCATCATAGTCCGCGACGGTCGGTGGCCCGCCCGTCGCTTCACCCGTCACTCTCTCGAACACCAATATGCCGCCGAGAGTGTACAGGCGCACGGTTCCGGCGAGGACGCTGACGACCTCGGGTTGCCCAGGTGCATCTCCCATGTCCGCTCCGTAGTCCCCAAAGTCCGCCACGGCGTTGTAATATCCAATCGTCGGAAACATGAGTTCCAGTACGAAGGTGTCGCCGGTCCACTCCCAGAGGCCTCCGGCTCCCACGAGCTCAACGTTTCCGTCCGAGTCGAAGTCGCCGAACGTCCCGAAGCTGCCCGTGCCGATGGAAGGCGTCCAACCAGGTACTTCAGCGATGCGCTCGCCGCGATTGTTCCAGACGCCGCCTTCGTAGAAGATCTCTGGCTCATCGTCGTCGTTGAGGTCGACGAGGCTGACGCCGGTCCACGAGCAAAAGCCTTGCTTCCAGTTATCAGCGCCACCGCCGGGAGCCGTGGATCGCCATAGCAGGCTAAGCTCACCGCTCGGCCGCGCGACATCGAAGGCGATGAGCCCGCCGTCAATTCCCGCAGCGATGATCTCGGGGAAGCCGTCGCCGTCGATGTCACCCAGGGCAGGCGTGACCGTCGCTTGAAGGCGCAGCGTCTCGTCTTCTTGGAGAGAGCTGATGGACTCGCAGGTGGCGCCATCCAGAAGCTGAACAACGCCAGGCGCGAGGCAGCTTGTGATGGCGCTCGCCGGAACCACAACGATGCTCGGCCGACTTGGACTGCCCACGGCGCTCGCCACGCCGAAGTCAGCGACGAGGGGCGTGTGGAGAATGTTGCGGAAGTTCGGCGAGGTTCCATCTGGCTGACCCGTCCATGCGCACTGAAGCTGTGGAGTCACCGGCCCCGGTTCACTCACTCGGCGGCACATATCGTCTGACTCTCCCGGACCCCACGGCGTACAGTCACCGCCGATGCAGCGCGAATCGTCTTGGCAGACGACGCCCTCGCAGCTCCCACTTCCCGCATCCGTGACATCGGCGCCGGCGTCGTTAGGATCATCCACATCGCCACCGCCATCGACGGATGGCGCGTCGGGGCCGGGCCCGCTGTCCACCTGCGGAACACAGACGCTGTCGACACAGATCGAAGCCGTCTCGCAGTCGGTGTCACGGGTGCAGGCGTCCCCAGGCTCGGTTCCGCAGTCGCAACCACAAAGGAGTAAGAGAATAAGCGCGCGATTCATGGCAGAGATCCTATCATCGCACGACGGAAGCGGTCATTTTCCGACTACAGGCCAAGACTCGGCGATTGACGACGTTGTCGTAGATCGGGTTCATCGCGGTGCTCGTCGTTGGCGTCGGGCGCGTCGTCTCCGGACTCAAGTCAGGACAACGACACGAAGCAAAGTCAGATGTCTTTTACGCGGCTCGACATCACAGTCACGAGCGACGGTGGCCAATCTTTCACCGGCGAGGTCGAGGAGCCTTTGGGCACAGAACTTCCCGTCGTCGACGTCGATGACCCCGCCGCCGTTTGGGTGCACGCGGCGGGCTCGCTCATCGTGACCGCGAACGGCGTCTTCGAGTCGTAATACCGCGGCGGACGCCGGCGGCGGCTGGCGTAACATCGCCCTTCCACGTGTGATCGGCGGTGTATTTCGACGAAACATGTCGGCTCTCTTCTTGCTCTCTATTCGGTGCCGTCACCCGGCTTTGAAGGAAGAAAAAGCAATGAACACGAAGAAACGTCGCAAAACCAAATCGAAGCGCCAACACAGGATCAGCTACCAAAGCAGCTTCGCGCCGACGGAGGCACGCATTCCACAGCTCGCACCCTGGATCGCGGAAGGCATGCCCGACGACGAACGGGCCCCGGCTCGGTGGCGCACGTCGCCATCCACTGCTCACCGCACCCAGGTGTGTGTCCTGCACCTGAGCGAGCTCTATTCGTGCTTCACCACGCGCTGCGATGAAGACGAACTCAAGTTCGCCCTCGCGAAGATCGAGCACGAGCTCGGCCGCCACGCGGTGACTTTTCACTACAGCGCAGCGTGCTCAGGCTGGGGCGCCGTGATGTTCACCGCCCAACAACCGATGGTCATCGCCAAAGCCCTCGAACGTCATTGGGGGCGTGTGCTCCGAGAGCGACACGGTTACGGCGAGCCCTTTGCGCGCGAGCTGCGTTGGTCCCTACCCAGCGCTCCTGCCGAGATGGAGGTGCTCTTGGGGCTCACGTTTCTCAACAGGAAACGCGAAGTCGACGTCGCGGCCTAGGAGCTCGCAAGAACTCAGCCATCATGCGCGCTCGATCTACGGAGAAGACACCGCCTCCATCTGCTCTCTGGCGGGCCCGGAGGGAAACGCGAGCAAGTAGCGACGTGCGCTTCGTTGCACTTCCGCAGTTCGGGATAAGCGCTGGAGCGCCTCCACGCGCAGCACGAGGGCGCGTTCTTCGATAGGAGACTGGGGCGCCGCGCTTCCGCCGGCGTTCAAGGAAGACAGTGCACCTTCCGCATCGCCCAGGCGGAGGCGAAGCTCCGCCGCCAGATACCCAGACTGCGTCGCACGCGACGGACGTTCTAGCGCGGCGGCTCTGTCGTATGCATCCGCCGCGCACTCTGTATCGTGGCGCACTCGGCAGGCGTCGCCGAGCAGGCGCTCCCACTCTCCGTCGCGCGGAGCGCGCCTTTCCGCCGCGCCTTGGGCCGCCTCCGCTTGCCCTTCCTGAAGCCATCGGCGCGCCTCCAGCAAGCTCGGGTCTCGCCGCGATGGCGCCTGGTCCTGAGATGCTTCACGGCCCCGCGCTCCCTCGCGTATTGCTTGTTCGGGATTTAGAGCGCCATCATCTGGCGTGGCGACGCCCTCGTCGACGGTGGGCTCAGGACTCTCAACAGTCGGCACAGGTATGGCTTCCACCTCAGGGCGCCTTCCCATGCGGCGCTCCGCTCGTTCGCGCCCTGTGTTCGCAAGGCGCATCTCCGCACTCGACCAACCTGCGCCAATGCCAAAGCGCTCGGACGGCCCAAGCGTCATGATCGCCTCGCCGTCCCGGCGAATGGTCACCTGGCCCTCGTACACTTCAACCCAGCTCCCAGCCACATCGACGGACACGGCAAACACTGTCCCCTCCACCTCGACATCGAATACCGGAGTGCGAACCACAAAAGCATCGTCCCCTTCCAACGCCGCTACGTCGAAGAGGACCTCCCCTTCGTCCAAGCGTACCCGCCGCTGCGCGATGACTTCTTCGACCACAAGCGAAGCCGGAGACAGAACGCTCTGCAGAAGCACATCGCCCGCGGGAAGCGCCGTCCTAGCAATCCCGACTGGTCCTGAACGAAAGACAAACCAGCCTAAGAGCACGCAAGCCGCCACCGCCACCGCCGTGGCCAAACCCACTCCTGCAAAGCGCACGCGCGAACGCCGCCGTCTATTCGCCGCAGCCCGCAGCGCCAACGAAGCGGAATACACATCTTCGTCCGGCGTCGGAACCCGCGCTCTTCCGGCGGCCTGGAGCAACAGGAGCAAGGGATCGTCATCGACGGCTTTCATGGATCTCTCCTCACATCGGCCTCGTCGTCTGCCAGAAGTAACACGCGCAACTGCCCGCGTCCTCGCTTGAGGCGCGCCCGAAGGGCCGGTATCTGCACCTCCAAAACCTCTGAGGCCTCCGCGTGTTTGAGCCCTTCGATATCGCACAGTGTCACGGCAAGTCGCACGCCATCGGAAAGCTCAGCCATCGCGCGATACACCGCCGCCACAACCTCTTGCTGAGCGATGAGTCCGTCCGGCTCGAGCCCTTCGTCCCGCACTTCGACCAGATGAGGGGTTGTTGGGAGCGCTCTCTTCTTGCGCTGACGAATCGCCACTCGCGTCGCAATCCGTCGGCAGTATGTATCGATGGACGAACGTCCTTCGAAACGCGGCAGCGCGTAGGCTACTTCAATGAGCGCCTCCTGGGCGATGTCGTCCAGGTCGGGCGAAGGACCGATGCAACGTGCCACCCAATCACGGACGCGAGGCGCCATCCGCCGAACAATGTCCTCGTCGCCCGAAGGTCTATCGAAGGAACGTTGCTCTTCAGAGCGCGACTCCTTAGAACGCGATTCATTCACGGCCCAAACCTCACGCCGGCCCAAGCAGTGATCTCCAGCGTGACGCCATTCTCGCCGCTGCTGGAGTTCCGCATGTACAGCCCGTTCGCTTCCGCGCCAAAATGGAGGCCCACGTGGTCGCTCACGTACCGAGTCCCGCCCCCGTGGAGCCCCACACCTCCACCGAAGTCGAGTCCTTCGCGGATGTCGAAGACTTGCAGGCTCCCTACGACCTGCGCGCCAAGATCCGCGGTCCAAACGCCGTGATGCCAAACGTAGCTTCCGCGCATATCCAAGTGACCCGCGTATGCCTTGCCCAACGCGAAGGCGACTTGAATCCCGATGCGTATATTGGCCGAAGGCATCGCGCCATACCCCAGTCCGCCCGCGAAGGCGATGTTGCGTCCGACGTTCTGCAGTCCGACCGTAAGGGTGACGACCTGACGCGTGTCGAGATACGAGATGTAGGGTGGGGTCTGCTGCATTTGATCGACTCCAGGCTCCGTCCCTTCGCCGGTCGTGGTGTCCTCGACCTCGGTAAGCTCTTCAAGAGTCGGGGCCGGCGCACCTTCGCTCACCGGCTCTTCTCCCTCGAACCTCGACTCTGGCGGCGCCCGTACCGCCTCGATGAGGGCCGCCGCCGTTACGGCCACGGCTCGGTCATCAAGCGTGTCTAGCGGTCCAGGCAGGCGAGTCTGAAGCGTTCGCACGCCGGAACGAACCTCCACGAAGCCCCCTCGCAGCGGGTCCTCAAAGATGATGCGCAGCGTGATAGGTGCAGTAACATCGCAAGCACCAACCACCTCTTCCCGCGCAAGAAGTTCGAAACGCACCATGTTGCGAATCGCTACGTTTGGCACTTCGCACAAACGCACTGTCGCTTCCGCAGGTAGCGAGGACTCCGCGAACGCGACGGTCGAAACCAAACCAAGTGCCAAGAGCAGGAGAGCTCGCGCAGGTAGAACAAAGAAAGGAGGCACGGCACACAACCTAGAACGTCAGCTGGACGCCATCTCCTCGAAAACGAATGCGGGCGGACTCTGCGTCGGGCACAACCCCGGCGTTGTATCCCTCCCAGGTCCTCTCTTGCCGTGTCTTAAAGAAGGCCGCCAGCGCCGAAATGAGTCCGCCGATACTGAGCCCCAGGTACAAACCAGCTTCGATCGGAGAATCCGAAAACCCACCGTCATTGAGAGTCAACGCAAAGCCAAGACCACCACCGACAGTGAAAAGTGCGCCTTGAACACCCCGACCAATTCGCAGCGCCCGGCCAAGACGTGCTTCACCGTGAAGAAGCCCCTCGTAGTAGCCGATTTCACGCTCCGTGAGGGCGCGCTCTGGAAGGTTTTGGACATCCAAGCGTGGGTGGTCTTGCGTGGCCAGCAGCACAATGGGCGCCGCCAAGGATAGAAGACCGGCGGCGATGTAAAGACGCCCTACGGAACCTCCAAGTACATCGCTATCGGACACCAAGCCGTAAATACCGAATCCCGTGATGCCGGCAGCACCCAAGAGTCCGCCGGCGATCGCTAACGTACGGCTCGACCCGTCAGCGCGGTACTGCAGCCATTCGCGGAGCCGAAGCTCTGGGTTTGGCTCTGCCCGCAACGCAACGCCCTCTCGTTCAGACTCCTGGGCGAACGCCGCGTGAGTCGTCGCAAAGAAGGAAGAAACCACAAGAGCTACAGTCAAATATCTCATGCAGTACCTAGTGGTGATGCTGCAGAAAAGTGAGACATTCGACGGCATCTTTCCATCTGCAGCGACGCGGAGGTCGCTGCTGGCGCATGCAGAAGCCCTAGTTGAGCTTCGACAAGCGATGCGTCGCAGCAACGGCCTCGGCCATCAGCGCACGCGCGCCGCGTGCGATGAGTCCTTCGGCAACTTCAACGCCAAGCGCCTGCGCTTCTTTGCCACGCTCTTCGTCGGTGCGACCTTGAAAAAAGATGTCGCTGCCGGCGCTGAGAAGCTGCTCGCCGTGGATGCCGCCGACCATCGCGTTGAGCGTGAGGCGTTTGCCATCGTCATGGATCGTGGCGTGTCCGGCGATGGCCACGCGGCAGCTCCCTTGCAACGTGAGAAGGAGCGCGCGCTCGGCCTGGGTGCGGATGCGCGTTGGCGAGTGTTCAAGGCACGAGAGGATCTCCCGCAAGCCCGAGTCGACACGACCTTCGATGGCGAGCGTTCCCTGTCCAACCGCAGGCAAGCACAGCTCTTCACTCAGGAAGTGATACTTGCGACCTTCGAGGAGCTCGAGGCGCTTGAGTCCAGCCGCCGCGAGAACGATGGCGTCGTAGCCGCCTTCGTCGAGCTTCCGCAGACGCGTATCCACGTTGCCCCGAAGCGTCGCGAACGCCAAGTCCGGACGCTGGGCTTTGAGCTGGGTCATGCGCCGAAGCGAGGTCGTGCCAACACGGCTACCGGCGCGAAGGCCCATCAGCTCTTCGCCATCCCGGGTCAGGAACACGTCACGGGGGTCTTCACGCTCGGGCAAACACAGCAGGTCACAGCCCTCGGCGAGCTCTACATCCCCGGGGATGTCTTTGAGCGAATGCACCGCGAGGTCCGCTTCGCCGCGGACGACGTAGGCTTCGACTTCCGAGACGAAGAGAGCTTTTCCGCCGACTTCGTAAAGCGGCTTGTCTTGAATCTTGTCGCCCTGAGTCACGACGTGAATCTCTTCCACCTCGACTTCGGGATGGTGCTTTTTGATGGTCGCGGCCACGTAGCGCGTCTGCCAAAGAGCGAGCTTGCTCTTGCGTGTGGCGATTCGAATCTTCATCCACGTTCCTTCGCGAGAGCGCCTTCGCGCACCTCGTGTCTTTCGGCGTCCGCCGTTCCGGCGTCGTCCAATGAGAAGAGCTTTCGCGTCGCGGAGATCAACGCCGCATCGCCCTGCCCTTTGAGTGCTGTGAGGGGTCCGTGGAGCAGCTTGTTGACGAGGGACAT
>JBLHKB010000189.1:0-11485 GCA_047619315.1 Polyangiales bacterium
ATATTGAGCCTCGCAGTATTGAGCCTCGCAGGCAGGCGAGCATGAGTGCAGCGTTTGTCAGGTCTGCCCCGCTAAGTACCGCGCCTTCCAGGTGAGCGTTTCGCAAGACGGTTCCGATGAGTTGAGCGCCGGCAAGAGAAGCGCCGTCCAAGAAAGCCCGGTGCAGATCGAGTCCTGAGAGGTCCGCTCCCTCAAGAGACGTCGCGTCCACATGGATCGTCTTCCCAGTATTGCACTCGATCCGAATCATCGATTTCCCCACGGACACAGTCCGAGTCTTTGTCCGAGGCCGAGCATGCAGTAGCTTACAAAAGGCAGGACGAAAGCGGCAGCGGCGATTGCGCAGTTTCCGAGATTGCTGCCCAGGTTGTCGCAGTAACTCGAATGGGTCCCTATCCGTCTGCGTTGGCGTCGTTGTGGTATGTAGAAACTCTATCAACGCGAACAAACATGGCGTCCACTTGAAGGCTGCATCCCGGTGCATCGAACTTGACCGTTGTGCGATCCTCGTCGCGCGCAAACTCAAGTCGACCCACGTTATTGGTCGACCAACCAGTCATCGTGAGCTCGCGAATATCGATGCCCATGAGACGAACCTGCACTGTATTGAATTCGCCTGACAGCCACTTGGCTGGAGGCGACTTCGGGTAGCTGTTCAGATCGAAGTCAATAAGCAAGACAGGGCCGTCTTGATGAAACTGGACTCCGTGAACGCGAATGCAAGACAGCGCCGGTGGCGCGTTTGGAAACAATGTCTCCAAGAAGTGGCTGTTATCTAGAAGTTTGATCCATGACATGGCTGGGCCTATTCGAAGGAGAAGTGTCGTTGATTCCCGGAACGGACCCCGTGCGCGTGTAGTCTGAAAGGCGAATGTTGAAGAGTGGAGTAAGAAGCGCCAAGGCCCGTGTCGGGTCATTCGACTCTCAAGCGTGGGAAGTCGGACAGCGCGCGTCGGGACACTTTCAAGAAGTCGACGATCACGCGTCGCACCGAACCTGTATCCAGCAACGTATCTGAGACCTGGTCCGAGGTGTGGTCATAGCAAAGCAAGCGGTCTCGGCCTGAAAGATCCGGAAGAAGAAGAATAATATGGGTCTCAAACGAGCACATCCCGCCATAGGTGATGTGAAAGGAGTGCCGAGCGCACCAGGGGGTCTCGAACACGTTTCCGAGATTGCTGCCGAGGTTGTCGCAGGAGCCGTAGATATTGTCTCTCGCGAGGGCAAAGAGGCAGCCGGCGACGGCGATTCCATCGGTCAGGGTGTCGACGAAGAGGCCGCTTGGGTCGACGCCGTTGACGGGGTCCGCGCCGACGTAGGCGTAGAGGTTGGTGTCGCCGGCGGCGAATCCGAGAGGGTCCTTGTTGGTCCAGCGTCCGATTTGGGGGTCGTAGTCGCGGGCGCCGAAGCGGAGGAGGCCCGTGGCTTCGTCGTAGTGACCGCCGGCGAAGCGGTGGGGCACGATGGACTCGTTGGTGACGTCCTCTTCGAGGACGCCGTAGGGCGAGTAGCGGTACTGCTCGGCGACTTCGCCACTGTCGGCGTCGACGACTAAGCGGACGGACCCGACGTGGTCGGTGATGACGCGGAAGAGGCGGCCGTCGCGGTGGAGGGCCCAGTCGGGGACCCAGCTTTTGGTGACGTAGGCGTAGAGGACTTCGAGGGCTCCGCTACCCACAACGTTCTCAAGAGGACGAGTCCCCGTCTTCCAATAGTTCACGATCTGCGAAGTTGCGACGTGCGACGTTCAAGCAGATGCTATTAGCGCCCTTTACCGTTGGGTCGGCGAATTGCACATTGTCGTCCTCCCACCCACATACTCGACAGATCTGAAAAGTCCCCGGAGGAGGCTCCGAGAGAGTTGGGAGCGCGCAGCAAGGACATCCGAAGCCCTGCGTCATGGAGCCACCTGCCGATTCCAGTACGCGATTCCATCGTCTGGCCGAAATAGGGTTCGAATCGTTCCGTTAGCTTGGCCAACCGCGAATTCGTTCGTTCGAGCATTGTACCGCAGAAGGTCTCCATTCGTCGCTCGAGTGTGGGTCAAGATATCCCCTCCTGCCTCTCTGTTGAGCAAACTCTGCGCTCGACGATGGTACCCAGAGGGAGTGATATTACCGCCGCCCCAATCCGATGCATGCTTCGCAAAATGTGAGTCAAATAGTGCATCGGTCGCGAAATCCGTAGCTGAATAGGTTGGCCGAGGAAGACCAGCGTACGTATTATGAACACGAAGTCCGCCCTCCCCAACCAAGTACTCATGGTCGCCCTCGACCTCAAGGTTGAAGACCGACTGCGGCGCGTCCCGGTACTCGGCGAGGACAAGCGTGCGCTCTCCGTCGCGTGTCTCAACAGCTTCGCCTAGCTGTAGCTCGCCGGCTGCCGTCCATCCACGGGAGACGGAGTAGAACGGATGGTTCGGCGTGGTGACGACTTCGTCTGCATCACTAAACTGCAGGGCGAGGACGCTCTCGACGCGGTGCTCGACGGTGGACAGTACGACTCGGCCGGGCGCGTCGACAATCGCGGGCGGACCGCGGACGTGGATGACGTGGGCAAGTCCGCGGAGACGTAGCTCCGGGAGCTCCAGCTCGAAGGTGCCGTCGCCGTCGGGGTCTACGTGTGGCAGCCATTCGGGCGGACGCAGGACGGTGAGGAGGACTTGTCCGTCCACGTCGCCAAGCTCGAGGTCTATGACTTGCCAGTCGGACGTGACTTCGGTGTGAGTGTCTTCGCCATCGGAGAGTGCGGTCAATACGCGCTGACCGACCTGAAGCGTTTCGATGGGCGCGTTTGAATCGACGTACGCATCGAAGTCCGCGCCGGCGACGCTGGACATCGCCATCGTCGCGACGAGTGTGCCCGCGACAAAACACGGACACAGCCCGGCGCCGCAAGGCAGGTCCGGGGCACGCGATGTGCGTCGTCCGAGTCGTTGTCCGAGGCCGAGCATGCCGTAGCTTACAAAAGGCAGGACGAAAGCGGCAGCGGCGATTGCGCAGTTTCCGAGATTGCTGCCGAGGTTGTCGCAGGAGCCGTAGATATTGTCTCTCGCGAGTGCGAAGAGGCAGCCGGCGACGGCGATTCCGTCGGTGAGGGTGTCGACGAAGAGGCCGCTGGGGTCGACTCCGTTGACGGGGTCGCCACTCACGTAGGCGTAGAGGTTGGTGTCGCCGGCGGCGAATCCGAGGGGGTCTTTGTTGGTCCAGCGTCCGATTTGAGGGTCGTAGTCGCGGGCGCCGAATCGGAGGAGGCCCGTGGCTTCGTCGTAGTGACCGCCGGCGAAGCGGTGGGGGACGATGGACTCGTTGGTGACGTCCTCTTCGAGGACGCCGTAGGGCGAGTAGCGGTACTGCTCGGCGACTTCGCCACTGTCGGCGTCGACGACTAAGCGGACGGATCCGACGTGGTCGGTGATGACGCGGAAGAGGCGACCGTCGCGGTGGAGGGCCCAGTCGGGGACCCAGCTTTTGGTGACGTAGGCGTAGAGGACTTCGAGGGCTCCGCTAGCGTCGAGCTGCGCGGAGATGCGGCCTCCGGCCCACAGCCATGCGGTGGTGCGCGTGCCGTCTACGGAGCGCGTGGTGCGGGAGCCCGACGGGTCGTGAAGGTAGGAGAGTTCGTCGCCGCCGGGAAGCGTGACGCCGTTGAGGTGTCCGAGGGAATCGTAGTTGTAGCCTGTGGTACCGGCGGCGTCGGTGCGCTCGGTGCGCTGGCCCGCGCCGTTGTAGCGGTAGGTGACTTGCGCCGCGCCGGTGCCGTAGCGAAGGAGCCTGTCTTGTTCGTCGTACTCGGTGCAAGCGGCGCCTTCGCAGCTGCCCCCAGGCAAAGCGGGCAATCGCCAGCCCGTGCGGTTTCCGTTGGCGTCGTAGTCGTAGCCATAACGTTCTGTACCGTCATCGGATGTCGCGGTGAGTCGTCCCCGTGCGTCGAAGTCGAAGGTGCGCTCGGCACGGCCTGACTCGACGATGCTCTCTATGCGTCCCGCGCCGTCTCGCCCATAGCCGAACGCGATGGACCCACCGGGCCAGCTGTGGCGTGCACTCTCAAGAGATCCGAAACCGTCGATGTCGTAGTTCGACGCCGCGCCGCCACTTCGCATCGCGGTCAGATCGCCACTGCGCGGGTCGAGTGTCAGGGGGATGACGCTCGAGGACGAAGTGGTCAGAGTCATCCCATCGGTGATTCCGTCGACGTCGCGCGTCCATGAGGTGCGCGCGCTCTCTCCGCCGGCGCTGATGCTTGTGGCGACGAGCTCGAGGCTATCGTCGTATTCCGGCGTGAAGGTCGCGTTGATGGCTCCGGACATTTCCACGGAAGTCACCAAGGGGCCGTCGTAGGTCGGCTCGATGCGAACCTCGCCTTCGGGCTGTATCCAGCGCCGGCTGCTCACGTCGCCGTTTTCGTCGAAGTCGACGACGCTGGATGCGCCTGCGCCAAAGGAGGCTCCGCGGCCACGGAAGGCGTTGTCGACATCGACGCTCACCTCGGAGCCGGCGAAGTCCATGGAGAGCGCGATGCCGTCGTCGTCGAACTCGAAGGTCTCCGTTCCTTCGCTGGCGCTGCCCGCGACGCCTGGAGGCGCGTAGGTGCTCATGAAGCCTCGGGTATCGAAGCTGAAGGTGTGGGCGTCTCGTCCCGGCGGAATCACCGTCAGCGTGCGTGCGGCTTCGTCGAAGCCAAAGTTGGAGACGCCGACTTCATCGCTGACCTCGGCTGTTCGGCCACGGGCGTCGAAACCAGCGCGAACGCTTCGTCCCGTGGAGTCTTCGACTTCGACGTCGCCGAAGCTCTCGGAAGGGATCGTGGGCAGCGTCCAGCTTAGAACGCGAGCATCGCCGGGGCGGCCTTCGGGGCCTTGGAGTGCGCGCACGAGTCTGCCGCGATCGTCGTATTCGAGGCGAACAGGGAAGCGCCCGGGCTGCGTGATCTCGACGAGTTCGCCTCCAGCGTTGCGGACCATGGTGCCCTGCCGGCCTTCGGCGCTGGTCATTTCAAAGACGCTGCCGCCGTCCGCCGTCATGGCGAGGCGCTGGCGAGTGAGGGCTTCACGCGCGGTACCGACGCCTGTAATGATGCGGGTAACGCGTTCGTCGAGGACGCCGTCGGTAGCGGTGGATTCCTGCTCGAGAGCCCATTCGGCTTGCAGCCCCGAAGGCGTGCGGATGGTGGTGGACACGGGCACGCTGACGCCCGGTCCAAGCAGATCGTCAGGCCTCAAGACCACGACGACTTCGGAGCCATCTTCGTAGCGTGTCGTCTGCACGCCTTCGTCATTGGTGCTTCGCTCCATCGTGACGCCGCTGGCGTCGGTGTAGCGCTGGATTCGCTGTCCCGTTGAACGGTCCGCGTCCCAAGTGGCTGCTCGTCCCCCGCCCGTCGTCAGTGTCACGGCGTCGCCCACGCGTTCGATGCGCTGCATCGCGCCACCGACAATCCCGTCTAAGGTGAGGCGTCCGAGACTGTCGTAGTCGAACTCGTGAACGACGCCGATTCGGTCCGTGAAGCCAACCAGCTGGCCGGCGCCTCGCCAGACGAAGCGCGTGTCGCGGTCGTCACCGTCGGTGACGACGCGGTCTACGTAGAGGTCTCCGTCTTCGTCGATGAGATGCGTGGGCGGGCCTTGGGTGGGGCGAATGATGATGTCGCCGCCGCTGCGTTCAATGACGAGGGCGTTCCCGTCGGCGTCGGTGATGGAGCCAAGCTCGCCTTCGGAGTTGTAGGCGAACTCGTGGACGAGCGCGCCCGTTAGAGAGGTTTCACTTCGGAGATGGCGGCCTTCGATGTCGAAGATGTACCGAAGCGTTCCGTCGCTGGACGGGACAACCCATTCATCGCTCTGGCGGGCGCCGAAGCCCGCGCGAATTCGCCTGACTTGGTCGGCGGGGAATGACTCGGCGAGGAGAAGGCGCGCTTCGTCATCGACGGCGAGTTGGGCCACGTTCGTGAGCGTTGCGGCGGCCGCGGGTCCGCCGTCACCAGAAGGCCACGCGCCGGCAGCGGTGCCCGATGCAAAGGTTAGACTTCCGCCGAGGAGGCGGGTGAGGCGGGAGCTTCCGTCGAGGATCCAGAGCGCGCCATCGATGGATGGAGCGATGCCGTTGATCGCGCCGAGTCGCACGGCGAGCGCTAGGTTGGGGCCAAGCTCCCGATCGAAGTCGACGTCCCCGCCCCCGGCGACACGGAAAATGAGTCGGTCGGCGCCTACGCGAAAGACGACTCCGTCAAGGTTGCCGATGTAGAAGGTGCCGTCACGGGCAACAGCGAAAGCGCCGATCGCGCCGAGGTCCGCTTGGGCAAGGGGCGTCGCGTCGGCTTCGAGTCCAAATTCGCGCGTCACACGTGGGTTGAGGGTGCGCAACCGACCCGCAGTATCGATCATGCGGATGGTGGAGAGACCGTCAACGAAGTAGAGAGCGCCATCTGTGCCGAAGGAGAGCTGCTGAGGGCTTTCAAGAGGAGCATCAATGGCGGACAGACCATCGCCTTCAGCGTCGGCGGCGATGCCTCGCTCTCCAGTGCCGGCCACGCGGTGGATGACGCCGGCGGTGTCGATGCGGCGAATGATGCGGGTCGATGGGGCGGCGGCGAAGGGCGGCGAGGTGAAGTAGAGATCGCCACCTGGACCGAAGGTGAGATGACCAGGGCGAGTGATCTCCGCGTCGAGGGCCGACCCTTCGTCGCCGGAGACACCTTGGGTTCCGGTTCCGGCGACGCGTGTCAACGTTCCGTCGTCTTCGACGCGCCAGATTCGATGTGCGCCGCGCTCACTAAAGTGAACGAGTCCGTCGGGACTGACGGCGACGCCGGCGACGTTGTTGAAACGACGCTCGAGAGCAGGGTCTCCGCTCGAAGGGGAAAGGGAGGAACCGTCGCCGACGCCGGCAACACGCTCGATGATGCGAGGCACGCCAGCGCCGCGTACGGTGGAACCGTCACCGAGAAGGAGCATCTCGCCGAGGGGCTCATAGCGGTGATGAACGCTGAGGGTCAGGCCGTAGAGGCCGTCGGTGAGAGCGTCGTTCAAGCGAACAACACCATGGGTCTCTTGCCACGCGACGATCTCTTCGCGCGTTCGGCTGCCGGTGACACTCGTGCCGCCACGACCGAAACCAGGTCGGGGACCGGCGTCTTCGCTGCCAGCTGTTGTGTAGTCTCCGTCGTAAACGTAGCCAACGCGCAGCACGTAGGGCGCTGGACCACGAAAGACACGGCCGAAGCGATCGAGGCCGTCCCAGCTGTGTTCGAAGACCAAGCCTGGGGCAGGGCGATAGGTCCGCCGGTGTTGCTGTCCGGCGATGTCGAGCTCCACACGCACTTCGACGAGGGATTCAGGAATCTCGTCCGGTGTGATCTGCAAACGGATGCGACGAGGCGCTTCATAGGCGGGGTGTCGGTCGCTGCTGTAGTGAAGCGACATGCCGGTGCCGAGGACGCCGACCTGCTCGCCAAGAATCTGTCGCTGAACGCGAATCTGCGAGCCAGGTACACAGCTGTCCTGGAGGAACTCGTCGCCTCCGAGGAGAGTTCCAAGGGCACTGGAGAGTGTAGGGAAAATGGCGTCGGCGGGGAATGCGAAGGGCCAGTTTAAGTCCCAAGGAGAAAAGTGCGTCGGCGCAAAACGCCACAAACGCGCGCCGGTCTCGTGCTCGGAGGCGAGGCCGCGGCGTTCTTCGTCATCGATGCCAAGGAAGGTGAGATCGTCGGGCGCTCCGTCGCCGTCAACGTCGAGGTCGGCGAGGCCATCGCGAATATCGGTGATCTCAACCACGAGACCGTCTTCTTCTGGGACCCAGTGGCCGAGCTGCCGGTCATAGCTTCCGACGGGCACGGGTGTTCCGACGGGCATGTCGAGGAAGTCCGTGACGTACACGGGAACGGGTCGATCGAAGAACACGTCTTCCCCTTCGTCGACGCCGAGTTCAATGGCGTAGGTGTAGGCGCTCGTTGGCGGGAGCGTGGAGATCATGCGCTCGGGGCCGCGCTCGCCCACGGTAAACTCGCGGGGCCTGATACGTAGAGAACTCGCCGGCGTCATGGTGCCATCGGCGGCTCGGATGCGCGCGCCGGTTCCAGCGGGGAAGAGAATGGTCGCCGAGCGGGTTCCGTCTGCGTCTTCGCTGACGTCGCTGCGTACAACAGCGCCCTCGCTCACGTCGACGATGGTCCCCGGCGCGGCGCGGAGCATCTCGAGAGTGAGAGTGGACGCGTAGCTGCCTGCGTAAGAACGCACGGTGCGTTGGGCATCGATGTAGCCTTCGAAGGAGAAACGAATGACAAGTTCTTCGCCGGGAACAACGGCCAAGTCGAAGGCGCCATCTCCACGGCTTTCGGTTCGTCCGAGCTCAGGATGGTGCAGCACATCGACGCGGGCCCCCGCGAGAGGGCCGCCGTCCTCGTCGGTGACGCGACCATGTATGGCGCCAATGTCGCGGCGCGCCAACGCGGCAGAGTCTGCGTTGATCTGAACCGGTGGACAGACGCCGCCTTCCCATAGAAACCGAACGCGTTCCAAAAAGGGAGCGTCGACGGTGCGCTCGTCAGGGTTCGCGATGTCGTAGGCGATGCACTCCGCATCCTCACAGTCGAGGGCGCCATCCCCATCATCGTCGATGCCGTTGTCACAGATTTCGGTGGCAGCCACCGCTGCGTCAGACGTCGCAGCGTCGAGCATTGGCATGCTCTCGCAGTTGCATGCGGAGAGGAGGAGCAGGAGGAGGAGGGTAAAGAGGCGGTAAGGATGAGCGCAAAGATTCATGTCGTTTCCAGTGGGCGCGGGTGAGACTCCTTGGAAGGTCGTCTTGCCGAGCCACGAGTTGCGGCGCTACTCCATTGGCGTATGGCGGATACGGAGGTCTTGCGGCATCTCCGGATCTTTGAAGGGCCACGGCCTCGGGCCAACTCGCTCGGACAACATGCATTGTTTGCCCAGGAAGCTGCGTGCCTCCGTTCACGCGCCGATGAGCTCGGCGTGGACTTCGCCCCTGCGCATACCAACCCGGGAATTCATGTCGCATCGAGGCCCGCCGCTACGCTGGGGTGGACGACCGGCGCGCTTCTCTGCATTCTTGACCCATGAAGTCGAGCGTCGTGTTTCTGTCCCTCCTCATGGTGAGCGCCTGTGGCGGAGGTCCTGGACTTGCTCCTGTCGCTCCGGCGGTGGACGTGACGGTAGCCCTCGCTCCTGTTTCCGGTCGCGGTGTTGTTGTGGGCGAGAACGAGCGTGAAGAACACACGGGCATCCTCGACGCCAGCGACACGATCGGCGACAGCGGCTCCTTCGAAGACATGTACGAGTTCTACGCGACTGAAGGTCAGATGCTTCGCATCACGATGGACTCTGAAGACTTCGATACGATGCTGCGACTCCGCGGACCCAACGGCGAGATCGTCGCGCAGAATGCCGACCGGCCTGGTGGTGGCGTCAACTCGCAGATCGAAACGCGTGCATCGACGGCGGGTCGCTACTCGGCTCTTGCGAACTCCTACCAGAACGGCCAGGGCGGGAGCTACGTCATCGTCATCGAGATCGTCCACGCCGAACCGATGGCTGCGGCCACGGCGGAGCAATCGTTCACGCTCTACCCAGGGTTCTCTCCGGATCCAAAGTTGCTCATGGGCAACGCCGGTGGAACCGTCAACGCAAACCAGATCTCTCCGGACTGCCGCGGCTGGATCGGCACGGCTGCGAACCACACCATGACACTCAGCGCGGCGCTGCCTTACTTGGGCGTGATGATCAACAGCGCCGTGGACACCACGTTGGTCATCCAGAAACCTGATGGAACGTACCTTTGCGACGACGACGGCGGCGGCAGCTATCACCCCTTCGTCGGCGGCGCGTTCGAGGCGGGGACGTATCAGATATTCGCGGGGACATACTCAGGCGGGGGACAAAGTCCGCAATACCGGATGGCCATCACGACGGAGCCTACGTTGCGCCCTGAGGGGATCTAGGCTGCGACCTATGGGGACGGGGTCATGACTATGACCTTATTATGACTTTCGACTGAGCCCCTTCAGCACAAACCTGGCGTGCGCAGCCACCAGCTCCACATCGTGGTTCCGAGCCAGCAGGCGGCTAGCACCCGACTGCGATATTCCAATGTACCGGGCGGCCTCCGTGACGCTGTACCCCAAGCAACGCGCAACGCTGATAACGGTGCGGCGCACCAGTGCTGCTCTTTGTGTTCGAGCGGCTGATAGTACATCACCGGGCTCACTGAATACGTCGATGACGCGTTCGACGATCTCTGGGAGTGTGGGCTGCTGTGGCCCAGTGCTGACCATGCCACCGTGACGTGCGCGGTCTGTGGCGAGTGTTGTCTCGCACACGAACCGATGAAACGACCGCCGCCCTTCGTCCGAATCTGGAAAACCTGCGAGCTCAAGTCCAAGTGCAACGTTCAGGCCGGCTTGAGGTGCGCTCAAGCCCAAATACGCACGATGACTGGTCCACGTAGAGTCCGCAGGACAGCGCACGATCCCAGCGTCCTTCGGGTTTCGGTGGTGGTAAGCGATCGTCCAAGCGCTTTGCTCCAGTGGAAGTGAATACGTTGATGGGCGGTCGCCAAAGACAGGTCCAAGAGTTTTCGGATCCGTCAGCCGTCGCTTCCAGCTGATCCACTTCGCAAAACGTGTGTTCAACGGGTGCGCCCATTTGGCGAACTTCGTCTCACCAGCGAGCAGCGCCAGGTGCACATGCGAGCTCATCACCGCGGACCCCGTCCCCATCGTTCCCATCGTTCGGAGGATGCCAGGCATCCTTGCGGTTGCCGGACTAATGTCTGACGAAAAGAGCCCACGCGGGCATTCCGGCGGGCTCTTTGTGCCTAGGTTGGCGCACGCGAAGAACGCGCAACTTCGGTTTGCGAAGCGCTACTTGCCGCCGCGCATCTTGAGAATCTTCGCGAAGGAACGCGTCTGAATCTCTTCGAGGGTGAGGCCGGTGGTGGCGAGCTCATCCAGCGAAACTGCGCCGCTGCTTAGGCCGCGCAAGAAGTAGTTGAGCAGACCCTGACCCGTGGCGGCGTCGTCGAAGACATCGCCGACGAGGGTGGCCTGGCCGGCCTTGTCCATGAAGTTCGCGAGACGTTCCGCGGCGGCGGCGAAGCCCTCGAGGAAGAACGCGTAGGACGCGGCGTAGCGTACGGGAATCTGTCCGGGGTGGAGGTCCCAGCCCTGGTAGAAACCGTTGATGAGCGCGTGACGAATGTGGTGCGCGGACAGGCCCCAGGATCCGTGCACGGCGGCGCGGTTCTCGGCATCTTGCTCCGCTGTGAGTGACTCACCTTTGGGCGCGCGATGTGGGCCGACGGGCATGATGTTCGTCGCGCCGTCGGAGAGCCAGACGCCGGTGTTGGCGAAGTTGATCTTCATCATGTGAAGAGCGAAGTCGCACGAGGGGTGAATGATCGACTGGTAGGCGGCGGTGATGCTGCAGCTGGCGGTGTAGTCGTAGGTGCCAAAGTGCGCAGCGACGCAG
>JBLHKB010000190.1:0-11475 GCA_047619315.1 Polyangiales bacterium
ACAGGCGACGATGAGAAGAAGGCCGAGAGAAAAGATTTTAGGCATGTCGCTTGGGCTCATCAGACGGGAAGAAGTTTGGCGGGTCATCTAGTCCACCCGAACAATGCGACCAACGGACTCGGTCTGCGATTCAAAGAGGTAGATGGCACCGTCGGTCTCGTCGTAGGTAAACGAGAAGTCGGACGAGCCGCCGAGGGAGAGAATGGTGCCGAGATGCGTTGGCGTCGCGCTGCCAGGAGCGACGATGACCCCTAGCTGGTTGCCCGTGGAGAAGGCGACGTCCCGGTAGTAGAGGTGCGCTGCATCGGTTCGGTTGTCGATGGCGATGGGTGCTTGAGAGTTGTCGAGCGTCACCGCCGCGAGAAGCTCGGGAATGAACGCTGCGTTGCCAAGCTCCGCGACAGGAATGCGCACGACGGCCCCTGACGAGGCGAAGGGCAGCTCGAGGTCGCCGACCATGTAGAAATAGGTGTCGTCGACGGCAATGGAGCGAACGTCGTTGATGTTGTTATTGCTACCGATTTCGATAGCAGTCCCAGAAGCAACGCTGCTTAGCTGGAAGAATCGGACGGCGGTGCTGTCGTGCGTGGCGACGATGATGTCGCCGGCGCTGTTGACGGCGATGGCGCGAATGTCACTGCCATAGTCCGCTGGGTTGTCTTCCCAAGGTGTCGGTGACCAAGGGAACGTTCGTGCATCCCAGAGCTCGAACACGCGGTTGGAGCTCGAGGTGGATGTGTCATCGGCGGTGAAGAGTCGCTCACCGATCGTAGCTGCTTGATACCCCAATTGGGACGAGGTGACGTTGTCGGAGGTCGTGTAGATGAGCGCCTGGGAACCCGCTCGCTTGTTGATTTGGAATACGCGCGAAGACTCGCCCATGTAGAGAGTGGTGGGGGTCGAACGCAACCAGCGCTCCGTCGTCCAGGACTGAGGTGAGCCAGTACTGCTCAACGCTCGCTCAAATTCCATATTTGTGACCGTGCCGGTCACCCCGTCGTATGTTTGCTCCTCGAAAGTGAGAGTGGTGTAGAGCGCGTTGTTCGGTATACCGATGCAGAGCGTCGAGCCCGATGCGATGACCGCCGCGACACCTGTTTGTGCGTCGGTTGTGCAGGCTAGGGGTTGGTCTGTGTTCTGGTCCTGGAGGAGAATCTGGCCAGATGCGTTGCTCGTGACAACGACGATGTTCTCCGTGGGCACGTAGCTGTACCAGGTCACTGCGGAGGCCGTACCAAGACACGAACCGCCACCCAGGTTCGACGATGAGTCGCGAAGGACGGAGCCGCTCATCGGGATAGGGCGCGCCGAGCCGCAGGACTCACCTTCGGCGACGGGGATTTCTCGAATCGTGACAGTCGCACCGGGAAACGGATCATTCGGGTCTTCAGTGCTGACCCAAATGAAGACGTCACCGCCCGGCGCGCTCGCGGCGATGGTCGTCGGTCGGTCAAAGCTCGCTTCGCAAGCGATGGTCTGATAGCCCGGCGCATTCGGATCGCAGCCTCGGCTGACTTCCAGGTTTATGTCCGCGGCGCTGCTCAGGATATCCGTCGGGACGGCACGAATCTCAAGGATGGTGCCAGGCGATTTCGTGAAGCGAATCACCGCGTCTGCACCTTGTTGGTCCGCGCAGCTCGTGTTTCCTAGACCGTTCGAGACATCGTCGCGGTCGAAGTCTTGTACTCCGCCGATGGGAATCTGGAACGTGTGGGGATCGCGTTCCATTCGCGGTGGCACGTAGATGCCTGCAGGCGACGCGATGGTGAACGGATTCTCACAGCCTTCGCCTTCAGGGTATTCTGTGACCTCGCTGACGGTCACGTCGGCGCCGGGGAACGTCCCCGTCGTGTCTTTGGCGACCCAGATATAGTAGGTCCCGGGGCCTAGATCGAGTACGCGGCCACCAATCTGCATCATGGAGTGGCAGACAAGCTGAGCTTCGTCCTCACCGGTCGTTGGGATCTCGCAGACGCCGTCTCGAAGCTCCCAGTTGATGCTCGTGGAGTCGCTACCAGTCGCGACGATATCGATGGCGAGTGCCGCGCCACCATCGGCGAGGCTTTCTGACGTCTTCACGTACTCGATGACCACGTCGTCGGAGGCGGAGGAACTGTCGCAGCTATCGGTGGCACCGTCGTCGACGTACTCGCCGGAGTCGATACTCCAAAACAAGGCACCCTCAGGCGTCGTCTCGGCGGAGAGAGCCGTGAGTGGCTCTCGGCACGAGTCGCCTGTTGGCTCCTGGGTCGTGAAATCGAGGATCCCGTCAAGAAGGTATGCTTCGCCATCGAGGGCCCGCCCACCTGCGTCCTGGAAAGACGAGACGTCGAGCGCGTAGGCGCGTCCGGCTTGAAGTCGCCCCGCCACGTTGAACTCCGCGATGGTGTTGCTCGCGGTGAAAGTCGCCGCGATCATCGCAGCGCTGACGCCATTGTCCAGAACGGCTGTGCCCCGGAGGGGATTCATCGGCTCGTCGAAGCGCACCCGCAGTGTGTTGCGGGAGAAACGAACATCCGCTGCGCCCTCTTCGGGGTCCGAGCTGACGGCGCGTGGGCCGAAAGTGTCTACGCCAACTTCAAAGTCGATGGCACCGTCGCCGAGATAGCTGATCAGGTCCAGCGGGGTGCCGTTGCGGTCCGTGATCCCAGAAGCGGAGAGATCGAGAGCGTATGGACCGAGGGCGGTGATGAGACCACTGATCTCGAAGACGAGGGTTCTGTCTCCATCGAATGCGCCCGTGACCTCAAACGTATTTGTGCCGTTCGTGAAGAACGCGCTGATCGCGCTTCCACCTAAGATGGCTTCGTCGAACTCCACGCGAACTGTCGTCGTCGCTGGGTTCGCACCGCGTTGACCTTCGGTGGGCACCGAGGAGATGACCCGTGGAGGGTCGTTGTCCGGGCCCGTGGCGAAGTTGAGTCGTCCGTCCATTAAGTACGGAGCACCATCGAACTCATTGCCCGAGTCATCCACCAGGCCATTGAAGAGAAGACGATAGTTTTGAGAGTAGGCGATGCCCGTGACCGGAAGCGTTACGCTCGTCGCGTCCCAGATAGGCTCGCCAAGAATGCCGGGTCCGCCTTCCAGCCGGAAGGAGCCGACGCTTGGATTGATCTGCTCGTTGAAATCGACCTCGATAACGTTCAGTCGAGCGCTGAGGCCAATGGCGGCTTCCGCTGGATTTGCTCCCACGACGAAGGGAGGGTCCATATCGTTGACTTGGAAGGTCCAGTCGTAGACCGCATCCAGTGGGGCGCCGCCCATGTCCGTGAAGTCCTGCTGCGCGAAGGCCGTGTATTCGACGCCACCCGTCAGAGGCGTGGATGGCATCACCAGGACGGCCACGTTGACCGCTGGGTCGTCGAAGCCGAGATCCACCATCGTAAGCCACTGCCCACCGTCGGCGGCACTCGCGCTGATCTCGATGTTGCCCGGCTGCAGCAATATCGTTCCGACATCGGTCGCCATCTCTTCCGAGAACCAGACCAAGAGCGACGTTTCAGGTTCGATGTCCGTCGACCCCGATTCTGGGAGGGCTTCGCGGACGAAGGGAGCGCCGATGATGCGGCGGCTATCGCTGCCCCCATCATTCATTGAAGCGTCCGCGCTGCCCGCATCGGCCATCGAAGAGTCCGCCAAGAGGCCCGCGTCGGTGACAACATCATCGTCGCCACATCCAACGAGCAGGACGAGAAGGGTGCTGAGGACGGCGCCGGAACGATTGGTCCCGGATTGGGGATGCGAAAGCATGCAGAAGACTCCTTAAGATCAGAACAATAGATAGTTGCCCTTGTGGGTGGCGGGTTGCAAGTCGGCGCTGTGACGTTTCCGCGACCCATGTATTTTTCCTAGTCGGGTTGCGAAGGCCCAGCTCACTCACGAGACTGCGCGCTTCAGGAGAAAACCATGCTCTCACCTCGCACCACCCAGCTCTTTCTTGTCCTTCTTTGCGTGCCTTTTTTTGCCCGTGCGTCCCGCGCAGAAGCGCAAACCGACCTCCTCGACGTCGCTGGGGGTGAGTGGGATATCGACTCTGATGGGCGCGGAGTGATCTCCGACGGCGGATTCATGGGCCAAAATGACGCATACGACGGGTTCGCCGAGCTCTGTGTCGTGCCCGCGCTCGACCCAAGCATCGGATGTGCGTTTGCCGACGAGTACTCGGCGTCGTTCACACCGGCGACCGTCGATGCAACCACCGGCGAGGTGTTTATGGTGGAGGACCTGCTCAGCGGCCTCACTGTCTCGCGCCGATACTACGCCTCGACGTCGGGCATCGGCTGGCTCCGGATTATCGAGGTGCTGAGGAACGGGTCCGGTGCCCCGATCACGGCGCAGGTTCGAGTGGGCGGAAACTTGGGGAGCGACGGCTCCACTCAGGTGATCGCGGCGGACGGCGGTTCGCTGAGTGCTGCCTCTGCATGGCTGGTCACCGACGATAGTTCGGACGGCGCTGGAGACCCGGCGCTCGGCTATTTGATCCGGGGCCCCGCGCTCGGGCCCGCCGTGGTGGATTTTGGCAGCCCATCAAGCCACACCTTCAACGGCAACACGTATTGGGACTATGCGCCGGTCACCATTTCGCCCGGACAGACCGTGGCGTATATGAGTTTCTTGGTTCAACGCTCGACCCGCGCAGCAGCGACAGCGGCGGTGAGCGAAATCTCAGCGCTTAGCCCCGAGTCTTTGCGGGGGATCGAACCTGCGTTTCGCTCGTACATTCAGAACTTCCGACTTGGGGACCCCGCCCTCTGCGGCAACGGAGATGTGGACGCGGGTGAAGAATGTGACGACATGAACATGGACGACACGGATGCCTGCACCAACTTCTGCTTGAACGCGCGTTGCGGAGACGGCGTGGCGCAACTAGGCGTCGAAGCCTGCGATGACGCAAACGCCATCAACACTGACTCGTGCACGATTCTCTGTGAGGCCCCCGCATGTGGGGATGGTTTCGTTCAGGGCGAAGAGGCTTGTGATGACGGCATGGAGAACTCGGACACCGTGCCGGACTCTTGCCGAGAGAGCTGTGTTGTCGCTTTTTGCACGGACGGCGTGATGGACTTTGGGGAGACTTGCGACGATGGAAACGATGTCGACAGTGATGGGTGCTCGAACGACTGCACTCGAGCAACCTGCGGTGACGGGATCACCCAGCCGTCCCTCGGCGAAGAGTGCGATGATGGCAACGACTTCCCGCGCGACGCGTGTACCGGTCGGTGTGTTGCGGCCATCTGTGGCGACTCCATTGTTCGTCTTGGCGTCGAAGACTGCGATGACGGCAATGATGTCGACAACGACGGATGTTCGAACACGTGCGAAGCCACCGTGTGCGGTGATGGAGACGTTAGCGGAGGTGAAGAATGCGACAACGCCGCCGACAACTCTGACGTTGACGCCGATGCCTGTCGCGAGAGCTGCGTCAACGCCAGCTGTGGCGACGGTGTGATGGACACGGGTGAGGAGTGCGATGACGGCGATGTCGACAATGGTGATCTTTGCACCAACGGGTGCACCAACGCGTTCTGCGGCGACGGCATCAAGTCCATCGAAGAGGCGTGCGACGAAGGCGACGAGAACGGCTCTTCCGTCGGTGGATGCAATGCGGCCTGTGACGGCTTCGTCCGCGTAGGCCAGCTGGATGCAGGCCCTGGTAGCGATGCTGGTATTCAAACCAACGACGCCGGCACCAGCGGAAGTGACGCCGGCAGTATGCGGCCGACGGACGATGGCGGATGTGCGGTCCGCAGCGGCTCAAGCGCCCCTTGGGCATTCGTGACCCTCTTCGGGTTCGTCGCGCTCCGTCGCCGTCGCCGGCGATAGGGCGTTCTGGACAGCATCCGCGTGAGAACGCGGTGCTATCCTAACGGTCGCGAACGGGATTCACGAGGTCTTCGAGACCTTCGATGCTCACTCGAACGATGTCGCCGGCCTTCATGGGGCCCACCCCCGCCGGCGTCCCGGTGAGAACAATATCTCCCGGCTCCAAGGTCATGACGTTCGAGATGAAGGCGATCAGCTCATAAGGGGGCCACACCATCGCGTCGGTTCGCCCGCGTTGCCGTGGCTCCTCGCCGACGAACACTTCAAGCCCGAGGGATGACACATCGACGTCGGTGGTCAGGGAAGGGCCCAGCGGACAGAAGGTGTCGAACCCTTTTCCCCGCGTGAACTGAACATCCGCGCGTTGAATGTCACGCGCGGTGACATCGTTGGCGCAGGTCCAACCAAACACTGCGTTCGCTGCGTCCGTCACGTCTCCATCACGAAGTCGACACCCGATGACCGCGGCGAGCTCCCCTTCGTGTTCCACGCACTCGCTGGCGCTTGGAAGCTCGATGGCCTCGCCGTGGGCGATGAGAGCGCTCGGCGGCTTCAAGAAGAGCAGCGGCTCTTTGGGGACTTGGTTGCCAAGCTCCGCCGCGTGGGCGGCGTAGTTTCGACCGACGCACACGATTTTGCTGGCCTCCGCGGGTGCCAGGAGGGTGAACCCTTCGGGGACATGCCCGGCGTCTTCCGGTGCGTCCCACGGAGCCTTGCTCAGCAGAACATATTGGTCGGGTTCATGACGAACCCAGCGGGCGTTGCCCTCGTGGAGGATGCGAGAAAACCGCGCGCTCACGTGTCGAGTACTTTGGCGAAGAACTCATCGTGGTCCGCAGCGAATGCCTTATAACCCGCGTCTAGCTGTCGCCGAAGTGCGTCGTGGAGCTTCTCCGGAACATACTTGAACGCCAGGCTTGCGCCGCTGACAGCCCAGTCAAAGTGATCAGCCTCGGCCGCTCCGCCGTGTCCGGAGTGAATCCCAACCCACTGGTAGCAGTTGTGCGCTTGGCCCGCGATGGTCACTTCCGTTTCCGAAAGGTACTTCACGAGTTCGGCGTCGAAGGTCTTCAGCGACGAGTCGATGATGGAGAACTCTTTGTCCGCCAGGAGTTCGCTGCCGAGGTGATAACCGATGGCGCGGAAGATGCCGGCATAGTCATCGGCGCTTCCTTCGCCGTAGCCTTGGGCGACTCGATTCCGCAGCGCATCCAGCCAGAAAGGACAGCGAAGCGTTTGTTCCAGGGCCTCGTCGGCGAGCTCCGGGTGGTCGGGCTTTGCCATGTCGACGACACCGGTGAGCGTCGCTTGGGCGAGGCATCGGTGGGTGTCACGATGTTCGGTGTCACGGTCGTCGAATTCGTCGCGTGCGGCGTCAAAGAAGTAACTTGCGACCAACACGCTTCGGTCGGCCAGGGGCGCCAACATGCCTTCTTCGAGGAAGAGGGATTGGCTGCGGCCAATTTTTCCAGAAAGAGACGCAACGCCTGAACCAAAGAGTCCATTCCACGATGCGTAGCGAGCCAAAAAGAGCGTGGTGCGAAGTCGTGACTGGCTGGCTTCTTGGACAACCTTCTCGACCGTCTTCGCAGCAGCGTCGGCGTCGTGAAGGGCGGCAAGGCTTTCTCTCGTGATCTTCATTCGTTCTCCATCAAGTCGTCCAGCGCATCGAACTGTTCTTCGAGCTCGTAGTCCATGTCTTCTTCCGCATCCATGCGCGCAACGGCGACCTGAAGCTCGCTGGCGAACGCCTCGCGTGCCGTGGGGTTCGCGATGATTCGCTGGTAAACCTCATCAAACGTGTCTGCCATCGAGAGCATATTTGCTTCGAGTGCGGCATCTCGGCTCACCATCTCTTCGTGCCGGCGAAGAAGGTTCTCGATGTCGCTCTTGGCTTTCTGAAGACGTCGTTTGTCGGCGCTCGGCAGGTCCTTCTCGAGCTTGTGACCCAAGTCCATCACGCGACCTCGAAGCGCGCGCTGGTCGACCGCTTCGCCACGCTCGTGAATCGCAATGCGTGCAAGCCAAAGACCGAGGTAGTCCACCGTCGATTCATCAAGGCCCTTGATGTCGTCAAGGGTGATCGCCGTGTCGGATTCTGCGGCCATCTTCGCCAAAGAATCACGGCGCTCGAGCATGCGGTAGTAGTTGGTCCAGTAGGCGTGGTTGTCGCCGACGCGCTTTTTGATCTCCGAGACGAGATGTTCACGTGCCGCTTCGCGTTGGTCGCGGTCGATTCTTGTGTCGACAGCTTCACGCCACTTGTGGTGATCTGGAACGGTCAGGATCGCCATCGTCAGGGCTGCGAGGTAGCCAATGAACGGAAGGATCCCAGCCATACCCCAAGGGATCGTCATCACGAGGCTGACGGCTAAGGAGCCAAGAAATGCGTTCGTATTAAAGCGATGCTTGAGCATCTCCATGATGTACGAAACAGCGCGTTTTTTCGGTCTCCAGCCCATCCGTCGTTAGTCCAACCTTAGAACGAGACTCGAACTTGCCCGTGACCGCCGCCGTCGTGCAGACGAGCGAGGATGCGGTCTTTGAGAGCGCTGGTGTCAGTGGACATCAGCCATGCATCGCTTCGCGGGCGAGGCTCCGTGATGGTGAAGTCGTCGACGATTTTTGCGGGTGACGACGAAAGCACCAGAACTCGGTCTGCGAGAAGCAGGGCCTCGGACACGTCGTGAGTCACGAAGATGACGAGGCATTGGTTGGACTCCCAAAGCTCGATGAGCAGGCGCTGCATTTCTTCGCGGGTTTGGGCGTCGAGTGCTCCGAAGGGCTCGTCCATCAGCAGGATTTTTGGACGCAGTGCCAAGGCTCGGGCGAGGGCGACACGCTGGTTCTGACCGCCACTAAGCTGTGCGGGCCGGAGGCCGCCTTTTTCGCCGAGGCCGACGGCCTGAAGCATCGTCTCTACGCGAGCTTCGCGCTCCGCTTTTGGCACACGCTTTTTCCAGAGTCCGAGACGAAACGGGAAGGCAACGTTTTCACGAATCGTGAGGTCTGGACGGTTGGCGTAGCGCTGAAAGACCATCACCGCGTCGTCGTGGGGGCCTTCACAAGAGACGCCATCTACGGTGACGTTGCCCTCCGTGGGCGTCTTCACGCCAATGGGTCGCACACCGCCAGCCATTCGCAGGAGCGTGGACTTTCCACAGCCGGAGGGCCCCAAGAGCATCACAATACCGGGCTTGTCGAAGGTGAGGTTGATGCCGTCCAAAATGCGGACAACGCCTTCACCATCGGGCTTGGGGTACTCCTGGATGATCCCCGAAAGGACCACCTCAGGAAACCCGCCTGGCGCGGGTTCCGCGGACACTTCAGCAGACGTGTCTGCCGGAGCTGTTTCGTCTGTGTCTGTTGGAGCTATTTCGTCGCTCACGTTTCTGTCTCCCAGGGGTAGAGGCGCTTCTTGATGGCCGTCATGAGCGCATACGTAACCAGCGCCAGCGCAACAATGACGCCGATGCCGACGAACACCTGGTCCATCGCACTGAAGCGTCGAGCGTTCTGGATGAGCTGTCCAAGCCCTTCCGTCGCATTTACGTATTCGGCGACGGTAATGTACGTCCACATGACGCTGACGGCGACGATGACGGCGTCCGCGATTCGTGGCTTCGCCAGAGGGAGCACGGCATGCCACGTCGCTTCGAAAGGCGTGGCGCCCAAGTCGCGTGCTGCAATCCAGTGCTGCTGACTGACCGCCTGCATGGCATCGCGGACCATCGGGACCAAAAAGACCACAGCTCCGCAGAAGAGAAACGCAATCTTCATCTGCTCGCCGATGCCGAGCCACATGACGAGGATCGGAAGAATCGCGACGACCGGCGCGGAGCGCAGTGGATCGAGGAGCGGGGAGAGGAACGCATTCACGCGAGGCGATGCGCCCATCAGTACGCCGAGGGGCACGCCCAAAACGACGACCAAAAAGCCCGCGACGAACACGCGTTTGACCGAGGCGATGGTGGCCGCCAGGAGCTTACTCTCGCCCTCGTACCAGGCGAGCTGCATGAAGGCTTCGGCGACTTCACCGATCCCGGGCAGCTTACGAGCCTCAACGATCCCCCCAAGTGAGAGAGTCGCCCAGATGGCAAGAATGGTGAGCACCGCGCTAAAGCCAAGTGCTCGGCGGGTGTTCTTGGAAGGATGGTCGTAGGGGTTCCACACGGGAAGTGTCGGCCTTTGCTATTCGCCAGCGTGGCGCTGGAGAATCGCGACACGGGTGGAGCGGTTTCGGAGTCGACAGTCATCCATCGACATGCCCTCTTCAGGAGACGCTTCATCACAGAGCGGGCTCGAAGAGCCGTTTCCGCGAACAATGAACCGGTCGCGGGAGAACTCCCACTGCTCGACAAGGAAAGCGACGACGGAGTTTGCACGCTGCTCCGACAAGGACTGGTTCGCGCGGGCGCTGCCCGTCGAGTCCGTGTTGCCGGATACCTCAAAGTAAGCCGAACCGTGGTTTTCGATGAGCGGGACCATCTCTAGGTTGATGGTCTGCTTGCTTCGCTCGGTCAGGACAAAAGAACCTGTCGTGAAGTTGACGGTGACGGGGCGAGTGACGACCGGAGACGCCTCTTGGGCCTGAATTTCTTGAGCAAGCTGGTCGCGCTCGGCGCCAGTGAATTCAAACTGTGGGGCCAGGGCGGCTTCGCGCGTCTCAGGCGTCGCGGCTTCCATCAGGGCGCGAATGTAACGCGTGTCGATGGAGTCCTGAGCTGGGATCACTGGGGAGTTCGGGTCGGCGAGTGCGCCAGCGGCGCGGTAGATACGGTCGAAGCGGCCATAGACGCGCTCGTAGTGATTCGTGCCCCCTGCCAGACCCAAGATTCGCATATTGTCGTCGAGACCCGTCCAAACGAGGTTCTCGAAGAGACCTGCCACGAAAGGGCGACCTTCTTCGCGCGCGAGGAGCTCGAAGAACTCTTGGGTCTCCACGAGCGCGGTGATGGCGTTGTCCGGGTCCGCCTTCGCAGCGGTGACGCCTTCCATCCAGCTCTTCACGAAGTTCTGAACGGCACCTTGGTTGGCCTCGTCGTTGAGCATACGCGTGTCGCAAACGATGACGTCGTAGATAAGGTTCGTCGCGACGCGCGTGGAGTAGATGACGTGGGCGCCAGAGTTCTTCACCGCGAGGCTGAGGTCTGGGTCCCAGAGAACCGCAGCATCCACGGCGCCCGACTCAAGGGCGGAGCGCACACCCGCGGTGCCTTCGTCGACGTTGATAAAGATGTACTCGATTTGGCTCTTCTGTCGTTCTGTCAGACTGGAGTTCTCCACGGCATCGATGAGCATGCCGTGGCTCGGAGTAAACTGAAGAAGTGCAACGCTCTTGCCCACGAGGTCTTCGACGCGTCGAATGGATGGGTCACGCGCGAGAATGGCGTCGCCACCCTGCGTGTTATCCACGATCATGACCGTGCGGCCGTCGAGGTCATTGCCGCGAAGATTCGGCTGCTCCTGCGCCCAAAAGTCGCTGGTTCGCCACGCGCAGTGAGCGGTGTCAGACGCGAAGAGTTCCGTGAGCGTCGGGATGTTGTCCTGAATTACGTACTCGATGTGGACATCGTTGCCGGCGGCGATGGAGCCCGGCTGGGTGGTCAGCGAGTTGCCATTGGCGACAAGAGCCGGCGCGTATCCGTG
>JBLHKB010000191.1:0-11461 GCA_047619315.1 Polyangiales bacterium
CGGTCGTGTTCTGAAGAATGACGCCTTCGAGTATCTCGAGCGCAGCGTGCGAAAAGGTGAGCTCTTCGACTGGGTGTTGTGTGACCCACCGACCTACGCGACTGGCAAGAAACGTCGCTGGAAGTCCGGCGCTCAATGGAAAGAACTGGCCGCGCTCTGCGCGCGAGTCAGCGCACCCAAAGGGCGCCTATTGCTCAGCAGCAACGATTCCCGAATGAGCCAGTCGCGCTTTCGCCGCTACGTGCGCGAAGGCGTGGAGTCGACGGGCAGAACCCTGTCAGCGATGAGGGACGGGAAGGGCGACCGAGACTTTCCACTCGCGCCAGGCGAAGAGCCCCTGCCGCGGCGCCTTTGGTTAGAGCTGGCGTAACTCATCGCTTCCTAGGGACAGAAGTCCTGGCAGCCGAATCCGTCACCGCAGCACGTTTGACCGGGGGGGCAGGTAATGGAGTTATCGCAGGTTCCACCCGAACAGACGTTGGCCCCGCAACTAAACCCTGGGCACGAGTCCCCGTTGGTGTCTCGAGAGCAGAGGCCGAACTGTATTGACTGCACGTCGGAGCAGGAGCCCGTGGCACATTCTCTGTCTGTGACCGTTCGCGACTGTGACCCGGTTTGATCGCAGCTGGACGTGAAACCTCCGCACGGACTAAAGCGACCTGTCGTGGTCGCGCCGCAAGTCACGCCATCCGTGTCCCGGCTGCACGTCTCGGTCTGCGTCGAGGCCACACCGCTGCAGGTCCCGCTGTTGCAGGTGGGCGTCGTCACGGTCCGACTTCGCGACGCCGACTCATCGCACGAGTTCGAATAGCCGCACACGCCCCACGCGCCGTTCGACACGCTGCCGCAGCTGTTGCCGTTGGTGTTTCGCATGCACGGCTCTGTTTGCGTGGTCATCGCTACGTTGCAAGATCCGCCACCGCAAGTTGGGGTCGATACGGTGCGTGAACGTAGGCCGGTTTGGTCGCAGGAGTCGGCGAATCCGCCGCAGCTACCCCAGCTTCCCGTCGACGCTGAGCCGCACCCGGATCCGTCCGTCTCGCGCATGCATGCCCGCGCTTCCATGGCGATGGACGCGCCACACGTGCCGTTGCCGCAGGCGAAACTCGTTACAGGGCGGGTTTGCGTGCCTGTCTCCGCGCACGTGCTGCCAAAAGAACAGGCCGACCAGCTTCCGTTCTCCGTCGCGCCACACACGCTGCCGTTGACGTCGTTGCCAGCGAGCTCACAGCTCGGCGTACCGTCGGAGCAATCCACTCGCCCGACGCGGCACGGGACTCCGGGGTCGCATGCAGCGTTCGGCGTGCAGGTGTCACTGCATTCACCGGAACCATCACAGAAACCGTCAGGGCAGCTGGCTCCCGTCGCAGCGAAGCCGTCGATGGGACAGGCCGGGCTTGTGCCATCACAGGCCTCCGCCACATCACACACATCAGCGGCCACCCGACACGCGGTGTCTGCAGGGACCCGCGCGTTCGACGGACACTCCATCGACACGCCGTCGCATGTTTCGGCGAGGTCACAGTCTCCCTCCACTTCACGGCATGCTGTTCCTTCCGCTGCTGGGCCCACGGCAACACAAACGGGCTCGCCGGATTCACAGTCGAATTCTCCGACCTCGCAGGGGTTCGCCGTGTCGCACTCCGCGCCGCACGCGGCAGGTCCCGCGTCCATCTGCGGACCTGCGTCGGCTCCGACGTCGCCCTCGGGACCTCCATCGTTGCCCGGGCCGACATCATCGCTTCGCGCGTCTTCGCTTCGCGCGTCTTCGCTGCCGCTGTCGCGGCGTTCGGATGTGGCGCACTCTCCGTTCACGCACATCTCACCCGTCGCGCACTCTGCGTTTGTTAGGCACCCGGTGGCGTCATCGCCGCAGGCTCCCAGGGTGGCGAAGACGATCGAGAGGATGGGGAGAAGGAGGCGCTGCGTGGAATTCACCTGTCTATTGTACGCCGGGTTGGGTCCGGAACCAAAATCGAAGGAGAAAAGCGAGTTCGTTGCTCACATTCGAATGAATCGTTCGAAACGTTGCGTCAGTGCGAACGAAACATCTTCGGCCCTCGCTCCTATGAGTCTGTGAAACGCGCGGCAACGCGCACCACCCGGAGCTTCACATGATTCGCAAACTGACCCTTCTTAGCTGCCTCGGCGCTCTCGCCTGTGCTTCCGATCCGACGGGATCGACCTTGTCTCTCTCCTTCGAAGGGCTCCCTGAGCTTGGTGCCGACTACGTCTACGAAGGCTGGGTGATCATCGACGACGCCCCGATCACAACGGGTCGATTCTCCGTCGACGCCGACGGCAGCCACACTTCGCTCTTCGACATCGAAGCCGAAGCGCCGGCGATGTTCGTGCTCACCATCGAGCCAGCTAACGGCGACGTTCCAGCACCATCAGAGACCCATGTCGTCGCTGGCGCCTTTGACGACGCTGGCATGGCGGCGCTGAACGTCGAACATCCCGCCGCTCTCAACGCTGACTTCTCCACGGCGAGCGGTTCCTTCATCTTGGCGACTCCCAGCAACGAGAACGCGACACCCAATCAAGGCATCTGGTTCCTCGACCCCACCGGTGCGGCACCCGCTGCAACGCTCGCTCTTCCGGAACTTCCCGCAGGTTGGGCTTACGAAGGTTGGGTCGTTGGCGCTGACGGTCCCGTGAGCACGGGCATCTTCACGGATGTCGCCGCGGCGGACTCCGATGGTGGCGGCGCAACGGCTGGCCCGATGGCGACGCCACCTTTCCCTGGCCAGGACTTCATCGACCCCGCCACGGATCTGGCCGTTGGTCACATGGCCGTCATCAGCATCGAGCCTTCGCCGGACGACAGCCCCGCACCGTTCCAGCTCAAGGCCCTTGGTGGCGTCATCGGAACGGACACGGCACCTGCGCTTCAGAGCCTCAACAACATCTTCGCCGGCAACACGATCAGCGGAACCGCCGTCCTCAACTAACTCTTCTGGGTTCCTCCCTCGGGCCTCGGCAATGGTGCCGGGGCCCTTTTTTATGCGCGGCGCTTTGCCTTTTCGCGCAACTTCTTGTGAGTCGAGGCCACGGTCTCGCGGTTCGCAAGGCTCTGTAGGTGGCTCGCCCTTCGCGTTCGCCTCAAGACTTCGAGTGGAACAGCTCGACTAGGGCCAGGGGCCCTCGGCTGGGGCGAAGATGTGAAGCTTCGTGGGGTGATCCGCGGGCCAGCGCTCGCGCAAGATTCGATGAACATCCCGCGGCATGTAAAGCTGGCTGAAGTGCATCAGCACCAGGTGTTCGTTTTGAAAGTCGTCGGCGCGTTCGAGGAGCTCGTCGAGATGAATGTGACAACCCGCGCGTGATGCCTCCAAGCTCTTCTTATCATCGAGGAATGTGCACTCAAGGATGAGCACGCGTGTCTTGAGAATCTCGGGACACGTGTCGATGACGCGGATGAGCGTGTCTGTCGCGTAGGCGAGCTCGGAGCGCTCTTCGAGGGTGAAAAGATCTTCCCCAGCCTTCTTCCGTTCAGCGATCTCGCGGCCGGGCATCTCCTTGAATTCTGGGCGAAGTTTTTTGACGCGATCAAAGAACCGGTAGCCCAGAGAAGGGACCGGGTGATGTGTCTTGAAGGCCGTGACGTGAAGGTCTCTGCGGAGTTGAAGTTCGTCGCCGGCGACCATGGGGTGCGGAGTGAACGTCAGCTCATGGCGCTGTAGCCTCGACATCGCATCGATGGAGGTGCGCACGTCGTCGGCGATGGGCGCCGGCATATAAACGTTCGGTGGTTGTTTGGTGTGAAGCAGCCCACGGATGCCGAGCATGGCCGCGAGGGCGCCAACGTGATCGCCGTGCCCGTGGCTCAAGAAAAGATGGTCCGTTGCAGCGAAGCTCCGAATGGGCATCCCCACGTCAAAAACGACGCCGAGTTCGGGCACTTGGAGTGAGGTGTAGATACCGCCGAGGGAGACGCCACGGATCGTATAAGGACCCGCGCGAACGGTATGGAGAAGGGGTAGGGGACGTTTGCTCACGAAAAAAAACCGTACCCTCCTATTGCAGTTCAGATTTGCTCGTGCAATATCTGCGTTGTGAGGTCGTAAGGCTTCACGCGTCCCGCGATCCCGGTGCCCCGGTTGACCGCAGACGAGGGGCTCTCCGGAGAGAGCCGAATAGGGCTCAGAGCGCGTTTTGCGCAGAAGAAACAGGCCGGGGCCCAGGATTCACGAAGGATTCACGAAGGATTCATCAAGGATTCATCTAGAATTGGGCGCGTTTCGCCGACTTTATCCCGAGGTCCACTCGATGAGCGACATTCAGACCGCGTCCACGGACGCCCCGGCGCAAGACGCCACTCCAAAATCCAAATCCAGCAAATCCAAAGAGGCGATCGTCGATCGCGTCATCGCCATGAGCGATCGCGCGATTCAGCGAGTCACTGGGGGTAACGCGTTTCTTCGTGGCCGTCTCTACGCGCGGCGCAAGTCCGTCGACAACCTCGAAGCGAAAGGCAAGACGGTCACGGGGTCCATCCAGGTTCGCTCCCAGGATGAGCCCTACGAGACCGTCGCGCGCATCGACGACGAGGGGAACTTTCTGAGCGAGTGCACCTGTCCCGGGCACCGTGGAGAGACCGGGCACTGCAAACATGTCGCAGCACTCATCGTGGCGTTGCGCGATCGCGAACGCCCGCCGAAGCCGAAGCGCGAAGACAGCGAAGGCTCCGAGAATAGCGGCGACGGAGAGAGCGGCGGCGGCAAGCGCAAGCGGCGCCGGAAGAAGAAGAAGACACCCGAGCCGGAAGAGGAATCGGAGCCATCCGTTCCTCAGACCGTGTCCGTGGGCGGTAAGCGCAGGCGCTCACGTCGACGTCGACGTGGAGGATCTGGCTCCGAGAAGCTGGAGCTTCTGACGGGACGTGACCTTGGCGGATCCATCGGTGAGTCGCGTGGCGCCGTCGATGCTTGGTTGCCACCCGATGCGTTGCCACGTCCCCATGAGGTCGAGTATCGCGTCACGGTCCGACCGAGCTCGATCTCTGTCACGCCTGTGATCTCGGGAACGAAGAACGCGGTGCCGATCCTCGACGCACTGAATGGCTTCAACACGATTCCCGTCGACGAGCGCCGCATCCTCCGCGCGCTCTCGCGTCATGTCTTACGCGGCCAACCCGCGACTGCAGAGCTTCGTGGCGAGGACGCCGCGGAGGTGCTCTCGATGCTTGAGAGCGCCGGCCGTGTGCTCCTCGAGCCCGCCTCGATGGAGCTTCGTTTTAGCGATGAGGCGCTTCGTCCCACCATCGAACTCGACACCGTCGGCGATGATACGCTTCGAACGAAGATCAACTTCTGCCTCGAAGGTAGCGGCCGCCGCTTTCAGCTTTCTTCCGGCGCTTGGTTCGAAGGCACACCGGGGTGGCACATCGATGCGACGGACGGAATTGCCCGGCCCCTCGTCGAGCACGTCACCCCCGCTTGGCTCTCTCGCCTTCGCACTTCGCCTGCGCTTGTGCATCCTCTCGACTCGATGGAGCGTCTCCTTGGCGACCACATTCCACGCGTCGCGGCGGCTCTCAACACAGACCTGCCGGACCTCGAGTCCATTGCGGACCTCGTCGACGCGCAGCCCGTGTTGCAGATCTGGGCTAACGGCGACATCGCCGACGCCGTCGCTGTCGTCAAAGTGGTGTACGAGGAGCAGACCTTGGATGTTCCCGTTTTGGGCTTCCCATCGCCGCTCCACATCGAACCGCCCGCCGAAGAAGGCGGACGTCCACGCGTCATTCGTCGCGATGTCGGAGCAGAGCTCAACGTCGTTCAGACCTTGATGAACCACGGCTTCGAACCGGACGAGGACCGCCTTGTGATTCGCGGCGAAAAGGCCGTCGATTTTTGGAGCTCAGGCATCACAGAGCTTCCGGAGGAGTGGGAACGCTACATTCCCGACGACCTCGCCGAGGTGAAGGTTCGAAGCGAAGGCGTCTCCGCGCAAATGCGCGTCTCCAGCGGCGTCGATTGGCTCAGCCTCGACATGGAGTTCACGGCTGGCGGCTCTTCCGTGGGCACGGAGGAGTTGCGCGCGTGTCTCGAAAGCGGCCGGCACATTGTGAAGCTCGAGGACGGTTCCTACGCGCCCATCGATCCGGACCAGGTGGGCGAGCTTCTCGCAGCGATGGCGGAGATCTATGCGGGGAACGACGGCAAGCGGGTGGCTCTCTCCCAAGCTGGCCGGATTCAGTCGCTCATCGGCATGGTCCCCAACGCCAAGGTGACACCAAAAGCCAAGGGACTGTTCAAGAAGCTTGAGAACATCGATGAGGTCCCGAAGGTTCCGAAACCCCGGAGCATCAAGGCCACGCTGCGCCCCTATCAGAAGGTGGGCTTCAACTGGCTCGCGTTCATCCACGACTTGGCGAGCGGCGGGATCCTCGCGGATGACATGGGTCTCGGCAAGACGCTCCAAACCATCTGTTTGCTCGTCTGGGCCAAGAGCCAGGACAAGAAGAAGAAGCTCAGCGTCGTCGTCGCACCCACCTCGGTGGTTCCAAACTGGCAGCGCGAGTTTGCGAAGTTCGCGCCGACGATGAAGACCGTCGTCTGGCAGGGCGCTAAGCGACACGAACAGGCCGACGAAGTCGCCAAGGCGGACGTGATGTTCACGTCGTACGCGCTCCTCCGGCGCGACGAAGAGTTCTTGAACTCACTCAACCTTCGCTACGTCATCCTCGATGAAGCACAGCACATCAAGAACCCCGGGAGTCACACCGCGAAGGCTGCCAAGAAGCTTAAGTCGGAGAGGCGCTTGGCTCTCACGGGTACGCCCATCGAGAACCGCTTGAGCGAACTTTGGAGCATCTTCGACTTCGCGTCGCCGGGCCTCCTCGGCGACCTCAAGTCCTTCGAAGAGAAGGTCGCGCGTCCTATCGACCGCGGCGATATGGAGACCGCTCGCCGTCTACGGAGCACCATTCAGCCCTTCGTGCTTCGTCGTCTTAAGCGTGACGTCGCCGCGGACCTGCCGCCGAAGATCGAACAGGAGCTCATCGTCCCGATGAGCGAAGCCCAGGCTGGGCTCTACAAGGCGACGCTCCAGGAAGTTCGCAAGAGCCTCATGAGCGAAGTGGAAAAGAAGGGTGTCAGCAAGGTTCAGATTCAGATCCTCGCGGCCCTCACACGTCTGCGCCAGGTCGCTTGCGACCCGCGTCTGATGAAGCTGAGCAACCAAGAGTTCACCAACGAGGACAGCGCCAAGCTCGAAGCTCTTCGAGAGCTCGTCGCCAACGCCGTCGAAGGCGGTCACCGCGTCCTTGTCTTCTCCCAGTTCGTGACGATGCTCGGCCACATTCGCGAGGCGCTCGAAGAAGACGGCGTCCCGTACGAATACCTCGACGGTTCAACGAAGGACCGCATCGAGCGCGTCGACCGCTTCAACGAGGATGAGAAGCTCAAGGTCTTCTTGATCTCGCTGAAGGCAGGCGGCACGGGGCTCAACCTCACCGGAGCCGACACCGTCGTGCACTTCGACCCATGGTGGAACCCCGCCGTCGAAGACCAGGCGACAGACCGTGCACATCGCATCGGTCAGACGAAGAACGTCAACGTGTACCGTCTCATCGCTCAGGGCTCCGTCGAAGAGAAGATCCTCGAGCTCAGCGCCAAGAAACGAACGCTGATGGAGAACGTGCTTTCGACGGAAGGTAGCCCGCTCAAGGGCCTGACGAAGAAGGACGTCGACTCCCTCTTCTCCGACTGAGGCCATGCGTCTCGGTGTTGCGCTTCCTGCGTGTCATTTTCGGTGTGGCCGGAGATGGACGGTGGAAGCGCCACCGGTCGAACTCTCTGCACGCCGCTGACTGTCACTCAGGACGTCACGAGCGTGTGTGACCAAAAGTCGCCTCGCGACGGCGGTCTACTGTGCGAGGCGACGTTGGGCGCCACGATGCCGCCGATTGATCTCTAGCGCTCGCTCCCACTGAGTCCGAGCTTCCGCGCGATTCCCGGCGGCCAGCAGGGTGTCGCCCAAGAGGACGCGGTTGCCTGCGTTGTTCGGATGGACGCGGACGAGGCGGCGCGCGTAGCGAACGGCGGTCGCGGAATCGTTCTGCTGGATCGCCACGCGGGTCAGTCCTGCGAGCGCCCGACCGTTGCGCGGCATCAATCGAAGGACGGCTTGGTAGCGCCGCTCCGCCCTCGCGGCATGACCGCGGTTCCGGTGGAAGTTTCCGCTCTGCAGATTCCACGCGATGCGCTGCGACCGGCTCGCGTCTGCAGCGAGACCATCGCTCTCTTCCTCTTCTTCGGCGGGCGCCTCTTCCTCGGCGGGTGCCTCTTCCTCAACAAGCGCCTCTTCCTCAACAAGCGCCTCATCCTCGTCGGGCGCCTCTTCTTCCTCGTCGGGCGCCTCTTCCTCAATGGGCGCCTCTTCTTCGCTCGGAGTGTCCGCGCTTGGTGTGTCAATCGTGGGCGAGTCCACGGCCGGGGCCACCGTGACGGGTCCCGCCGCCGGCGTTTCGCGGGGAGGATTCTCGCTCGGATCGACGACAGGTGCAGCGGCGATGGGCTCGGCGTCGTCACGGTTCATCGCCCAGAATGCGAGGAGCGCGACGAGGACGATGACCGCACCGAGGAGTGCGGCGCGGAAAAGTCCACGCCCACGGCCAAAAGCGTGGCCTCGTCTCATCGGGATGGTGGGCTCGCTGATCAGCGGCGGCAGTGAGCCCGTCGGCATGGTGGGTTCATTGATCAGCGGTGGCAGCGAAGCCATTGGCGACGTCGCCTCCCCGATGAGCGGCGGCAGGTCGTCGACGACGACGCCGACGGCTGGCACGGCGGAGGGGGTCAGCGAAGGTGCGGCCGCGGGGGCCGAGGTGGAGTCATCCGGTTCCGGTAGCTGAACGGCGAACTGGACGACGGGGGTCTTGGCTTCCCGGCGCCTCGCGTCGTGGCTGGGAAACGCATCCGCCTCGACATCTGTTGCGCCCTGGGTCTCTTGCTCCGTCGGGGGAATGCTCGGCGGAGGGGAAGTCGGCCGCTCGTGCTGCTCAGGGTCAACGTCTTCGTTGTTGAGCGCTGCGGAGATCACGGCGCCGGTGCCGACCAGCGTGCTGTTCTTCGCCCGGCGGCGAGGTCGAGGGACCTCCGCAGGCGCCGGAGTCATCGCCTTGCGAGGCTTCGGCTTGTGAAGAAGAGGTGGAGGCGGCGGAGGTGCCTTCGGCTTGGGTACCGCACTTTTGCCCGCCGTGGCCGCGGACTTGCTGGGTTGGAGGACTCCCCGCGGCTCTCTGGGAGCCGGCGGCGCGGGTGGGCTCGCTGCGTTCTTCGCCGATTCGATTGGCGCTTGGCTGACGTTTGTTTTGGTGTTTGTGAGCATCCCGGAAGCGCGCAGTTTGCCAAGCACTGACTCGAGCTCGGCCATCAGCTTTTCCGGCGGCTCCGAGACGCGCTTCTCAATGGCAGCGGGCAGTACCGATGGTCGAATCGGGGGCGATTCCAGGGCCGCAGCTTCCAGGGCCGCGCCAAGCGGCATAAAAACGTTCGCGCTCGCCGGCGCTTCCCGTCGTTCGATGGTCACCCGACCGCCGCTGATGGCGAGAAGAGCCGCCAGCGCGACGGGCCCGCCGGCCTTGCCGCTGTTTCCGTCAACACGCATGGCGTCGGCACCGGCGATGAGGCCTTGGCTGATGGACACGTCGACGACGACGCGTGGATGGCGCACGCGAACCAAGAACGTTCCGCCGGCACGAATGACGGCGCGCAGCAGGCGCGACGGTCCGAGGGCTTCGAGACGCATGTCGAAGCTGTCTTCTTCCCTCGCGCGTCGGGTCACTTCTTCGTCCGGCGCCAAGAGTGGTGCAAAGGCGCCCGCGAGGCGGTCCATGCGTGGTGCACAGCCTGCAGGCATGAGCTCGTCGCCGCGGATCACCAAGAGCGAAGCCCAGCGTAGGCGAGGATCGTTGCGGATCTCTCGCAGAACTCGATAGGCCGGGCCGTCGAGGCCACGCTCCTCCACGAGAACCACTTCAGGATCGAGGTGGTGTGCGCGCGCAACACCCACGCCGGCGGAACTTAGAACGACGACTTCAGCGTCGTGCGCGCGAAGCTCTTGCGCCAGCGCGTCAGCGACGGCTGCATCATCTTCGACGAGGGCGACGCGCCGGCCGGCGAAAATGTCTCGGTCGCCTTCTTCTGTGGCGTCGTCGAGGAGCCCAGCGCCAGCGCCGTCGTAGTCAAAAGAGAGCGGCTGGGCGGCTTCGACCAAGGGACGGATGCGCGAGACAAAGTCCCGGATCGCTTGGTCCACGCGACGGCCTTGTCGAAGCACAAAACGCGCACCGTCGCCGCCTTCTTGGTGCACGGAAAGAATGCCGCTCTCGAGCTCGCGGCGGACGATGTCCAAGACATCGCCGACCGTCGCCTCACCAAACTCACCGACGGCGGCGGCGCCCTGCTCGGGGAGCTCGCGAGCGAGGCGTGCGATATCTCGTGCCATGGCGTCTGCGCTAGCCGATCGCTCGACCACGGCCACACCGGAGCGCGCGGCGCGGAGGCGTGCGGCGAGGTTGCCGGCTTCGAGGAGGACAACCACAGGAACGCTGCGCGTCATGGAGTGCGCAGCGAGATCTGCGAGGACCTCCTCCGCGCGCTCGGCGGCGTCGCCTACGAGGACGACCACGTCCGGTGCGGCGGCTTGGACCGCGGCGACGGCGGAGCCTCTTGCGGCGTTCTCCGCGAACGTGGCGTGACGCGTCAGCGCCTCTTCGATGGCCGGACGCAGCGGTTCGCCCTCGCCGAGAATCAGCAGGGTGGGCAGATCATCGCTGAGCGGTTCGCTCACGGCCGAGATGGTACCGGGGCTGGGGCGCATTCAGGCAAAAAGAACGAACAAAACGCCCCCCCCCTAACCTTGGGAAAGCGTCTGGCCTTTACGAGGACGCCAAAGATCGTCAACGAACCACCCGCGGGCGTCTTCATAGTGAGCGATCGGCTCGAAGCCCGAGTCGAGGGCGAGGGACTCCACATCACTGCGGAGGTATTTGTAGGAATACTCGGTCTGTACAGCTTCCCAGGGCAGGAACGTAAAATTACGCTGGAGGGCTTCGATGTGTACCGTTTGGTGCTCGAGGCTCACGAGGTAGCTTTTCATCGCCCCGGTCAACACATCGTAGGTGCCGTAGTGGCGAAAGGCGCCCAGCTTGAAATCAGCGCCCAGTTCGCGATTGATTCGGGTTAGCAAGTTGAGGTTGAAGGCCGCTGTGACGCCTTCATTGTCGTTGTACGCAGCGAGGAGCTTTTCGATGTCTTTCTTGAGATCGAAACCGACCAAGAGCCGGTCTTGAACCCGCAGCTGGGACCAGAGGCGGCCCAGAAAACCTCGGGCCTCAGGCATCGGGAAGTTGCCGATATTCGACCCTAAGAAAAGCACGAGGTTTGAGCGGTCACCCCGTTGAGACGCGAGCCACCGCAAGCTCGCGGTGTATTCGCCTACCACGCCGGCA